>JAITSU010000092.1 GCA_031287525.1 Zoogloeaceae bacterium | reverse complement strand
TCGCCCTCAAAAAGCGCCCGCATCCGCGCATTGTTGTCGAAATTGACGTAAGCCACGCTCGCAAAGTGCTTGCGCCCGAACTCCCGCATCAGCCAGGTTTTACCCACCTGCCGCGCCCCACGAATGAGCATCGGCAGTCGCCGTTTGCCGCTCTTCCAAGCGACGAGCCGTTGCATTGCGTATCGTTCCATACCTTGCCCCTGTTCCGTTTCTCGTTGCAAGTATAGCCCCTTGACCACACAAAGTGGAACGACTTTATGTGCACGACAGCACTTTATCGAATGACTTTGTGTTGCAAAAGAGCGTCACACTGCCGAAAACGCACAGAACCGACCGATGGAAAAATATCACTGATAGCCCGGCGATGGTTACTCATATTCCTTCAGTCTCTTGCGATTTTGCTAAATCAGCCTGTGTTATGCCAAGTTTTTCGGCAAAACTCCTATTACGAATTTCTGCACGCTTGGCGATTTCAGACAATGGAATTATTTCTTGATATATGTTTGCAATTTTTATTTCTGTTTCGTCAATAGATTTTATTGGTTCGTCAGGATAAACCCAATAATTGCCATAAGGCACTTTACTATACCTACCCGGGATGCTTCTTCTGTCAATTGTCTCACCTATTAAAAAGCCAAAGAATTGAACAAACGACTTTTGTGCATAATTCGCTATAAGTCGAGCATATTTTTGTAATTGGTCGCAATGTTCTGATAGTTCAACATCAGGGGCTTTGAATTCAACTAGAATACACTTTCCTTCTTCAGGAAACATAAATATATCTGGGCGCTGTTTCAAGTATTTCTTTTTATCCATTCTAACCGACTGTAGTGCCTCGTCAATATCAATGGTGTCTCGCAATAATTTTTTGCCACCTATTTCCAATTTATCAAGTTCTGTATCCGAGCAACCGTCAAAATGTACGAATTCTTCATTTAGAATCCAAAGGTCATTGGGTGCTCCCTTCATGCGACGTTTGAATACAAGGTCATGAATAATGCCTTCTTTGTCCTGCCGAATGTTTTCGCCATCAGCCCTTTTTTCTGCCCATTTCTTTTGTATTGAAAGCTCGTTTTTGAGAGCAAGTTTCAGCAAGTCCACAACCATGCTACGACGAATGACATATCGCGCCAGTTCGTCTCTATTCTGTTGAGGGATTTTCTGTAATAATTTTTCAGAGACTTCTTTGAATTTTCTTCTGTAATCCTCGCTAGTCGGATTCAAATCCGGTATCTTCAATTCTTTCAATTCATCGTAGGTTTTCTGGATTTCAATGCTTTGTTTCGCAAGACGCTTTGCCTGTTGTTCAAACAAGCTTGCAGTGATCTCTTCTTCCGTGTCATTAAAATGAATAGTCGTAGCTTCCGCATCTTCAGTGGATATTCCATACTGATCAGCCAGCTTGGTGATAGCATTTTCATGCGCTTCTCTAAGCCCACTTACATCAGAATAAGCCCGTTTTAACCCATCACCGACTTTACTTTTTATTTCATCCCAAAAGACAAATTTGTTCTCTGGATTAAATAAAGAAACATTACCATTTTTTATATCCGCTTCAATATCTTTTTTGGAAGGAAAATTAAATCCATCAACGGCTTGACTTACATTCTCTGGGTCATCAAGAATTTCACCTCTGATACATGATAAATAACGATAACCATTAAAGTCAGCATTTTTGTATCCAATCATCGTAAACCTGAAAGAATCAACAACAATGTCTTTACTACACATGTAAACGCCATTATCATCCATGTCACTGCTTGGCAGTTTGAACCTATGAATCGTCAGTTCATTTTTTGGCTCGGTCAGTATCCAATCGATCCGAAACTTACTTATATCATTTTTAGTCGTAACGATTTTTGCTTGTTCTGTATCTATTGACACGCTCTCCTTTTTATCGGGAGAAGGTATGCTGTCCTTGTCAAAGATGAAACAACCCTGTTCAACTCCGTCCAGATATGTCTTAATATTTAAGCTCAATGAATTTTCAACGCTGCCCAACCAAAGACGGAGTAAGAAACGTTTCATAACATCGCGCTTCAACTCTTCTATGTCATCCAAATATCTCGTGAAAAATTCTTGCTCTTTATCATCGCCGGAAAATCCAGACATCTTTACGACAGTCTTTGTATCAGATTGCTCTTCTGTTTCCATCAATCTATCCTCATATTCGCCAGTTATTTTCCAAATAACATTCAGATCACTCCACTTTCTATCTTCTGTGAAAGTGCTATCTTCTGTGAAAGTGCTATCTATTGACAGTTCATTGAAACGTGAAAATATCTGTATTTTACCTGTCCCCCTGTTATTTAATCCTTTTGTGTTTTCAGCAAGTCCTTTGAAACGACTCAGATTCTCCGCCGTAAACCCAATTCCATTATCTTCAACAGATATGAAATCTAGGGTGTTTGTTTCCTTATCAAGCAAATCTTTTGAACCCTTAAAATGAACGGACACAGAGATAAAGGGAGAAAACGCTTTTTCTGACTTTTGTCTTTGTAATATTGAATCCAGTGAATTTGTAATAGCTTCTTTCAATGGGGCAAATATATCCTTTGATCTTTTAATAAAATTACATGAATTTTTGAGTGTTATTGTTTGTTTGAGGATTTCCATGATTCTTGTCCTTTCAAAATAAAAAGTTTTTCAGGATAACATGCTTGCGTGCGGGAGCAGCAGCAAGGATGGCGCGGGCGGAAGCAATTTCGGTTTCGTATTTTTCGACTTCGGCAACGATGCGGTTCTGCTCGGCAAGCGGAGGGACGGGAATTTGGTATTTTTTCAGCAATCCGGCGCTGATGTTGGCTTGGTTAATGGCTTTCGACATGACGGAAAAACCATATTCCCGGATAGGGGTGCTATTCAGGATGTAAGTCAGAAATTTGGGATTGAGCATCGTCGGCTGGTAGTTCACGCGAATCAAATATCCCGCGAAAATTGCCGGACGGTCGCCCGTGTAAAGCCCTGTCTTTCCGACCCATACCGGACTATTCGTGCGGTTGAAAAGAACATCGTTTTTCTTCAAAGCATATTTTTCGATTTCCACTGGGTCACTTGTATAGACCACATCATTCCAGACTATGGCACCTTCCTGAATATTGCCCATCCGAATAACCGCTACCTCTCCGACCGGCGACGACTTTGCCGAAGTTCCGTACTCGAACGAATCACAGACGTTTTCCAGCAAACGGGTTTCATATTTTCCGAAAACGGAAAGGATGATTTTTTCAGTGGCGGCTTTGTTTTCTTCAATGGTTTTGCGTGCGGTTTCGCATTCCTCATCCACTTTTTCACACCCGGCGACAATTTGGTGCTGGATGTCGAGGGGTGGAAGGGGGATTTGAAACTGTCTGAACGCTTCCATGTCCATATTTTTTTGAGCCGACCCACGTCCAAATAAAAAAACTGTTTCTTGATTAACGAATAAATAGAAATCAATAAAACGAGAGGAAATAATCTCCTCTTTTTTACTGGAAACAGTTAAGCCTGAATCATTCAAATAAAATTTACCTTCAATAAATCGAACACATTCCGGCGACATTCCAAAACGTGAGATTATAAACCTGCTTTCACGGTTATATTCATCAGTTCTAAATGTTTCTCCACCACCACCATAAACAGGATATTTGTCACCAGTGGCGCTCTTTCTAACAATCCTGTCCCCGTATTCAACATTCACATACCCGTCTAACTTTACCAACGGATACTTGCTCGTGATTTCTATTTTCGTTTCAGGCATTGTCTTGAAAGCCTTATCAAACGTAACACGGCTGAAATCCAGCAATCTTGTCAACGGAGCGCGCGAAACAAACTCTGATAGTGAATCGGGGACAGGCAAAGTTTTACCGTTAAACGCGGCGCGGATAATGGAATTGATTTTCTGCGAATCGGCAAGGTCAACGGGATTGAAAAGCGGCGTCTTGATTTGGGCAATGCCTTTGTTACGCGAAAGCGCCTCATCTTCGTCATCGGCAATGGAAACTGTCGCGCCAATATATTTGATGCCTTCGTCGCCTTTGCGGGAACTCCATTCGTAGCCGAGAAAGGTTTTCATCGCCTTGTTGTCGGCGGGGCTTTTCACCAACACGACGGGTTGCGGATTGTTCGCCGCGAGGATGAAGTAATAGAGTTTGTCGCTTTCGATAGCGCACAGGAAATTCAGCCACGCTTTTTCGAGTTCGGCGGCGCTGTCGGCTTCCGAGTATCGGGCAGAAAGGCGTTTTCCCCGGATGCGCTTCACTTCGGGGGAAGCATCGAACGCCTTGCGATATTCCTTGAAAATTCCGGCTTCAATCAGCGCGGCGTTGGGATGACCTGCCAACAGCGTTTTGTAGTCGTCAAGCGGGATACCAATTTTGGCGCAGTAGGCAGCGAGCAGGCGCGAATCGTCAAATTCATCATCCTTGGAAAAATCGCCCTCAAACCATGCCTCGACACGGTTTTGGTAATGCTCCGCCAAGTCGGGTTTGCCCGCCTTGCGGCGTAAAAAGAGGGTTGCTGTGTTGGTGCCGGTCTTGCCGAAAGTGCCGCTACCGAATTCGGCGATGGCAACAATGTCAAAGTATTTGAGCAGGATTTCCCGCATCCGCGTGTAGATGCCGGTATTGCTGAGCACCGAAGATGGCAGGATGATGGCGGCGACGCCGCCGGGGGCAAGAAGCTGTTTGGCGCGTTCGACAAAGAAACATTCAATGGAGTTGTTCTTTGTGATGTCGTCGCTACCGGAAAAAATGTCATAGCGGGCGCGGTCTGCTTCGGAAAGGGTTTCGAGAAAACCCTTGACGCTGTACGGCGGATTGGCAATGAGAACATCAAAGCTGTTATCCGCCACATCAGGATGCGCGGCAAGCGCGTCGGCGTAAATGATGTGGATATCGTCTTGCCCATACATTGAGGCGGAAACCTTCGAGACTTTGGAGAGGCGGTATTCCTTTTCAATGCCGGTGACAGCGGCGTAATACTTCTGGAAAGTTTCCCTGTCAGGAACACTCTCCGCGCCTTCATCCGGTCTGTGCTTTTTGCGGACGAACGGGAAAATCCGGTGGCAGTATTCGTTGAGAAAGTGACCCGCGCCACAAGCGTAGTCGATGACGCGGGGCGGTTTGGGCATTTCGGAGACGAGTTTTTCCAATGGGAGCGCGGAAACCAGAAAGCGGACGATGGGCGTGGGCGTGAAAAATTGCCCTTCGCTCTGTTTCACGCCTTTGTCCAGAAAGCCCTCGAACAGGTCGCCAAGAAACTGGTGCGATTCTTCGGTCTGCAAGCGGATGTCCTGCAACATGCGGACGATTTTCAGGAGTACCGCTGCGTTCTGGTGGAAAAGTTTTTCGTTGTGGACATCAATAAAGGCAAAGTCATTGTTGGTGAAAAATTTGAGTTCACGAAAGTAAGCAAGAATGGTTCGTTTGGTCGCGTCCTTCTTGAAAAGGTGGAAGGCGTTCTCAATGTCGTTGTTGTCGATGTATGTGACTTCCTCGCCCAAAAATTCCTTCATGCCGATTTTGTAGAGATATTGCAGGCGGTCAGTCAGGCTGAAAACGTCGTCATACGCCGCGCCCTTCCAGTAAAACTTTAATTCGTCACGGTTAGTGTTCTCATCCACGATTTTGGCGAGAAAGAGATTCACCAGTTTGTCAAAGGCGTTTTCGTGACCGGAAACATTGTGCTGGCGCAGGATGGTGGCGAATTCGTGATACTTCTTCTGGATTTCCGGGCCGTCGACTTCTTTCAAGTCGCGGGTTGAGTATTTGGTTTTGCCGATGGTGTAGGCGGCAATATCCGGCTCAAAAAGACCGCGCGTGGTGAAATCCTGCCGGTAGGTTTCCGTCCACGCGCGAAATCGCTCTTTCGCTGTGGCGGCTTTCTGGAAACTTGGCGCGTCTTTGGGAAGACTTTTCAGGAATTCTTCGTTGTCTTGCAGGGAGATGAGACGGTAATCGGGAACGATTTCCGAGCCGTCCCAATCCGAGGCGTAGAGCGCGACGAACGGTGTTTTGCTGTCAAGGGCGTTGGCGTAACTGAACAGTTGATCGCCATCTTCCTGCGTTGCCTTCCATGCGTCCTCGAACTCTTTTCCGGCGGTCTTGCATTCGATGATGAGCAGGGATTTGCCGTCGTTGTCCTTAACCCAGATGTCGAGCCGACCGCCGCTGGCGCCATGCCCAACCGTAACGGAATGTTCAAGCTCGATGTGCGCGGGCTGGTAGCCCTGCGCGAGAAGGCGATGAACGCACTCGAAGACGACAAAGTTTTCAGGGGCAGAGAAGTTGCAGGTTTGGCGTCCGTTGACCTTCAAGCCACTGTCTTCGGGATAGACAAGCTCCTTTCTGACAAAATCGGCTTTCATTTCACCAGCGAACAAGCTGCCCGCCGAATCATTGACCCGTTTGGAGAAAATATTGCCGCTTGCGTCGGCGTCAAAGCCGAGCGAAGGGAGCAGCGCCTTGAAAGAATGTTCGTTAATCATGCTTGCTGTTCGTCATTTAACGGTCTGCTTTATACCATGTTCCGGCGTGATGATCGCAGGGGTTGCTCTGTCGTCGGCGCGGCGGGCGATTGATAAGCGCCCCTGTGAAGCTCTGCGTCGCCATTGGTAGAGCGGCATCGCGCAAGCCGTGTACAATCTCGATTCTCTGCGGAATACGAAGACGAGAGCAATCCATGAGCGCCACCGAGAAGCAAACCATTTTGATTGTGGAAGACGACGCCGGGCTGCGTGAGGCGATTTGCGACACGCTGGAACTGGCGGGACGCGCGGTTTTCAGCGCACCCGGCGGGGCCGGGGCGCTGGAGATTCTGAATACGCAAAAAATCTCCATCGTTATCAGCGATGTCCGCATGATGCCGATGGATGGCATCACGCTTTTGAAAGAAATCCGTCAGCGTCATCCGCAGTTGCCGGTGGTGCTGATGACCGCCTACGCCGATGTGGACAGGGCGGTGGAAGCCATGCGTTCCGGCGCTTGCGACTTTTTGTTGAAGCCTTTTGAACCCGGCGCGTTGATCGCGCAAATCGAAAAATACGCCTTGCCTGAACCCGGCGAAATCACCGATGTGGTGGCATTTGACGCCGCCAGCCTCAATCTTTTCGGCATCGCCGGACGGGTCGCGCAGACGGACGCGACTGTCCTTTTGACCGGCGAATCCGGCGTTGGCAAGGAAGTGGTGGCGCGGTTCATCCACAAGAATTCCGCCCGCAAAGGCGGGCCTTTCGTCGCCATCAACTGCGCCGCCATTCCCGAAAGTCTGCTCGAAGCCACCCTGTTCGGCTACGAGAAAGGCGCGTTCACTGGCGCGCAGACCGCGCAGGCGGGCAAATTCGAGCAGGCGCAGGATGGCACTTTGTTGCTGGATGAGGTCACGGAAATGCCGCTTGCCCTGCAAGCCAAGCTGCTCAGGGTGTTGCAGGAACGCGAGGTGGAACGGGTCGGCGGCAAGAAGCCGGTGAGTCTCAATATCCGCATCATCGCCACGTCCAACCGCGACATGGCGGAAGCCGTGCGGCGGGGCGTGTTTCGGGAAGACCTTTATTACCGGCTCAATGTTTTCCCCATTCTCATTCCGGCGCTGCGCCAGCGTCCCGCCGACATCGTGCCGCTGGCGCGTCATTTTTTGCTCGAACACGGTTCGCGGGTCGGGCGGCAGGGCATGAGTTTTACGCCCGCCGCCGAAGCGGCGCTGACCGCGCACACTTGGGCGGGCAATGTGCGGGAACTGGAAAATGTCGTGCAACGGGCGATGATTCTCGCCCCCGCCAACGCCATCGGCACGGAAAATCTGGGGCTTGCCGACGGCGCGATGGGCGCGATTAGTGCCGTCGCGCCAGCAACGCCCGCCGCCGCTGTTGCCTTCCCGCCCCCGTTTGCGGACAACTTCGCGGTAAATAAATTGGGCAATCCCGAAAAAAATGCCGATAATATGAATATGAAGGACCTGGAACGGGAACACATTTTGAAAATCCTCGCGGAAGTCAGGGGTTCCCGCAAAGCAGCCGTTGAGCGTTTGGGCATTTCCGAACGCACCCTGCGCTACAAGTTAAAGCAGTATAAGGAAGAAGGCTATTTTCAGGATTGAGCGTTCTGGCTTGGAACTTGCTTTTAGATAAGACAGAGGCAACCCCACGCCACAACAGATTTATCGGAGTTTCATCATGGACACACAAGGCATTGGACAAATGCTGGATCTCTTGCGAAGCACGGCGGCGCAAGCGACGGGTGACGCGGCAAAACCGGCGGAAACGACGGCGGCAGGCGGCGGCGGTTTCGCGCAGGTTTTGAAGAATTCGATTGACCAGGTTAACAGCGCGCAGAAACAGGCGGCGCAAATGGCGGAAAATCTTGCCGCTGGCAACAGCGACCAGAATTTGCACGAAGTCATGGTGGCGCTGCAAACCGCTTCCATCTCCTTTCAGGAAATGGTGCAGGTCAGAAACCGTCTGGCAACCGCCTATCAGGAAGTGATGAACATGCAGGTCTGATTTATCAGGAATCAGGGGGCAGGTGACAGCAGTGTTGGCGGCTGCCGCCGCAGAAAAATTCAAACCCTTGAAAACCCCTCGCTTGCAAACGCATTCCCATGACGCGAAGCGTCACTCACTCCTGACACCTGCCCCCTGACACCTGAATTACTCCAACCCGTTTTCCCGCGCCTTGCGCTCCCGTTCTAGGTGCGTGATGTAACGCTGGATATGATTCAGTGGCAGCCCCGGCAAATTAAGATATTCGCAGCCAGCCCGAATGTAGCGGCTGCCGACGCGGTTGGTGACTTCAAAAACATTGCGTACCCGCATGTTCAAATGGATGGGCGCGGTATCCGGCAGGGGGAGCACACAATCTTCAAAAACCCGCCCCGGATTGAAAAACCCCACCTGATCAGTGTTCGCCATCAGACCAAAACCGCCCGCGCTGATGTCCAGCAAGGGTAATTGCAGAAGAAATGGCTCGTTATCGACAACGATGGGCACATCGCAGCAGAGCGGCTTGGCAATCGGGGTGCTGACGCGGAAGTATTCGCGCCGCTGCAAGCGCAGCAACTCATCCGGCAAAGCGCTCACAAACGCCGACCTGCCTTCAAACTGAATGGTTCTCACCCCCGGCAGGGCAAATTGCACCTTGACCCGATCCACGCTCGTCGTACAAATCAGGCTCTGGGCATGTAGCGCCCGATGATTGACGCTCTCATCGCTGCCATAATCGAGCACGATACCATTGGGGGTCACTTCCAGCAGGGAGGTCAGAAAAAAGGATTGCCCCATGTCAAAATACACAGTCAGCATACAGCCCTTGTTCAGGACTTCGCGCAGCACAAAACGGATTTCGGTCTGCGAATGCAGCAGATATTGACCGTGGGCGTCACGCGCTTCAAGTTCTAACGGATGGTATTGCATAATTTGTATTTCAGACATTGGCATACGTAGCTAGACGACACAGTTTAAATCAAAAACGGGCACCATAAATCATTTTCCCGCACATCATCGTCACAAACTTCATGTTTTACCCAATCGAAATCATGCAAGATAGCGCGCGGCTTCCTGTGCCATCGCTGTCTGTACGCTTGTTGCCATGCCGATGGCTTCAACGAGTTCCAGATGAAGCTGCGGGTAATGCGCTTGCAACGCGGCGACCTGTTCCGGCAGGTCGCGTTTGAGATGTCCGCCCGCAGCGATGAACATGGGCAGGATAATGATGCGCGCCATGCCCGCCGCCGCCAGTTCCGCCACCCGCGTCGGCAGGTCGGGGGCGATGAAATCGAGAAAGGCGAGTTCCACCCGAAAGCTCGGATGTGCGGCGCGGATGTGCGCTTGCACGTTTTGCAGGGGCAATGCCCATTGCTCATCGCGCGCGCCGTGACCGAGCAAAATCAGGGCGCGGGGCTGCATATCAGATGCCCCCTGCCGCCACGCGCGCCTTGGCTTCGTTCAGGTCGCGGGCAGAACCGCTGGCGTAGAGGCAGCATACCAACTGATTCGCCAGCGGCAGGGGTACGGGCAGTTTTTTGTCCAGCACCTTGGTTATCCATTCCGCCGCGCTACGGGCGTCGGCGTCTTCCGGCAGTTGCGACGAGGTTTTGATGCTGCCGCCTTCCGCCTCAAACAAAGTCTGGCTGTTGCCGTCGCGCAGCAATTCGAGCCTGGGGCGTCGTTGCGGATTGGCGAACGGCTCGCCTTCCGTCGCCCGCAGCAGCAGCGCCGCGCGGTTTCTGGCAGACAGTATTTCTCGCATGATGTCCAGATAATGCGGATGCGTCGCCGCCGCAATCAGTAAACCCGCGCCACCCAACGGATCCAGCATTTTGACCAGACTGTGCGCGCAATGGCGCACACCGAGGCGGGCGCGCAGCGCCAGTTGCTCCGCCAGCGCGGGCGAGAAGACGGACAGCGGCGCAAAGGCAAGCCCTTCCTGATCGAGCGCCTGTTGCGCCTGTTGCAGACTGGCGGCGGGCATCACGCCCAATTCACGGAAGACCTGCGCCGAACTGACGCGAGCAAAACTTTCGAGCAGCCCATGCACCAGCACCGGCACACCGAAACGATGCAACAACATCGCCAGTAACGGCGTCAGGTTGACGCCGCGTCGCGCGCCATTGTAGGACGGCAGGACGACCGGACGAATCTCGCCAACGGGCGCTTCCAGCCGATAGCTGCGCGCTTCCACCGCATCCAGAAACGCGCCCAGTTCCGTCGCCGTTTCACCTTTCAGGCGCAAGGCAATGAGGATGGCGCCCAGTTCCAGTTCCGGCATGCCACCATCCAGAATGGCGGCATAGAGTTGTCCGGCGTCTTCGGCGGAAAGGTCGCTCGCCCCTTGCGCGCCGCGCCCGATTTCCTTGATGTAGTGGGAAAAATTCATGTTCATCCTTGCGCCAACTCTGCTTCCGTATCTTTTCTCCAAGGGTTCAGCAATCGCCATGCCATGCATAACGCCCCGTTTTATCAGCCTGTTCGCACAATCGCGCACAACAATGGGGGACAAAAAAACGCCCCGCGCCAGGACGGGGCATTATTTTTACGCAAACTCACGCGGATACATGCTTACGCGCTCATTTAACGCGCTGCAAGTGCGCCCGCCCACGAATGGGCGTCGGCGCTTTGCTCTCCTCCACTGCGGGCGCAGCGGATATTGCGGCTGTTTCCACCTCGAACGCCATGCCATTGCTGTTTTCGCGGGCGTAAATCGCCGCGATACGCTCAATCGGCACGTAAACTTCCCGCGCCACGCCACCGAAACGCGCCTGAAAACCCACGTAGTCATTCTGCATTTGCAGCTTGTGCGTCGCGTCGGCGGCAATGTTGAGCACAATCTGACCTTCCTTGACGAATTCCTGCGGCACGCGGCAGGAGGCGTCCACCGCCACCGCCAGATAGGGCGTAAAGCCGTTGTCTTCGCACCATTCCCAGATGGCGCGCACGAGGTAGGGCTTGGTGGCGGGCAGTTGCTCGGCGTTCATTTTATTTCCGCATCGCTTTTTCGGAAGGCGTCAAGGCGTCGATAAACCCCTGTCGGCTGAAAATGCGTTCCGCGTATTTCATCAGGGGCGCAGCCGTCTTGCCCAGCCCGATGCCGTAATGGTCGAGCCGCCACAGCAATGGAGCAACCGCCACGTCGAGCATGGAAAAGTCGTCGCCCAGCATGAATTTCTGCTTGCTGAAAATGGGCGTCAGTTCGGTGAGGCGCGCGCCGATTTCCTTTTTTGCCTTGTCAGCGCCTTTCAGATTCTTTTCGACGGGTTCGATGAAGCTGAAAATCTCTCGCTCCATGCCGGACAGCAGTTGCCGCGCCCGCGCCCGCATGATGGGGTCGGGCGGCATCAGTTGCGGATGCGGAAAACGCTCATCAATGTATTCGTTGATGATATTGGGTTCGTAGAGCACCAGATCGCGTTCGACCAGCACCGGCACACGGTTGTGCGGATTAACCGCCGCCAGCTCTTCCGGCTTGTTGAACATATCCACATCAATGATCTGAAAATCCATGCCTTTTTCATAAAGCACGATGCGGCAGCGATGGCTGAAAGGATCGGTTGTTCCTGAATAAAGATTCATCATAAGCGGTTGACCTGAAAACGATGCGGCACCGCACCCGGAAAACCGGGACGCGATGCCGTGGTGGGAATAAAAAGCTTAATGCACGTCTTTCCAGAATTCCTTCTTCAAGGCATAGGCAAAGACAAACAGCACAGCCAGGAACAGCAGCACACCGACACCCAGTTGTTTTCTGAATTCGGCTTCCGGGTCGCTCATCCAGACCAGAAAGCCGACCAGATCAGCGACCTGTTTGTCGTATTCTTCGACGGAAAGCGCGTCGGTATTGGGCGTCAGCGCCAGTTTGTGCTCCTCGACTTCCTTGCCGTCGCGTTGCGCTTTTTCGGTTTCCAACACCTGTTCGCCTTGCAATTCAAAGAAAATGTGCGGCATACCGACGTTGGGGAAAATCACGTTGTTCCAGCCGGTCGGACGGGTTTCGTCACGGTAGAAACTCCGCAGATAGGTGTACAACCAGTCCGCGCCGCTGCCATCGGCGGAAGCGCGGGCGCGGGCGACGATGGACAGGTCAGGCGGCACGACACCGAACCATTTTTTGGCGTCGGCAGGGCGCAGCGCCACCGTCATCTGATCACCGATTTTGTCGGTGGTGAACATCAGATTGTCGATGACCTGCTGTTCGGTCAGCCCCAAATCCAGCAGCCGGTTGTAGCGCAGGGCGCTGGCGCCGTGGCAGGAGAGGCAGTAATTCACGAACAGTTTGGCGCCGTTTTGCAGGGCGGCCTTGTCGCCGGAAACATCCGGCGCGCGATCCAGATGCACCCCTTCCGCAGCAAGCGCCAGCGCGGGCGCGAACAGCAGCGCCGCCAACAAAGTTTTCAGGTTACGCATGGTTTTCATTTCCAGGTGACCCTTTCCGGTTCAGTTTTGTATGAATCCACTCTCGACCACCAGGGCATGGTGATGAAGAACAGGAAGTAATAGACGGTGAACACCTGCGCGATGAGATCACCCGACAACAGGTAATTCAACAGGCTGAAAATCTCCGTGCCATCAGGATTCGTGGCGGGCGCATAGCCGAAGAAATAGTAGCCCGGCACTTTTGTACCCAGGAAGCCCAACACCAGGAAGGTGAACACAAAGATGGCCAGCAGGGTCTTGTAAATCGGGCCGCGATAGCGGATGGATTTCACCGGCGAACGGTCAAGCCAAGGCAGGAACGCCAGAATGACCACGCCGCCGCCCATCGCCACAACGCCCCAGAACTTGGCAGGCAGCCAGAAGAAGTTCCACACCATCGCCCGCAGCATCGAATAGAAGGGGGTGAAGTACCACACTGGCGCGATGTGCGCTGGCGTCTTCATCGGGTCAGCCTGGAAGAAGTTGTTGTATTCCAGGAAGTAACCGCCGCCTTCCGGCCAGAAGAACACCACGAAGGAGAACAGCGCCAGAAACACCGTCACCCCCACGATGTCTTTTACCGTGTAGTAGGGATGGAAGGGGATGCCGTCCAGCGGAATACCCTTTTCGTTGACCACTTTCTTGATTTCGATGCCGTCAGGATTGTTCGAGCCGACTTCGTGCAACGCCAGAACGTGCGCCGCCACCAGACCAATCAACACCAGCGGAACAGCGACCACATGGAAGGCGAAGAAACGGTTCAGGGTCGCGTCGCCCACCACAAAGTCACCGCGAATCCAGATGGAAAGCGGGTCGCCGACCAAAGGAATGGCGCTGAACAGATTGACAATCACCTGCGCCCCCCACAGGGACATTTGACCCCAGGGCAGCAGATAGCCCATGAAGGCTTCCGCCATCAGGCAGAGGAAAATCAGGACGCCGAAAATCCAGAGCAGTTCGCGCGGTTTGCGATAAGAACCGTAGAGCATTCCACGGAACATGTGCAGATACACCACGATGAAGAAAGCGGAAGCGCCGGTGGAGTGCATGTTGCGAATCAACCAGCCCCAGCTCACGTCATGCGTGATGTAGTTCAGACTGGCGAAGGCGACCGGCACGCCGACGGCGTTCAGGGACGCGTCCGGCTTGTAGTTCATCGCCAGAAAGATGCCGGTCACGACCTGCATCACCAGCACCAGAAGCGCCAGCGAACCGAAGTAATACCAGAAGTTGAAATTCTTCGGCGCGTAGTATTCGGACAGATGCGCCTTCCACAAGGAAGTCAGCGGAAAGCGGGCGTCCACCCATTCCAGCGCGTTCTGAAGGAGCGAGCCGTCGGATTTGAATTTTTCGTAATTGCTGTTGCTAGCCATGTTTTAAGCCCCCTGAGTGTCTTCGCCGATGAGGATGCGGGTATCGGAAAGATAGCGATACGGCGGGATGTCCAGATTGGTCGGCGCGGGTTTGTTCTTGAACACGCGCCCCGCCAGGTCGAAGGTGGAGCCGTGGCAGGGGCAGAGGAAACCGCCCTTCCAGTCGGCAGTCATGCCTTCTTCCGCGCCCGGCTTGAATTTGGAAGACGGCGAGCAGCCCAGATGGGTACAGATACCGACCACCACCAGAATCTCCGGCTTCTTGCCCGCAAGGGAACGGGTTTCGTTCTTGCAGTATTCCGGCTGAATGGATTTTTCGGACGGCGGATCGGCGAGATCGCCTTCGACCAGCTTCAGGGAAGCCAGCATTTCCGGCGTGCGATTGATAATCCACACCGGCTTGCCGCGCCATTCCACGGTCATTATCTGACCGGATTCCAGCTTGCTGATGTCCGCCTCGACCGGCGCACCTGCCGCTTTCGCCCGTTCGGACGGCAGCATGGAGGAAACGAACGGCACCGCCGCCGCCAGAACGCCTACCCCCCCCACTGCGGAAGTGGCGACAATCAGTCGCCGCCTGCCACAGTCCATCTTGCCTTGATCACTCATAACGCTAACCCCTGGAAATGTCCTGGTTGAACTGAACCGCGCAATTATACGCCAAGCGCCCCGGCATGTAAAAATCTTGCGCGGTAAAAACGCCGTGAAACACCTGTAAGCTCATTCATGTCGCCTTCGGCATCCTCAAATCCGGCAAACCGTTTGTGGGAATTACGGGTTGGTTTTTTGCGGTTCGGGAAACTGGTTAAAAATTTTCTCCACGGCAATCCTGACCGAGGGCTCCAGTTCTTTCCGGTTGTCTTCCCACGCGCGGTCGATGGCTTTGGCTTCCCAGAGGACTTCTCTGGTTTTCGCGTCAATGACCTCCACGGTCAGTTCTTCTTCCTGATAGAAATTGATGTCGTCGCGTCGCCATTCGTAGCCCATGCCAAAGCCGAAACGTCTGCGCCCGAAGCCGCCGAACAGGGTGGCGGAAGGGGCGCTGCGCTCATGCACTTCAGAGCGGAAATTGATGAGCAGTCCGGGATTCCCGGTGGTGTAGCTGAATCCGCGCGCTTCCAGCGCGGCGCGGGTTTCTTTTTTCAGGTATTGCGAACGCAACGAGGCATAATCCGCCTTGTCCGTGCCCAAAGGCGTGAAGAAGGCGAAACTGCGGTAGCGGGTAAAATCGGCGTCGGAACGGTGTTGGGCATTGACGATTGGCCCCTGCGAGGCGCAGCCGCCCAACATGAACAGCAGCAGGAAAAACAGCCATGAACGCATGATGAAACTCCGGTGAGGGTTATGTTTTGATTCTACACCGCGCCTTCGGGAATTTTCTTCGCGATGCCGTCCCGTAAAATTTCCGCGCCGGTTCACATGCTAGAATCCCCGTTTTGCTGTCAAGGGCGCGTAAGCGCATTACATGATGATTTCTGGCTTACTCAAAAAAATTTTCGGCAGCCGCAATGACCGGCTGATTAAACAATATACCCAGACGGTACGCCGCATTAACGCGCTGGAAGCAGGCATTGCCGCGCTCTCTGACGAGGCGTTGCGGGCGAAGACGGATGAATTCAAAAAGCGTTACGCGAATGGTGAGGGCGAGAGTCTGGAAGACCTGCTGCCGGAAGCGTTCGCGGTAGTGCGCGAGGCGAGCCAGCGGGTGTTGGGGATGCGCCATTTCGACGTGCAGTTGATTGGCGGCATGGTGCTGCATTTCGGCAAAATTGCGGAAATGCGGACCGGCGAGGGCAAAACGCTGGTGGCGACCCTGCCCGCCTATCTGAATGCCATTTCCGGCAAGGGCGTGCACATCATCACCGTCAATGATTATCTCGCCAGCCGCGACGCGGCGTGGATGGGGCGTTTGCACCGTTTTCTGGGGCTTTCCGTGGGCGTCAATCTTTCGCAGATGGAACACGCCGCCAAGCAGGAAGCCTATGCGTCGGACATCACTTACGGCACGAACAACGAATTCGGCTTCGACTATCTGCGCGACAACATGGTTTACAACCCGAATGAGCGTGTGCAGCGGGGGCTGAATTATGCCATCGTGGACGAGGTGGATTCCATCCTGATTGACGAGGCGAGAACGCCGCTGATTATTTCCGGTCAGGCGGAAGACCGCACCGACCTGTATGTGCGAATCGACAAGGTTGTGCCGCTGTTGACCCGTGCGCCGGAAGAAAAAGCGCCCGGCGATTACTGGGTGGATGAGAAAGGGCATCAGGTGCATTTCAGCGAGGAAGGGCATGAACACGCCGAACAAATCCTCGTGAACATGGGGCTGCTCACCGATGGTCGCAGCCTGTACGAAGCCGCCAACATCGGGCTGATGCATCACCTGAACGCCGCCCTGAAAGCGCATACCCTGTTCCTCAAAGACCAGCAATATGTGGTGGAAGATGGCGAAGTCATCATTATTGATGAACACAATGGTCGCAAGATGACCGGGCGGCGCTGGTCGGACGGGTTGCATCAGGCGGTGGAAGCCAAGGAAGGCGTACCCATCCAGAACGAAAACCAGACGATGGCTTCGATTACCTTCCAGAATTATTTTCGCATGTACAAAAAGCTCGCGGGCATGACCGGCACGGCGGATACCGAAGCTTACGAATTCCATCAGATTTACGGTCTGGAAACCGTGGTGATTCCCACCCACCGCCCGATGGTGCGGCAGGATTTCAACGATCAGGTGTTCAAGACCGCCGATGAAAAACACAAGGCGATTATTGCCGACGTAAAGGAATGTCACGGACGCGGGCAGCCGGTGTTGCTGGGCACGACTTCCATCGAATCTTCCGAACTGATTTCGCGTCTGCTCGACAAGGAAAAGCTGCCGCATCAACTCCTGAACGCCAAGCAACACGCCCGCGAAGCGGACATCGTGGCGCAGGCGGGGCGTCCCGGCGTGATTACCGTCGCCACCAACATGGCGGGGCGGGGTACGGACATCGTGTTGGGCGGCAATATCGAAAAGCCCACCGAAGCCATCAAAGCGGACGAGAACCTTTCCGACATCGAAAAAGAAAAGAAAATCGCCGACCTGAAAGCCGAATGGCAGGCGTTGCACGAGCAGGTACTGGCGGCAGGGGGTTTACGCATCATCGCTTCCGAACGGCATGAATCCCGCCGCATCGACAACCAGTTGCGCGGTCGCGCCGGCCGTCAGGGCGACGCCGGTTCTTCGCGTTTTTATCTGTCGCTGGACGATTCCCTGTTGCGTATTTTCGCGGGCGAACGTCTGCGCGGCATCATGGAACGCCTGAAAATGCCCGAAGGCGAAGCCATCGAACATCCGCTCGTCACCCGCTCGCTGGAATCCGCCCAACGCAAGGTGGAAGGTCGCAACTTCGACATCCGCAAACAACTGCTTGAATACGACGATGTTGCCAACGACCAGCGCAAGGTCGTTTATGCCCAACGCAATGAATTGCTGGAAAGCACGGACATTTCCGAAACCGTGACCGCCATGCGCCACGGTGTGCTTGCCGACCTGTTCCGCCGCTTCGTGCCGGAAGACTCTGTTGAAGAACAATGGGACATCCCCGCGCTGGAGCGTGCGCTTTCCAGCGATTTCCTGCTGGAAGCGCCGGTGGGTCAATGGATTACGCAGGACACGACGCTGACTGACGTGGATATGCTCGAACGCCTGATTAAACTCGCGGACGAGCTTTATGCCGCCAAGGTCGCGCTGGTCGGGGCAGAGGTGTTCCACCAGTTTGAGCGCAATGTCATGCTGCAAAGTCTGGACACGCATTGGCGCGAGCATTTGGGCGCTCTTGACCACCTGCGCCAGGGCATCGGTCTGCGCGGCTATGCCCAGAAAAATCCCAAGCAGGAATACAAGCGCGAATCCTTCGAGTTGTTTGAAAGTCTGCTCGACATCGTGCGGAATGAAGTCACCAAGGTACTGATGACCGTGCAGGTTCGCACCCAGGCCGACGTGGAAGAAGCCGCGCAGCCGGAAGCCGTGGAAAACGTGCAGTACCACCATGCCGGTTACGACGAGGCGCTGGACAAGGGCGAAGAACACAAACAGCGCCCCGCCCACGCCGACCCCAAAGTCGGTCGCAACGACCCCTGTCCCTGCGGCAGCGGCAAAAAGTACAAACATTGCCACGGAAAACTGGCTTGACAGGAATCAGGGAGCAGGTGACAGTCATTTGCGGCGGCGAAGCCGCCGGTAATACTGACCCCCAAACACCTGCCACCTGATCCCTGTTACCTGTCACCTGAACACCTGATACCTGAACATCATGCCTGTAAATTACACCACTCCCGCCCCTGAAGCCTTGTTCCCTGTTGCCGGGGTTCGTCTTGGCATGACCGAAGCCGGAATCCGCAAGCCGGGGCGAAAAGATTTGACCCTGATTGAGCTTGCCGCCGGAAGCACGGTGGCGGGCGTGTTCACCCAGAACCGATTTTGCGCCGCGCCGGTGTATGTTTGCCGCGCGCATCTGGCGACCGCCTCGACCAACAACATTCGCGCCCTCGTCATCAACACGGGCATCGCCAACGCGGGTACGGGCGAGGCGGGGCGGCAGGCGGCGGAAGCGACCTGCGCCGCCGTGGGGCAATTGCTGGGCGTCGCCGCCTGTCAGGTGTTGCCTTTTTCCACGGGCGTAATTCAGGAACCCTTGCCGACTGACCGCCTGATTGCGGGGCTGCCCGCCGCCAAAGACACGCTTGCGGACAACCACTGGCATGACGCGGCACATGCCATCATGACCACTGATACCGTCGCCAAGGCGGTTTCGCGCCAGTTCGTGATTGGCGGCAAGCGGCTCACCGTCACCGGAATTTCCAAAGGCGCGGGCATGATTCGCCCCAACATGGCGACCATGCTGGGCTTTCTGGCAACCGACGCCGCCATCGCCCAACCGCTGCTCGACACGCTGGTCAAAGAAGCCGCCGACGCCTCGTTTAACTGTATCACCGTCGATGGCGATACCTCGACCAATGATTCCTTCATCATGATGGCGACCGGAAAAGGCGAGCACACCTTCACAAGCGGCGCGGAAGCGGACTGGAACGAAGTCAAGGCGGCGCTGACCCTCGTCGCCCGCCAACTGGCGGAAGCCATCGTGCGCGACGCCGAAGGCGCGACCAAATTCATCACCATAACCGTTCTTGGCGGCAAAACCCGCGCAGAATGCCGTCTGGTCGCCTACGCCATCGCCCATTCGCCGCTGGTGAAAACCGCTTTCTTTGCCTCCGACCCCAATCTGGGACGCATCCTCGCCGCCATCGGCTACGCGGGCATCACCGATCTTGATGTGGAAAACGTCAAAGTCTGGTTGGCATCTCAGGAAAAATCGGCGCTGGTTTCCGAACACGGCGGTCGCGCCAGCAGCTACCGCGAAGATGACGGCGCCGCCATCATGCGCGCGCCGGAAATCACCGTGCGCGTGGATTTGGGACGCGGCGCGGAGACGGCAACCGTGTACACCTGCGACCTCTCCTACGATTATGTCAAAATCAACGCCGATTACCGTTCATAATTCGCGGGAGTTTTTACACAGGAGTCCCCGCCATGTCACGCCTGCTCGTCACCCTTGGTTTCTGCCTGTTCCCCGCCTTCATCCATGCGGCTGATCTCGCCAGTCTTTCCAACCGCGACGCCATTGCCGGTTTGCGCGAAACGCTGAACAAGGGCGCAGGCTTTGCGTCTGCCCATCACCGTATCTTCTCTCTCCTCCCGGCTCATCCCCGTAGTCGGCGTCATCAGCGGCATGGTGTTGTCAGGCAAAAAACCCGACTGGGAAGAATATCTGGGGAGCGCGTTCATTCTTGGGGGCGGTGGCAACAGTGATGCAGGGGTCAGTTAACAGGAATCAAAACCAACATCGGAAAAGCACGCAAGAACTTGAAAAAACAAGGAAAATCTGATGGAAAAACAATTTATTGAAACCAATCTTGACCGTCCTCGTATTCGCGTCGATTTCAATGAACAGGTTGACCATGATTTGGTGTTGCGCTCAAAAGAAGATTACAAAGTGAACTCTGCGAGAGAGACAATCACTTTTCATGAGGGCATGGAAATCGGTATCTATGAGGAAGATTGGGAAGGACATTCCGATAAAGATGGAAATTTTGTAGAGGACGTGCCAGATTTTCTCATTGCAGATGGTATGGCAATCAGGACGCCCGATGACTGGCAGAAGGAATATCCTGAATGCAAGTGGTGCTGCAAATTAACAGGAACAATTAAACACATATCCGATTTGAGTGCGAACAACCAGAAAATTTCCTGACTATCCGGCAGCAAGCGTAGTTTGAGTAAGCGAAACGCAACCCAATCTGATACGGAGTCGGGTAATGCGCTATGTCTGGCGGTTCAGCCTTGCTTCGAGCGCGGTAGCCTGCTCGATAAAATCATCAAATCTGCGCTTGCGGAAAGTCTCAAGATTGTCGAGTTTCCAGCGCAACGCCGGCAGGTCTGCCGCGTGTTGGCATTGCAATAGTGACCAGTCGGGTTTTCCGCGTACAAAACCGGAGAGGAATTGCCGGTGTGCAGCGGTCAGCCGCGTCGACAACTCATGCCGAAGCTGTGCGCGTGCTTCCAGCAACGTCGTCAGTGGTACGTCAACATCCGTCATCCCGACGAATACCCGTTCATATTCGGAGGTAATGTCCTTGTCGTGACCAAACAATACTTCACGAATCGGTCGATTGTGACCGGCGAGATAGACGACGAAGCACTCAACCATGCCGTCAGTAATACCCCCCGCTTCAAAGAGTTGCCACACATCAAATAAATCGCGTGGATGTTGCCTGTCCAGCGCGGCGACAAATTTGCTCGCATAGAGTTCATCGGGCGCAAGGATTGGCAGCGCAAACTCAACCGCGAACAGGTCGGCGGTTTTCGCGCTCAACGGTTTGCGCTCAACCGGCAGCACCGTACCTCGAAATACCGTGTTGACTTCAATCTTGACCTGACTAGTATCATTTTCAACCATCAGTTTGCTGTCGTCGGATGCCTTGCCATGCACCCGTCGTGTCTGTACGCCAAGCGGCGCGACTTGCCGCGCGATAGCGTCCAGTTCCGCGTTGATTGCGTTCAACGCTATCTCGCGCGGCACATGCCAAGGACGGTACACCACATCAAGGTCAACCGACAGGCGCGGCATCTCCTGCACGAACAGATTGATTGCTGTACCCCCTTTCAATGCAAAAATGTCGTTAGCGAATACTTCGGGCGCGACCGCCAGCAGCAAGCGAACAGTATTCGCGTATTGTTTATCCATATGGATTCAGGCTCAAAAGGGTGCCATCGGCGAGTCGACTCATCCAACGCTTGTCACTGCCTGTGCGTATCGGATATCGCGTCAGCAAGTCATCCACATCTACCACAGCGGTTTCCCGCGCCCAGGCGAGAAACAAGCGTACAGTCTTTACGCTGGTACAGCAGGAGAGTAACCGTCCGAGCAATTCATGACGCGGTGAGCGCAAACCATCAAAGAGATTTCGCGCTTCTTCAAGGCTCTGCTTGACGCCTGCCTCGTACAGTAATTCCAGTACGGCACGTTCAGGGACGGCAACGCGCAACCCTTCGGGCAGGTCGGGCGGCGTGGCGAGCGTCTTGCCTGCCAAGGCGCTGTCCGACCAGTCAAACAGGTGAGCATGGACATAACGCGAGGGAAAACGGTCAGTGAACCATGTCGGCAACGCAAAACGGACATCACCCCACAATACCAGACGCTCCCTGCTCCCAAGGTTGTGCCGCACACCGTGTAGAACCAAAGCGCTTCTGCCACCAAGGTGCAGACCGGACACGCGCTTTTGCAGGAATATCTGCGCCCCGTAAACATCAAACGCATCATTCGGAAAAGCATACACCCCTTGCCCCAGACGCACGAGCCAACCGCTCTCGGCATAGTAGGCGGCGAGTTGAGGCGATACCCCGAACGGTTCAAGGGCAGAAAGCTCGAACGGCGCTCCGCGCGGGAGTTCTGTCTGCAAGCGTTTGATTAGAGTTCGTCGTGAATTTCTGTTCATATGATAAAAATAGCACAAAATCCAATCAAATGGAACAGAGTTAACCGTGAGAAATTTTGGCGCAGTGGTGATGGTTGTTCAGGGTTCAACATCAAAATCGGGGGGAAAACACCTGGGATGAGGACAACGACCCGCCGTTTTCAATGGCTTGCAGACGTACCAAATGTACTCATTTAGCATTTCACTTTGTCGAAAAGATAGGTGTTGCGCGACCAGCTCAAAAGTGCAGACACCGTCTATATTTTTCCATCGTCACGCACAAATCCCGCAAATTGCACCACATGCGCCGAGCGTTTGGCGGTTGCGGTAGTGGTTTGCTGTTCCAGCGTATCGCATGGCATCATCATTCCTCAATGCTGTATTTGCCTTCGATGCGTTTTTCGATATCCTCTGCGGACGGCAATGTATCCGCCAGTTCTGCTGGCACAAAGTCAGACAGCTTGTATTCACTTACGCCGATAGGCTTGTTGATGTCACGCAAAGCATATTCGGCAGTCAGTTTGTCCCGCTCTTTGCAAAGCAGGATGCCAATCGAAGGATTGTCATTTTCGTGTTTCAGCATATCGTCGACCGCCGAAAGATAGAAGTTCAGCTTGCCCGCATACTCAGGTTTGAATTTGCCAGCTTTCAGTTCTATCACGACATAGCAGCGAAGCCGTGTGTTATAAAACAGAAGGTCGAGATAATAATCATCGTTTCCTACTGTCAGATGATATTGGTTGCCTAAAAAAGCAAAACCCGTTCCGAGTTCAATCAGCGTCTTGGCGATATTCGCTACAAGTTCATTTTCTATTTCACGCTCAATGATATTATCCCGAATGGCGATGAAGTCGAACACATACGGATTTTTCAGTGTATCCCGTGCCAGTTCGCTTTGTGGTGAGGGCAAAGCCTGCCGAAAATTTGTCGCTTTTTCCGCTAACGCCTGCCGTTCGTACAACTTATATTCAATCTGGTGAACAAGGATATTTCTCGACCAACCATTTTCAAGAGTTTTCGCTGCATACCATAGATATTCTTCGGTGGTTTTTGTCTTGTCCATCAACGCCTGATTGTGATACCACGTCAAATCTGCAAGCGACGCTTGCAGATTTTCGATGTTATCGAACATCTCGGCAAATCGGCGCATATAGCGCAGGTTGCGGACAGAATAGCCTTTGGCGTTCGGGAACTCCAATCTGATATCACGGGCAAGGTTCTCGATAAATCCACTACCGTACCTGCTGTTTTCAATGATGACCCTTCCTATGTTCCAGAACAGGCATATCTGCTCACGATTCACACCCAAAACAGCCCTGTACTGGGCGTTTTGAATCTGCGCCTTGATGTTCTCCAATACCTGGAAATAGTCGTCGTTGTTAATCAGCATGGTGTTGTTTCCATTCTTGGGCAAGCACGATGTGCTTGTACTCCAACATGTTTGTCATTTTCATAACCCCTTTAATCAACCCATTTTTACGGCATCGCGGTTCTTCCCGTTGCCGCCGATCGTTCCGCGCAGGGCATTTCGACAGTTCCACATGATTGATTCGAGCAATCGTTCTTGTGTTTTTGCTTTCTTAGCCATTGTTTCGTTCTCTTATTTGTCGACAAATAGACCAAGGTCGCGCCCAACCGCCAAGTGTCGGAAGACGCTTCACTTTTTCGACCGACGCAACATCACTCCCTCACCACCTTCTCCGCCGGTAAATATCTCAGCAGAATTTCCTGCAAGTGCGAAATGATGATGGGTTTGGAGAGGAAGTCGTTCATGCCTGCCTGGATGAAGCTTTCGCGGGCTTCGCTGACGGCGTTGGCGGTCAGGGCGACGATGATGTCGTGTTCGTGGCGTCCGCCCAGACCTCTGATGGCGCGGGTGGCGTCCAGGCCATCCACTTCCGGCATCATGTGATCCATGAAAATGATGTCATATTCGTTGTCGGCAGCTTTGTCGATGCCTTCCTGTCCGCCGTTCGCGGTATCGACTTCGATGCCGTATTTTTGCAGCAGTCCGGCGGCGACGGAGATGTTGACGGCGTTGTCGTCCACGACCAGCACGCGCGCGCCGTGGGTGGAGAAGCTGCCGATTTGCGTGGCGTTTTCCCGTTTGGCGCTCATGTAGCGTTCGTTTTTCGCCCTGCCGTTCAGAATATCGGAAAGGGTGGTGATCAGTATGGGGCGTTCCAGCGTTTCGTCCTGACCGACTTCAACGGGCTTTTCACCGCCTCTGGCGAGCAGAATCAAGGTAACGCCGGGCGCTTTGAAGGGCTTGACGGCTTCGGCGAGGCTCTGCTCTACGAACAGATGGCTGTAATCGCGCGTTTCCAGGCGCGTCAGAAAGGCGCTGGCGTTGTTGTGGGTTTCATGCCGAACGAGCAGGGCTGAGAACATTTCGTCCATCACCTGCGCGTTGCATTCCTTTGGTTCATAGCACAACACGCCCCGGATGGCGTCGGGGTTTTCGACGCGGGCGACTTCTTTGCTGTTCGCCTGTTTTTCGCAGCAAATGAACCATGAGAAGGTGGAGCCGGCGCCGTATTCGCTTTCGACGGAGATTTCTCCGTTCATGAGTTCGACCAGCCGCCTGGTGATGGCGAGTCCCAGGCCGGTGCCCATGATGCTGCGATTTTTGCGGGCGTCCAGACGCTGGAAATCGCCAAAGAGTTTGCCCATGTCTTCTTTTCTGATGCCGATGCCGGTATCGCGCACGGAGAAGCAGAGTTTCATGGCGCTGTGTTCCAGCGCCTCACGCCAAACCCTGAGGGCAATAAAGCCTGCCGGCGTGTATTTGACGGCGTTGTTCAGGATGTTGATGAGCGTTTGCCGGATACGCAGTTCGTCGCCAATCAGCGTGGTCGGTATCTCCGGCGAAATGTACACGGTGAGCGCCAGACCGGCTTTGCCGGTGGAGTGCAAGCCCACCATGTTCACGGTGTCGTAGATGAAGGACGCGAAGTCGAAGGCGCGACGCTCGATTTCCATGCGCCGCGCTTCAATCTTGGAAAAATCGAGGACATCGTTGATGATGCCCAGCAGCGACATGGCGGAACTCTTGACGGTGAGGGCGCGCGCGCTCTGGTCGGAGGCAAGGGGGCTGGCGAGCATCAGTTCGGTCATGCCGATGATGGCGTTCATCGGGGTGCGGATTTCGTGGCTGATGGAAGCCAGGAACTGGCTCTTTGCCAGCGTTGCCTGTTCCGCCGCATTCTTGGCTTCCATGATGGGCGTGATGTCCATCCATTCAAAATAGCGGGCGATGCCCTCTTTTTCCATCGGCGAGGAACGCAGCATGAAGTAGTGTTGCTGTCCGGCAAGCGTAAGGGTGAATTCTTTTTCCACGAAGCCGCGCTGTTCCATGATTTCCTGAAAAATGGCCTTCAACTCGCCATTGGAAAAAAGGTCGAGCAGAGGGCGCGACTGCTTGTAGAGACGCTTGGAAATGCCCAGCCAGTCCGCGAGCGACGCGCTGATGTAGCGCGCCACGGCGGTGTTATCGCTGATCAGCATGTAGCTGGGCGTCGTCGTCATGATGGTTTCAAAGGTCTGGCTGTTTTTCTCCAATGCCGCCAGCCGTTGCACGATGATGCGTAACGCGCCGTAGAGAACCAGACAGAACAGGTCATAAGCCAGCAGGAGCGTCACCATGTCGCCCATTTCCATCATTTTTGAAGAAAAAGCGTACAGCAATGGAAAAAGCAAAATAACGTTCGAAAGCGCGGTGAACAAAAGGAAACTGCGCCCTTCAAGGTAGACGAAGCAAACGACGGCAGCGGAGAGGATAATGATGAAATAAAAGGGGCCGCCATTGGTCGCGAGCATGGTGATGGCGTAAGCCAGCACAATCAGCATGGGCTTCAACCAGGCCTGGGTAGACAGGGAAAACCGGAGATGACCCAGGGCGGGAGGCAGCAGCATGAGGAACAGGGCGGGCATGAGGTGCCAGAAGCTCGCGTGATAGATCGCCATGCCCGTGGAAAAAGACACGATGAGCAGGACCGTAAAGTACCGGATGTGCTTCGTGTAAATCTGTTCGTGGGTGAGGTCGAAGGCGTATCGCATCATGCACCCACCATCGTGGACGCGCTATCGCGGCGGGTTGCCGCGAGCAGGTTCTGGACTTTCATCCCCGCCGGACAGACAAAATCCAGCCCGTCGGGAATGATTTCGTATTCCACCGTGGTGGCGTAGGAAAATTCACCGTCCAGGGAAATGGCGATCAGGTCATCCGAAGTGATGGCAAGTCGCTTGCAGGGATAGTGCACCACATAATTGCGCCATCTGTAATACTGCCCGCGCAGGTAATCGCGCAGCACTTTCAGGCGGCTTACCGACGGCGGCAAGCGCCACAGGTAAAGATTGAGCAGCCCGTCGTTGGGCACGGCGTCGATGCCGGGACGAAAACCATAACCGTAAAAAGGCTGGTTGGCGATGAAGGCGGAGAGGTAATCCCCATCCAGATTCAGGCGATCGTCCAGCGTGATGTTGTAATGTCGCAGGGCGCTGGCGCGGAGCAGTGAATTGACGCCAGCATAGGCATAACACAAATCCGGCGGCAAAAAGCGCGCGCGGGTAACGAGTTCGTCGCCATGAACGCCTGCCAGCGCCTCGGCGCCGCAAAAGGAAAAACTCAGGCAGTGACTATGGTTGCAACAAATCACATCTACCGGCACGGCGTCGGCGAAGACGAGATTTTCGAGGTTGCGGAAGACATGGAAATCGTCACCGCAAAAGGCGCGCGCGAAGGAATTGTTCCGCCCCATCGGGTAACAGGCGACCTGCACATTGGGCAAGCCCATCGCGCCGTTCACCACTTCAAACAGGGTACCCACGCCGCCGACGGCGTAAATCCGCACCAGCCCCGGTTCCTGCTGACAAAAGCGTTTGATGTAACCCACGGCATCCCGACTCCAGCGGGTGACGTGAATCACATAAGATAGCTGCGGATAATTTCGCAGACAGGCGTCGATTTCTTCCTTCACCTGCGCCACGCGCCCCCGAACGTTCCAGGCGGTGGGATTGATGATGAAAAGATGTTTCATGCCGCCCCCTTCTTCGCCATCAGCAGGTAGGCAATCCCGGCGGCGATGAATTCCAGATGCCGCAACCGGGTTTCCGACAACGGGTTTGAAAAGACGAGCGCCAGACCGCCCCACAAGCTGTCGCCTGTCCAAATCGGCAAAGCGCACACGGCATCCCGCGCTTCATCCGTGTTTTCACGCCAGACCAGCGGTTTTTCCGCCGCCGCCTCATTGGTCGCGTTTGCCCACAAGGACGCCCAGAGCGCGGGCTGTCGCTCCTGCGAAAGCCCGCCATCCGGCGTGTAGCTCGCCACGTTCAGCGCGTTGCTGCCCCCGTCCACACTGACTCCGTTGCCCACGATTTGCTCCAGCACAACGCGTTTGGCGCCAAAACAGGTGGCAAACCGGGAAGCCGTATGCTGAAAGAGGCTGTCGAATGATTCGCCCCGATACACGCCATCTTCCAGCATGAGGTGCAATTCCAGCATGTCCTGCGGCCAATGCTCATCCTTGATGCGGGCTTGCAGGGATGTCGCCATCTTCAGGAAAGCCGTCGTGATTTGTCCGATTTCACCCGTTTGCTCCGACGCTTCCAGCTTGAATTGGCTGCAACCATCCAGGGAAGCGTTTTCTGCCACCTGCGCCAACGCCTGAATGGGACGCGAAATCAGGCGTCCGACGTAAAAGAGCAACGCCAGAAACACCAACAGCAAAACAATCAGCGCCACCGCCACGCCAATTTCAAGCGGTAACAAGGAGCGGTCGATGACGCTCTCCGGCACACCCAGCGCCAGATAACTCGTCACCCCGAAATCCTTGAAATGCAGCGGCGCGAAATAAACGAACGACTTCACCCCGGTAAAATAGAATTGCTCGCCAGAAAGAAAGAGCGGCCGCGCGTCCCGAAACGCCTGTTTGACGACCTGCACGCTGGAAAACCCCATATCGTCGAGAAATTTGCCCACGTCGCGCGCGTCCGGGGCAAAGCGCACCTGATAGTCGGGCGAAAACAGCACGGAGACGATGGGCAGGCTTTCTTCTCCTCTGGAAATCATCCGGTCAATCAGGATGCTCCCGCCCACGCAACCCACGAAGACACCCTCCCGAAAAATCGGCACCGCAATGGAGACGGAGACCAGTCTGCCGCCATTGCTCAGGTAATCGTAGGTCGTATCGTCGTTGACGGAGATATAGGGACGCCCTGTTTGCCTGGCGATCGCGTACCAGGGGGAGAGCAGCAAGTCGTCCACGACACTTTCGTTCATGTTGCTGAGCACCACAGGGCCTCTTGCGCCCCGGTTGAAGGAACGCATGAAACGACCACTGGGCGCGCCGGGATAACCTTCCTTGTCCGCCGCGTCACGACCGTCAAAGGCGTTCGGTTCATAGACCAGCCAGGCGTTGTAAATGTCGGGATTATCCAGCATGACAAACAGGGCGCTTTCGCCGCTTTTGCGGACGTCTGGATGACGGGGGTCAAGGGTACGCAGGAAATTGGCCGCCGTCATAATGGACATGTAAACGCTGTCAACCTTGCCCAACAAATGGGATTGATTGAATTGTGCGTGGTAGGACAGCGCCGTTTGCACCTCACTCACCTTGTCGGTGTAAATGGAATTCAGAATGGAAAACAGCAGCAGTCCAAAACAGAGCAGAAAGGGCGCGGCGATGAACAGCAGGAGTTTTTCCCAGATGCGACGTTGGCTCATGGCGCATCCCCCTCCCTCAATACGGTCAGCAGGCGTTCAACGGCGGCGCTGGCGTCTTCATATTCGATGGATTCCAGGAGATGGCTGATCTGTTCAAGCCGGGCGTCAATGCTCATCTCATCAGCGGGCATCCCTTCGCGCGCATAGGAAAACTGCCGCGCGTACTCCAGACGTTCGCTCGCCCGCGTCAGGTCGTAATTTTCCAGCGCGGCATGGATATTTGCCAATTCGACGCACAATGCGTCCGGGTCGCCCCTGGCTTTGGATGTCCCCCGCGTCATCGCCACCCGCGTTCCGTTCAGGATGTCCGCCAACGCGCCGGAAAATTCGCGCAATGAACGGGCAAATTCGGAATAGCGTTCCCGGCATTCTTCCAGGCGGTCAGCCTTCGCCGCCATTTCCAGCTCATAGGCGACACGCCCCAATTCCAGCGCCCCGACGTTGTTCAACGCGCCCTTGATGCCGTGCACCCGAATGGCGAAAGCGCGCGCGTCATCCCGCGCCAGAAAATCCGCCATTTCTTCGACCGCGCCATTCAGTTCACGCACGACCACGGGCAGCAGACTGAGATATAACCCGACATCGCCGCCCATCATGGTAATGGCGTGATGGGCGTCAAGACCCTTCACACGGCACACCGCCACCAGCAAAGCCGGTTCGACGGGTTCCGCTTCCGACGCGGGCAACGGTGGTAACTGCGGCGGCAACTGCGGCGACGGCACGGGCGGGGCAACAGGCGCGGCGGGCGTCGCCAATGGTTGCGCGGTAGCGCGCGCGAGTGTCGTGGCAGCGACCTGTTTTTCCACCTCGGCTTCGCGCCGCATGAAAAAACAGGACAGACGCGCGGCAAGAAAGTTCAGGGCGTCGTCATCGTGCACCACGCTTTGTCCGGGATGACGGGATTCCAGAATCAGGTAGGCGCGCAAAATGCCGCCTTCGGCGCGTATCGGCAACACGCAGGCGGCATAGGCTCTGGGCGCGATATCCGCCAGATTCAGCATGTCCGGCATGTTCTGGAGACCCGCTTTCAAGAGCAGATAATCCCGCCCCTGCAAGACCGCCGCCAGCGCCGAGTGCGCCTCGAATTCCGGCCCGTCAATCAGCCCGCGCGCGTTGAATTCGCCCGCCTTGCCGGAGAGGGCGAACAGCCGGGAGCGACCAAGGGACAGAATCATCAGCGAAGCCATGTCCGCGCCCAGAAAAACCCGCGCCACGCGCAGAATGCGGCGCAGGGATTCCTCAAAGCTGATGCTTTCATACAGCGCCGCGTTCAGGGTAAGGTGCAAATCCAGCTTTTTGCGGGCGCGCAGCATGATGGCGTAGCGCATCTTGAATTGCTGCTGCATGTAACGCAACGCGCGCGCCATGACACCAATCTCATCCCGCTTGTCCTGATCCGGCACCCGGATGTCCATTTGACCTGCCGACATGGCGTCCATTGCCGCGCACAGCCGATTGATGGGCGCGGCGATGTAGCGCGTCACAAACAGGAACAGCGCGGCGAAAACCAGCAACATGACAAAGAGCGCCCACGCAATCGGGAACAACGCCTGTTGTACGGCGCTGGAGACCACGCTGGTCGGCAGCGTCACGCTGATATAGACGAGTTCTTCGCTAAAGTCCTGCAAATACAAAGGTTTCAGATACATAAAGGAAGCTTCGCCCAGCGCCTTGGAGGGTTCGTTTTTCAAAAAAATTTCCTCGCGCGACTGCATGGCGCGCTTGATGCTGGCAAAGTGGGTAAAGAAAAGTTTGTCGAGCGGCATACCGAGCAGACGGTTGTCCGGCGCGTAAATCACGGAAAAGTTTTCCGGCGACAGGATGAACGAGGCAATGCCGCCCGCCTGTTCGCTGTCCTGTATCAAATCCCTGGTCAGCACATCGCACCCGGCGACGCCGATCACCTTGCCGTTTCTGACAACGGGCATGGACACGGTAACGCTATGGAGGCTGCCCTCGTCAGTCCCGTAATCGTAAAGATCCGCCGTGGAGATGTCGGTGAACAGCGCGCCCGTGTCTCTGGGCGTGGTGTACCACGGACTCACCGTCGTATCGTCCAGTTCTTCTTCATCCATGTCCTCTATCAGATTCTCGCCCTTGCCATCCTCACGGCGCATATAGGAGCGGAGATAGCGACCGCTGGGCGCGCCCAGATAGTCGTCATGGTGCGCCCGGTCATTGCCGTCGAAAGCGTCCGGCTCAAAGGCTACCCAGGCGTTATAGACATTCTCGTTGCCCAACATGGCGATCACGAGGCGATCCCCTTGAAGACGCGCGTTACGCGCCGAAGGGTCAAGATTCGCAAGCGCCATCGCCGTGCCGGCGACGGTCACACGCACATTGGCGAGCAGCCCGTTCAACCTGGCTTCGTTGATACGGGCAATGCGTTTCAGATTGTCTTCAGCGTCCGTTTCCACATTTCTCGCCACGCTCCAGATGATGACGCCGGAGATCGCCGCAAATACCAGCAAAAACAGCGGCACCAACGCGAGAAGGATTTTTTTGCCGAGAACATCATTTGTCATTTCAGGCGCTCCGCCACGGCCTGAAACTGATCCTGAATCTCCACAAAAATGTCGGTCAGCACGGGATCAAAATGCGAGCCTCTGCCTCTGACGATAATCTCGCTTGCCGCCGCATGGGTCAGACAGGAGCGGTAACATCGGCTGTCAATGAGCGCGTCATAAACATCGGCAATCGCCATCAGGCGGGCGCAAAGCGGGATATTCTCCCCGACGACGCCATCGGGATAGCCGCTGCCATCAAATTTTTCATGGTGTCCCTCGGCGATCATGATGCCGTATTGCAGATACCGTTGCGTCGGCATACGGGCGAACATCTGGCGCAGGAGTTTGCCGCCGATGGCGGCATGGGTTTTCATGATTTCAAATTCGGCGGGGGTCAGTTTGCCCGGCTTCAACAAAATGGTGTCGCTGATGGCAATTTTGCCGATGTCGTGCAGCGGCGCGGCGCGTACCATCATCTCCAGATCGGCAGGCGACAATTCGTCGGCAAAGCGCGGATGCCGATGACGTAGCTCGTTACCCAGCAAATCCACATAGCGGGCAGTCCGCACGATATGCCCGCCGGTGTTCGCGTCCCGATACTCCACGATTTCCGAAAAGCCATTGACGATGTTGTCTTCCAGTTCCCGCACGGTGTGTTCCAGCGAACGCTGATATTGGGAAAAACGCAGGTGGTGCGCGATGCGATGCAAGAGAATGGCTTTGTTGAAAGGCTTGGTGACAAAATCCACCGCCCCGCATTCCAGCCCCCGAATTTCGGTTTCCGTGTCGTGGTTCGCGGTCAGAAAAATCACCGGAATGCTGCTCAACGCCGGATTTTTCTGGAATTCGGCGATGGTTTCAAAACCGTTCATGCCCGGCATTTCGACATCCAGCAAAATCAGGGCAGGCGCTTCACGTTTGCAGATTTTGAGCGCCTGTTCGCCGGATTTGGCGACAACAACCCGATACGTATCCTCAAGCTGACCGCCGATATAATTCAAATTCACCAGATTGTCGTCTACGACCAGCACAAAATTTTTCATGCGGTTTCACTCAATTCTGTTTTCATGACTGCGCCAACCACCGGGATTTCCGCGCCCGTCGTTAAAATTCGTCTGGACGCGACGTGGCATAATTGTAGCTCAAGACCTTGCCACCCACCCCCAGCACACCCTGAAGGATACAACATTGTTTCTCCGCATCCACCCCTTCTGCCGCAGGCAAGCATTGCGCCATTTTTTCATCCTGCTCGCCAGCCTGCTGCTGACCGCCTGCGTCAGCGTCCCGCAACGGGAAAGCGCGAGCGCCCCGCAAGCCGGGTGGACGCCCTCTCCGAACTTCGACGCCCGCCGCGCCAATTACGTGATTCTGCACCACACCAGCAACGACAATGTGACCGACGCGCTGAACACCCTCACCAGCCCCCTGAAAGGCGTCAGCATCCATTACCTCGTCAGCCGCGACGGTACGATTTTGCAACTGGTCGACGAAACCCGTCGCGCCTGGCACGCGGGCGCGTCCTGGTGGGGCGGTCAGACCGACATGAATTCCGCCTCCATCGGCATCGAACTCGACAACACCGGCGATGAAGCCTACCCGGACATCCAGATTACGGCGCTCACCGCCCTGCTCGCCGACATCGCCGCCCGCCACAACATTCCCCGCGCCAATTTCCTCGCCCACGCCGATGTCGCCCCCGCCCGCAAAAGCGACCCCAGTGCCCTTTTCCCCTGGGAACGCCTCGCCGCCGCCGGTTTCGGCATCTGGTGCGAAACCCCCGCCCCCGCGCCGGAAAATTTCGATCCCCGCCTCGGTCTGACCGCTCTGGGCTACGACCCGCGCCAACCGGAAGCCGCCCTCGCCGCCTTCCGCCTGCATTTCGTCCGCGCGGAAAACGCGACAAACCGCCATGAAATCAACGCGGTGGAAGCCGCGCTCATCCATTGCCTGCTCAAAGCCAAAGCGGAAAATTCCGTTGCGCCCGTCGATGACATCCGCGCGCTTCCGTAGGGGCAGGTTTCAAACCTGCCCACGTTGCAGCGCCGGGGCGCCAGGGCGGGTTTGAAACCCGCCCCTACGCCATCCCGCCAAAATCCCTCCCAACTGGTTTGTAGTGTTTTACCCTCGCAAGTGTCGGCAAACCCCCGCCTCTACATGGTAGAATGTTGAGTTTTCAAACCCTTAGCGATCTGGAGTTTCACATGGCGATTGAGCGCACCCTTTCCATCATCAAACCTGATGCCGTCAAGAAAAACGTGATTGGCAAAATTTATTCCCGCTTTGAAGACAACGGTCTGAAAATCATTGCGTCCAAACTCATCTGGTTGTCCGCGCAGGAAGCCGGGCAGTTTTACGCCGTGCACAAGGAACGTCCCTTCTACAAGGATTTGGTGGATTTCATGACTTCCGGCCCGGTTGCCGTGCAGATTCTGGAAGGTGAAAACGCCATCGCCAAAAACCGCGAGCTGATGGGCGCTACCGACCCGAAGAAGGCCGCGCCCGGCACCATCCGCGCCGATTTCGCCGAATCCATCGACGCCAACGCCGTACACGGCTCTGACGGTCCCGATACGGCCGCCGTGGAAACCGCGTTCTTCTTCCCCGGTCTGAACATTTACAGCGGACGCTGATCAGGGATCAGACGCCCGCTTTACCTCCATCCCTCATGCAAAATCTGCTCGACTTCGATGCTGCCCAACTCACCGCCTGGTTCGCCGCGCTTGGAGAAAAACCCTTTCGCGCCACTCAGGTGTTGCGTTGGCTGCATCGTTTTGGCGCGGCGGATTTTGCGGACATGAGCGACCTCGCCAAAACCCTGCGCGCCAAACTCACGGCGGAAGCCTGCGTTACGCCGCCGCCGCTCATCTCTGATCGGGCTTCAGGCGACGGCACACGCAAATTCCTGTTCGATGTCGGCGGCGGCAACGCCGTGGAAACGGTGTTCATCCCGGAAGCGGAGCGCGGCACTTTATGCGTGTCCACCCAGGCGGGTTGCGCGCTGGAATGTTCGTTTTGCTCGACCGGCAGGCAGGGGTTCAACCGCAATCTGACGACTGCCGAAATCATCGGTCAGCTTTGGCAGGCGAACAAGGCGCTGGGGCGCGACCCGAAAGGCGAGCGCGTCATTTCCAATGTGGTGTTGATGGGCATGGGCGAGCCGCTTGCCAATTTCGACAACACCGTCGCCGCCTTGAATCTGATGCTGGACGACAACGCTTACGGGCTTTCGCGGCGGCGGGTGACGGTTTCGACTTCCGGCATCATTCCGGCGATGGACGCGCTACGCGATACCTGTCCGGTCGCGCTGGCGGTATCCCTGCACGCGCCCAACGACAAGCTGCGCGATGAACTCGTGCCCATCAACAAAAAGTATCCGCTCGCCGAATTGATGTCCGCCTGTCTGCGCTATCTGGACAAAGCGCCGCGTGACTTCGTGACTTTTGAATATGTATTGATTGACGGAATCAACGACCACGAGCACGATGCCAGAGAATTGCTCGCCTTGACGCGGCGGGTGCCCTGCAAGTTTAATATCATTCCTTTCAACCCTTTTCCCGGTTCGCCCTACCGCCGCGCCCGTTCTGACCGCATCCGCCGTTTTGCCGATGTGCTCATGCAGGCGGGCGTTGTCACCACCACGCGCAAAACGCGGGGCGATGACATCGACGCGGCATGTGGGCAACTCGCCGGTCAAATCCGTGATAAAACACAACGCAGTGCGCGCGCCACCCGCGCGTTCATGCAGGAGGAGCAAAGACCATGAAAAAATTTATCCCCGCGCTGGCGGCATGTCTGTTGAGCTTTGTATTTCTGCCCACCCAGGCGCAAATCGTGGTACCGCAATCCACCCACTCCAACGAAATTGTCAGCGACGCCCGCAATCAGGCGCGTTTGCATACTGAACTGGCGGCGCTCTATTACCAGGCCGACGCGATGGCCATTGCGCTGGAAGAAACCGGCATCGCCCTCGCGGCTGACCCGAATTACGCTTCCGCCTATAGTATGCGCGCGCTGGTCTATACGTCGCTCCGCGAATTCGCGGCAGCGGAAACCGATTTCAAGAAGGCACTGAGCATCGCGCCCAGCGACCCGGACATCAACAACAATTACGGCTGGTTCCTCTGTCAGAGCGGCAATGAAAAGGCCGCCATTCCCTATTTTCTGAGCGCCGTCAAGAATCCGCTCTACACCACGCCGGAACTCGCTTACACCAACGCCGGTTCCTGCGCCCTCAAAGCGGGCGAACTGGTTGACGCGCGCGCCTATCTGTTGCAAGCCCTGCGCTTCTCGCGTGGCAACATGCCGCAAGTGCAGGTGCATCTCGCCATGCTCGCCTATCGTGAAGGCAATCTGACGGAAGCCCGCAACCGTTTGCAGGAAGTCTGGCAAGCCGGTGGCGATCCGTCGCCGGAAGCCCTCTGGCTGGGTGTGCGCGTCGAACACAAGCTGGGACATAGCGTGGAAGAAAAGAGCCTGACCGCGCAGTTGCGGCGGCTCTATCCCACGTCCATGGAATATCAGGAATTTCTCAAGGGTACTTACGAATGACGGATACCGTAACGCCAGACGCCGCCGACAGCGCGGAGGAATCCGCCCCGGTCGCGGTGGAAATCCAGGTCGGACGCCAACTCGAAAACGCGCGCAAAGCCTTGCAAATCAGCGTGAGCGACATGGCGCAACGTCTGCGTCTGGGTGAAAAACAGGTGCTCGCGCTGGAGACGGGCGATCTCGCAGCCCTGCCGGGCAAGACCTTCGTGCGCGGCTTTGTGCGAAATTACGCCCGCGCCGCGCAAATCGACCCCGATCCCCTGATGAGTCTTCTCGACAGCGCCAATGAACTGCCAACGCCCAAACTGGAACTGCCGGAATCCACCCATGTCGCCATGCCGGAACAGGGACGCGGCATCAATCGGGATTTGTTGACCGTCATCGCGGGTCTGGCGCTGGTCGCCATCGCCGCCGCGCTCTATTTTTTCCTGCCCGAACAGTGGGCTGAACCGATTTCCGACAGCGAACAGAATACGCAACCTGAAGTGAACCCGCCGTTTCTGGAAGAAGTGGAAACACCGTCGGAAGACGCGGCGGGTGTCGTCAGCAATGCTGAAACCGCAACGCCCACTCCGGCAGCAAAGGCAAACTCCGCAAACGCCGCAAATTCCACAACGCCCGCCGCTCCCGCGCCGCAACAGACCGCGCCCAAACCAACAGCGCCCAGCGTAGCGCCCGCCACATCCAGCGCGCCCACGACAGAACCAACCGCCGCCGCCACCGCTCGCGTCCACCTTGATTTCAGCGATACCTCCTGGGTCGAAGTGCGCGACAAAAATGGCAAAACCCTTTCTTCCGGTCAACATCCTGCCGGGACGCAGCATGAAGTTTCCGGCGCGCCGCCCTTGACCGTCATTGTCGGGCGGGCGTCCGGCGTGCGACTGCGTTATCAGGGGCAACCCGTCACCCTGCGTCCCAGCGCCGACAGCGACATTGCGCGCGTCGTTCTGCCCTGATTTTCCCTATGCCCATGTCTTCGAGTATCTGCGGCAAACTGCCCGAACAGCCCGCGACGCATCGCTGTCAGGTCGGCAATGTGCCCCTGGGCGGCAAGTCGCCGGTGGTGGTGCAGGCGATGACCAACACCGACACGGCGGATGCCGCCGCCACCGCCAACCAGTGCGCCGAACTCCACCGCGCCGGTTCGGAACTGGTTCGCGTCACGGTGAATACGCCGGAAGCCGCCGCCGCCGTGCCGGAAATTCGCAACCGGCTTGAGCGCATGAATTGCTCCGTGCCTCTGATTGGTGATTTTCATTACAACGGGCATCGTCTGCTTGCCGAATATCCCGAATGCGCCCAGGCGCTCGCCAAATACCGCATCAATCCCGGCAATGTCGGCTTCGGCAAGAAGAAGGATGAGCAATTCGCCGCCATGATTGAATTCGCCTGCCGCCATGAAAAGCCGGTACGCATCGGCGTCAATTGGGGCAGCCTTGATCAATCGGTGCTCGCCCGCCTGATGGACGAAAACCGGCGTCGTCCTCTGCCCAAAGAAAATTCGGACATCATGCGCGAGGCGATGATTGCCTCGGCGCTGGAATCCGCCGAACACGCCGAAGCGCTGGGGCTGCCGGGCAAACACATCATTCTCTCCTGCAAGGTGTCCAGCGCGCCCGATTTGATTGCCATTTACCGCGAACTCGCCGCTCGTTCCCGCTACGCCTTGCATCTGGGGCTGACCGAAGCGGGTATGGGTTCCAAAGGCATCGTCGCTTCCACAGCGGCGCTCGCCGTCTTGTTGCATCAGGGCATTGGCGATACCCTTCGCGTTTCCCTCACCCCGGAGCCGGGCGCGTCGCGCGCGGAAGAAGTCATCGTCGCGCAGGAAATCCTGCAAAGCCTGAACCTGCGCGCCTTCACGCCGCAGGTGGTCGCCTGCCCCGGCTGCGGGCGCACCGCCTCCACCTTTTTTCAGGAATTGGCGCAAGCCGTGCAAAACCACCTGCGCGCGCGGATGCCGGAATGGAAAAACCAGTATCCGGGCGTGGAACACATGCGCGTGGCGGTAATGGGCTGTGTAGTCAACGGCCCCGGCGAATCGAAACACGCCAACATCGGCATTTCCCTGCCCGGCACCGGCGAAGCGCCGTCCGCGCCCATCTATGAAGACGGTGAAAAAACCGTGACCCTGAAGGGGGAAACCATCATCGCTGAATTCCTGCACATCATTGAACATTACGTCGCCCGCAAATTCGCAAAGAAAGTCGCATGAGCAAAATTTTGCAATCCGTTAAAGGGATGCCGGACATCCTGCCGCCCGAAGCCGAACACTGGGAAACCATTGAGGCGGTCATCGCCTGCTGCCTGAAAAGCTACGGCTACAAACCCATTCGTATGCCCATCGTCGAGCCGACGCCGCTCTTCAAGCGGGCGATTGGCGAAGTCACCGATATTGTCGAAAAGGAAATGTATTCCTTTGAAGACAGTCTGAATGGCGAACCACTCACCCTGCGTCCCGAAGGCACGGCAGGCTGCGCGCGCGCCGTCATCCAGCACGGACTCGCCAATCAGACGACGCAGCGCCTCTATTACATGGGGCAGATGTTCCGCCACGAACGCCCGCAAAAAGGTCGCTATCGCCAGTTCCATCAGGTTGGCGTGGAAGCCTTCGGTTTCAACGGGCCGGACGTAGACGCCGAGCAAATCCTGATGATTGCCCGCCTCTGGGACGACCTGGGACTGGATGACATTCACCTGCAAATCAACAGTCTGGGCGAAGCGGAAGAACGCGCCCGCCATCGCGACGACCTGATCGCGTACCTTGAGAAATTTCAGGACATTCTGGACGACGACGCCAAGCGTCGCCTGTACACCAATCCCCTGCGGATTCTCGACACCAAGAATCCCGCCTTGCAGGAAATGTGTCTGGGCGCCCCAAAGCTGCTCGACTATCTGGGCGAAAATTCGCGCGCCCATTTTGCGGGCGTACAACAAATCCTGCGCGATGTCGGCATCCCCTTTACCATCAATCCGCGTCTGGTGCGAGGTCTTGATTACTACAATCTCACTGTCTTCGAGTGGGTCACGAAACAGTTGGGCGCGCAAGGCACAGTCTGCGCCGGCGGGCGTTACGATGGTCTGGTCGAACAACTGGGCGGCAAACCCACGCCCGCCTGCGGTTTTGCGATGGGCGTAGAGCGTCTGGTGGCGTTGCTCGAAGCCTCCGGCGGTCTGCCGCAACCCGCCAGCCCGGATGTTTACATCGCGCATCAGGGCGACAGCGCCCGCTGCCCCGCGTTCCAAATCGCCGAAAATCTGCGCGCCACCGGCATGGACGTACTGCTGCACTGCGGCGGCGGCAGTTTCAAATCGCAGATGAAAAAAGCCGACGCCTCCGGCGCGCCATTTGCCGTGATCATCGGTGACGACGAAGCGGCGACCGGCGACGTACAACTCAAACATCTGCGCGATGAAGCCTTCGGGCAACAACGTATCAAGGCGGAACATATCGCCGACATCATCACCGATTACCTTGTCGAAACATTCAACCCGGAAACTGAAAAGGAAAACTGAAATGGCTGCATACGATCTGGAAGAACAGGAACAAATCGCCAACCTCAAAGCCTGGTGGCAAACCTATGGCACGCGCATCACGATCTACATCTGCGTGATGGCCATTGCCGTGGTCGGCTGGCAGGGCTGGAACTGGCGGCAACACCAGCAGAACTCGCGAGCGGGCGTGGTTTACGCCGCCCTCTTTCAAGCCATCGGCAGCAACAATCCCATGCAGGCGCGCAGTCTGGTCGGAGAACTCACGGAGAATTTCAGCGGCACAAACTACGCCCGAATGGGCGCGCTTCTGGCCGCCAAATACGCGTTTGAATCCGGCGACGCCAAGACCGCCCGCGCCCAACTGGATTGGGCTGTCGAACACAGCAAGGGCGAACTCGCCGACCTCGCCCGCCTGCGCCTCGCCGCGCTGCTGCTGGACGAAAAAGCCTACGACGAAGCCCTGAGCAAACTCGACCACAAACCCGCCGACGCCTTTCTCCCCGCCTATGCCGAACTGAAAGGCGACATCCTCGTTGCCCAGGAAAAACCGGCGGAAGCCCGCGCCGCCTACCAAACCGCCCTGCAAGCCCTGAAAGCGCGGAACACAGAAGAAACCGACACGACCGAAACCCCCGCAACGCCCGAAGACAAAACCAAAAACGAAAAACCCGAAAGTCCGGTTGAAATCATCCTGCAACAAAAACTCGACGCCCTCGGAGCCGCCTGATGCAAACGTCCGCCCTCATCCGCCCGCAGTATCCGGGTAGCCGCCGCAGTCGCCTGTTCGCTGTATGCGCGTTGAGTGCGTGCGCCCTGCTTTCCGGCTGTTCCGGTCTTTCCAATCCCTTCGCCAGCAAAGGCCCCAAGCCCGCCGCGCTGCCCGCCATCCAGAATGCGGCGGAAGTGAGCGTCGACTGGGATTATTCCATCGGCAAAGCGGGTGAAGCGGTGTTTTATCCCGCCGTCGTGGGTGAGGCGATTTTCGTCGCCGCCGCCGATGGCAGCATCGCCCGATTGGAAAACGGTGTGCAACAATGGCGCGTCAAGGCGGGCAAACCACTTTCTGCTGGCGTCGGCAGCGACGGCGCGCGCGTCGTCGTCGGCACCCGTCAGGGCGAAGTGCTCGCCTTCTCCGCCCGCGATGGTTCTCCGCTCTGGCAAGCCAAAGTCAGCAGCGAAGTGCTCGCGCCGCCACTGGTGGACGACGAATTGACCATCGTTCGCAGTGGCGATAACCACATCGAAGCCCTCGACGCCGAAGGCAAGCGCAAATGGTTCTACCAGCGTCCCTCGCCCAGCCTCTCGCTCAGAAGCACCGCGCCGCTGGTGGTCGCTGACCAGTTCATCCTCTCCGGCTTCCCCGGCGGCAAACTGGTCGCCCTCTCCGCCCAGAACGGCGCGCCCGTCTGGGAAGGCACCGTCGCCCTGCCCAAAGGCGCGACCGAACTCGAACGGGTCGCCGACGTGGTCTCCCCGCCCGCCGCCGCAGGTCCCGTCGGCTGCGCCGTCGCCTATCAGGGTCGCGTCACCTGCTTCGACTTCGCGCAAAGCGGCAACACCCTCTGGTCACGCGAAATGTCCTCGTCTGTTGGTCTGTCGGTCGACACCAGAAGCGTCTATGTCACGGATGACGACAGCGCCGTACACGCCCTCGACATCAGCACCGGCAGCAGCCGCTGGAAAATGGATCGCCTGCTGCGCCGCCAACTCACCGCGCCACAAGTGACCAGCGCCGAATATCTGGCAGCGGGCGACCTGGAAGGCTACGTGCACCTCATCGACAAAAACACAGGCGCCCTCGCCGCGCGTTTCAAGACCGACGGCACCCCCATCCGCGCCATCCCCCAACGCTTGCCCGGCGGCAAAATTCTGGTGCAGACGCAAGGTGGGCGGGTTTATGTATTGGATGTGCGCTAAACAATGACCCCCACAATCGCCTTGGTCGGCCGTCCCAATGTCGGCAAATCCACCCTGTTCAACCGGCTCACCAAGAGCCGCGACGCCATTGTCGCCGACTTTCCGGGGCTGACCCGTGACCGGCATTACGGGCATGGGCGCATGGGCGACCGACCGTTTCTGGTGGTCGACACCGGCGGCTTTGAACCCTTGGTGAAAGAAGGCATCCTGCTGGAAATGGCGCGGCAAGCCGAAGAAGCCATTTTTGAAGCCGACGTGGTGATTTTCGTGGTCGACGGGCGCGGCGGGCTGACCCCGCAAGACAAGGAAATCGCCCTCAAACTGCGCCGCCTTGAGCGCCCCGCCTTCGTCGCCGTCAACAAAACCGAAGGCATGAACGGCGGCATGGTCGCCGCCGAATTCCACGAACTGGGGCTGGGCGAACCGCACCCCATCTCCGCCACGCATGGCGAAGGCGTGCGCCACCTGCTCGACCTCGCGCTTGCGGATTTCCCCGAACCCGACGAAGCAGAAGACCGCCCTGACCGCCTGAAAGTCGCCATCGCCGGACGCCCCAATGTCGGCAAATCCACCCTCATCAACGCCCTCACCGGCGAAGAACGGGTCATCGCCTTCGATTTACCCGGCACAACCCGCGACGCCATCTACGTGGATTTCGAGAAAAACGGCAAACCATACAGCCTCATCGACACCGCCGGTCTGCGGAAAAAAGGCAAGGTCTTCGAGAGCATCGAAAAATTCTCCGTCATCAAGACCCTGCAATCCATCGAAAACGCCCATGTCGTCATCCTGATGCTGGACGCCCGGCAGGATATTTCCGATCAGGACGCGCATGTGGCGGATTTTGTCCTGCAATCCGGTCGCGCCCTGGTCATCGCCATCAACAAATGGGACGGACTCGATCACTACGCCAAAACCCAAGTCCGCGCCGCCGCCGAGCGCAAACTGAAATTCCTCGATTTCGCCACCACCCATTTCATCTCGGCAAAAGAAAATATCGGCGTGGATAAACTCTTTCAATCCGTAGACCGCGCCTACGCCGCCGCCACCGCCAAACTCGCCACCCCCAAACTCACCCGCGTGCTTGCCGATGCCGTCGCCAGACAAGCCCCGCCCCGCCACGGCGCTTTCCGCCCCAAAATGCGCTACGCCCACCAGGGCGGCATGAACCCGCCCATCATCGTCATCCACGGCAACGCCCTGGATCACGTCCCGGAAAGCTACCGCCGCTATCTGGAAAACATCTTCCGCGAAGTCTTCAAACTGCAAGGCACCCCCTTGCGGATTCAGTTCAACACCAGCGAAAACCCCTATGCGGACAAGGCGGAAGACGCCAGAAAAACCTCCATGCTGAACCGGAGAAGCGCGCGTGGGGTGAAGCGGTAAACTGTGGGGGCGGGAATGCCAGTTTCACGATTTACGTGAGCTAACGTAGTTAGACTCTCACACGAAACGCCCTACGGAGCAAGAACGCCGGGAAGCGAGGGTTTGAAGCAGCGCGAAATGAAATGAGGACGCATCCGCCGCGCTGACACGACCAGTACGCGCAAACTACTTGCGGTACAACGGAGATGCGTCACTTAATGCCCCGGAAAAATGCTTGCGGTATTGGATGAGGCTAACGTTTGATCTCAGACCGCAGCCCATCAGGTCCATCGCCTTAGCCGACGTCTGCATTAAACCAAAGATATTTGTCAAAGACCCTCTCCATGAACCACCGCTGGCTTACTAAAGCCTCTACGTCTTCGTCGCTTTCCTCAGCGGCCATAGAGTATTTCTTAACCTCAATAAGACCTGAACATGACTCTCTGATTTTCTCTTCATGATCATTGAAGGCGAGAAGCCACTTCTCACAATAGACTTCGTAGCCAGCGTTGTGCGGAACCTCGTAATTGTGAGTACACAACCACGCTATTGCTCTGCTATCAAATATGACTACTGGGGACTTGAAACGAAGCCATAGAAATTTTGATGCTGCGGAAACGGCATTTTTCCCATACTCCTCTTGGAATTTTGCAGCAAGCGATTTCACGGTTTCACAGACATTCTTCTCACTTATTGATCCCGCCACACTCAGCACCAAAGCCTCTGCTGCCGCTAGACGTCTTTCATTTTCGAGAACAGGGAAGTTTCTCGTGATCTTGTAATATTTCGCAGCCTCGTGAAAAGCCTCAAGGCTATCATTTTTATCTGACCCGCCGATGCGCTCAGAAAATGGCTTGTCCCACCAGTACCAGTCATTCAGATACATCAGAGAAAAGTAGTTGAAGTTCTCCACAGCCTTCTCCTTAGGTGGCCAACGTTAGAGTTAAGCGGCGTCCGCTTGGACGAATATTTAGACTCTCGCACGAAACGCCCCACAGAGCAAGAACGTCGGGAAGTGAGGGTTTGAAGCAGCACGAAATGAAATGGGAACGCATCCATCGCGCTGAAACGACCAGCACGCGCAAACCGCTTGCGGCACAACGGAGACGCGCCACTTGACACCACGGAAAAATACTTGCGGTATTGGATGAGACTAACGTTTGAATTAAGCGGCGACCATAGGCCGTTCGCTTGAATGAAAAGTTAGACCTTTATGCACGAAAACTTCCTACGAAGCAAGAACGCCAGAAGCCAGGGTTTGAAGCACGTAGATACTGTCTTTCCCGTCAAGTGTTTTTTGCATAATGAGCCTGATAAGCGCATAGGTTGGGTAAGCGTAGCGTAACCCAACATCGAACGGTAAAACGCGCACAACCGCCGAATGTTGGGTTATGCCTTCAGCTTACCCGACTTACATATCATCACCTCGCCGATTTACCGTTGGCAACGCGGGCAATAAAAACTCGACCGTCCCGCTTGCCTTACCTGTCGAATGGGCGTGCCGCATTGCAAGCACGGTAATCCGGCGCGGTTGTAGACGGCGCATTGCAATTGAAAACTGCCTGCGCCGCCGTCGCTGTGGACATAGTCGCGCACGCTGCTGCCGCCGGCGGATATGGCTTCCCGCAGGGTTGCGCGAATTGCCGTTGTCAGTTTTGTGAGGCGCGCCGCGCTGATGTTTCCGGCGGGGGCGAGGGGGGAGATTCCGGCGCGGAACAGGCTTTCGGCGGCGTAGATGTTGCCGACGCCAACCAGCAGGTGGGCATCCATCAGCAGGGGTTTGATGGGCGTTTTGCGACCTTTCGCCAGCGCCGCCAGCCAGTTTGCCGTGAATTCTGGCGATAGCGGTTCCATGCCCAGACGCGCGAGCAGGGGATGCGCGTTCGGGTCGTCGCCATCCTGCCAGAGCACGACGCCAAAGCGGCGCGGGTCTTTCAGACGCATGACAGTCGCGGGAAAGCGCAAATCGAAATGATCGTGCGCTGTCGCTGGTGTTTCCGGCGGCACAAGACGCAGACTACCGGACATGCCGAGATGCACAATCAACCAGCCGCCCGCCGTCTGCCAGTGAAAAAGCAGATATTTGCCGCGTCGGGCGATGGCGATCAGCGTATGCCCGACAAGGCGGGCGCGCAAATCCTGCGGAATGGGCAGGCGCAGATTGGCGCGGCGGGCGACGCAATCGGTCAAGGTTTGCCCGACCAGATGCGGCTCCAGCCCCAAACGGCTGACTTCGACTTCGGGGAGTTCAGGCATCAGGTGTCGGGACTTTTCCCGCATAAATCGCGGGCAGGTTGCGCCATGCGCCGCAGATGTCCATGCCGAAGCCGAAAACGAAGCGGTCGGGAACAGTCAGCCCGACGAAATCGGCTTGCACGGGTTTGGCGCGTCCGGTGATTTTTTCCGCGAACACCGCCGTCAGTACCCGCGCCGCGCCCATTTGCCGGATGCGCTCGCAGATAGCCTGAAGGGTGACGCCTTCATCGAGAATGTCATCGACCACCAGCACGGTGCGCCCTTGCAAACCAATCCAGGGGCCGCTGCGCCAGGTCAGTTTGTTGTGTCCGCTCACGTTGTCGCCGTAGCGACTGGCGTGCAGGTAATCGAAATCCAGCGGAAAATCCAGCTGGGTCAGCAGATGCCCCATGAACGGCACCGCGCCGCTCATCACGCAAAGCACAATCGGATTTTCTTCCGCCAGTTCCGCCTTGATTCGCGCCGCCACATTCGCCACGGCAGCCTGCACCGTTTCGGCGGAATGAATCAGGTCAGCGTTCTTCAAGAGGGTTAAGGCTTCTTCTCGATTCATTGCGGGTTCTCCCTTTTGCTTGCCCTTGCCTCAAGGTTTTCACAAGGTTTTCAAATAGGCGCTGAATTCCGCGCCGACTTCCGGGTGACGTTGACCGAAGACGACCGAGGCTTGCAGGTAGCCGAGTTTTGAGCCGCAATCATAGCGCGTACCCTGGTAACGATAGGCTAATACCTGTTCTTCCGCCATCAGCGCGGCGATGCCGTCGGTCAGTTGGATTTCGCCGCCCGCGCCGGGTTTGCCGGTTTCCAGATGGTGAAAGACGCGCGGACTGAGGATGTAACGTCCAACCACGGCGAGGTTGGAAGGGGCTTCTTCCGGTTTGGGTTTTTCAACGATGGCGCTCACCTGTTCAACCCGTTCCGCGACCGGACGGGCGGCGACAATGCCGTAGCTTTTTGTGTCTTCCGGCGCGACTTCCTGCACGGCGAGCAAGGAGCAACGGTAGTCATCGTAAGCGTCGGTCATCTGTTTCAGGACGGCGGGATTGGCGTCAAGCAGGTCGTCCGCGAGGATGACGGCGAAAGGTTCGTTCCCCACGACATCCTTGGCGCAGAGCACCGCGTGTCCCAGACCCAAGGCTTCCGACTGGCGGATGTACACGCAATTCACGCCCCTGGGCAGAATGTTGCGAACCACATCCAGAAGTTCGCGCTTGCCCTTTTTTTCCAACTCCGTTTCCAGTTCAAACGCCTTGTCGAAGTGGTCTTCAATCGCCCGCTTGCTGCGTCCGGTGACGAAAATCAGTTCCGTGACGCCCGCCGCGACCGCTTCTTCGACGGCGTATTGAATCAGCGGTTTATCCACCACCGTCAGCATTTCCTTGGGACTCGCCTTGGTCGCGGGTAAAAAACGGGTACCCAAACCCGCCACGGGGAATACGGCTTTACGGATTTGTGTCATGGTTTTTCGCTTTCTTGTGTGTTGATGAGTTGCAACAATTCCGCCTCGTTCAAAATGGGGATGCCCAATTCCCGCGCCTTGTCGAGTTTTGAGCCGGCTTCTTCGCCAGCGATGACGTAATCGGTTTTTTTGGAAACCGAGCCGCTGGCTTTGCCGCCTGCGGCTTCGATCAGCGCCTTGGCTTCGTCGCGTTTCAGGGTGGGAAGCGTGCCGGTGAGGACGAAGGTCTTGCCGGAAAATACGCCGGGCGGGGCGTCTACCTGCCCCTCGCCCTCCGTCCAATGCACACCCGCTGCCATCAAGCTGGCGATGACTTCGCGGTTGTGCGCTTCCGCGAAAAAGTCGCGGATGGATTCGGCGACGACCGGCCCGACATCGGGGACGTTTAACAGGGTTTCCGTATCGGCGTTTCGCAGGGCATCGAGTTTGCCGAAATAACGCGCCAAATCCCTGGCGGTGGTTTCGCCCACGTTGCGGATACCGAGCGCGAAAATGAAACGCGCCAGACTGCTGTCTTTGCTTTTTTCGATGGCGGCGACGCGGTTTTCGGCGGATTTTTCGCCCATGCGTTCCAGCGCCGCCAGCCTTGACGCGGAAAGCGTGTAGAGGTCAGCGGGCGTTTTGACCAGACCGCTGTCGACCAGTTGTTCCACCAGCTTGTCACCCAAGCCTTCAATATCCATCGCCCGACGGCTGGCAAAGTGAATCAACGCGCCCTTGACCTGCGCCGGACAAACCAACCCGCCCGCGCAGCGCACAATCGCGCCGCCTTCTTCGCGCACAACCTGCGAACCGCATTCCGGGCAGGTTTTGGGAAGTTCGTAAGGCGGCTGCCGTCCATCCCCCCGCGACGGCAACGCCGCCGCTGACGGACTGTCTTCTGTCCCCTGTCTTCTGTCTTCCGCAAGTACCACGCGCACCACTTCGGGAATCACGTCTCCGGCGCGGCGGACGATGACGGTATCGCCCACGCGCACATCTTTCCGGCGAATTTCATCCTCGTTATGCAGGGTGGCATTGGTGACGGTGACGCCGCCGACAAAAACCGGCTGCAAGCGGGCGACGGGCGTAATCGCGCCGGTGCGCCCGACCTGCACTTCGATGGCTTCGACTTTGGTACGCGCCTCCTCCGCCGGATATTTGTGCGCCACCGCCCAACGCGGCTCGCGCGAACGGAACCCCAGACGGCGCTGGAGTTCCAGACTGTTGACCTTGTACACCACGCCGTCGATGTCAAACGGCAGTTGCGCCCGCAACGCGCCCATGCGCGCGTGAAAATCCGCAAGCGCCGCCGCGCCATGCGCGACGGCGCGATGTTCGCAAACGGGAAAACCGAATGCCGCCAACGCCGCCAGCAATTCCCCGTGCGTGGCGGGCAATGTCCAGCCCTCGACCGCGCCGATGCCGTAAGCGAAAAAGCGCAGCGGGCGGCTTTTGGCAATCGACGGATCAAGCTGGCGGATGCTGCCCGCCGCGCCGTTTCTGGGATTCACCAATGGTTTTTCGCCACGGGCCATCGCCTTTTCGTTATACCGCGCCAAATCATCCCGCCGCATATAGGCTTCGCCGCGCACTTCCAGCAACGGGGGCGCCTCGCCCCGCAAACGCAGGGGAATGTCACGCACGGTTTTCAAATTTTGCGTGACATCCTCGCCCGTCACGCCATCGCCCCGCGTCGCCCCCTGCGTCAGTACGCCGTTTTCATAACGCAGGCTCACGGCGAGACCGTCAAATTTCAGTTCCGCGAGATATTCAATGGGCAGGGCGGTCTCCGCGAGTTCCAGTTCCTTGCGAACCCGCGCGTCAAAATGATCCGCGCCGCTGGCTTCGGTATCCGTTTCAGTCTGGATGGAAAGCATGGGGACGGCGTGGATGACCTGGGCAAAAGCCTCCAAAGCTCGCCCGCCCACGCGCAGGGTCGGGGAATCGGGGGATTGCAGCTCCGGGTATTCACGTTCCAACGCTTGCAGTTCGCGGAACAGGGCGTCGTAGTCGGCGTCGGAAATGGTGGGCGCGTCGTGCTCGTAATAGGCGCGGTTGTGGGTATCCAGGTCGCGGCGCAGAGCGGCGACGCGCTGGCGGAGGGTGTCGTTCATACGCCCTTCTCCCCTTGTGGAGTGAGACGGAAATTCTCTAAAACACCCCGCTCCCTTCGTGGGAGAGGGACGGGGGAGAGGGGGCTGCGGTTCGGCTTGCGAAAACGTCTGTTCACGCTGAACCATTGCCCCTCTCCCGCCCCTGCCGGGACACCCTCTCCCACGAGGGGAGAGGGTGTGGCACACGCCGAATTCGTGGAAAACTCTCCCCTGCTGCTCCGTGCATAATTGGTGTTGTGTACCCATACGCCATTAGTGCCGACGTAGTAGGTGTGAAATTCCTCTACCTCCAAATTATAGACCGTGCAACGGAAAGGTTCATCTAGTGCACCAGAATTTTCGAGACGCACAATCTCAATTTCCCTGTGCTCTACTGATTTTCTATTTTTGCCAAGATTGACAAGATTTCCGGCTACATCACCACCCATTATCGGAAGCCAGGCAATATCAATATCCTGATTTTCAGTTTTCTGAAAATCAGTGGTTGCTACAGCCAACCCAAGTTCCCCATTTACAAACTCCACCTCTACTGGATAAAATCCAGGGTCGTCTTCTCGATAACGGAAATGAAGTTTATCTGCCCTTATCCAGCCTAAACCATTTACCCAAAATGGATGATTTGGCGTAACCGCAAAATAAAATGTGGTATCGTTATCTACATGCCGCCCTTCCAATTTTGCTTGTTCTTTTTCAAACTTTGGAAGTATATCAACACACCAAACCTCTTTGTCCTCAAACGGCATGGTTCTAACCACGCGCTTATAAGCCTGTTCACCCTTCCCATCTTCCGGTTTGGAAAGTACATAATCCCCCACCCTGATTTCCTCAACGGGTTTCAGACCTTCTCTGGCATGAACCAGTGTCCCCTTGATAAAACCCGCGCCGTCGGTCAGCAGCATTTCTTCTCCTTTCTCAACAAAATCAACGAGGGGATGGCACGCGCCGAATTCGTGGAAAACTCTCCCCTGCTGCTCCGTGCATAATTGGTGTTGTGTACCCATACGCCATTAGTGCCAACGTAGTAGGTGTGAAAATCCTCTACTTCCAGATTGTAGACTGTACACCTGAAAGTTTCGTCTAGCGCACCAGAATTTTCGAGAAGTATAAAATCACTATTTGTTCTCAGATCCCTATTTTCCCCAAGGTTAATGCGGTATCCTCCCACGTCACTAGATATGCCTTGAAGCCATGCGATGTCCTGGTCTTCAGTTCTATAAAGTGCTGCTGTTCTTGTAACCAACCCAATTTCTCCGATTTCAAACTCCACTTCAACTGGATAATATCCCGGATCATCTTCCCGATAACGGTGATAAAGTTCATCAGCCCTCGTCCATCCTAAACCTTTCACCCAAAATGGATGGTTAGGCGTAACCACAAAATAAAATCCGGCATTGTCGTTTATATGCCGACCTTCCCGTTCCGCCTGTTCTATTTCAGACTTTGGAATTATATCAACACACCAAACCTCTTTGTCCTCAAACTGCATGGTTCTAACCACGCGCTTGTAAGCCTGTTCACCCTTCCCGTCTTCCGGTTTGGAAAGTACATAATCCCCCACCCTGATTTCCTCAACGGGTTTCAGACCTTCTCTGGCATGAACCAGTGTCCCCTCGATAAAACCCGCGCCGTCGGTCAGCAGCATTTCTTCTCCTTTCTCAACAAAATCAACTAAACAACCGCACCGCCAACGCCCCGCCCGCCGTTAAACCGGCGGCATCCATGCGGGCTTGCGGGCGGGCGACGTAGTTTTGGCAGATTTGTTCCAGTTGCGCGTCGGAAAGCGGTTGGCGGCGGTCGTCGACGAGTACGCCGTCCAGGGTGTCCGCGAAGCGTTTGGCGAGGTTGAGCATTTGTTTGAAAACGTATTGTCCGCGCGGGGTGACGGGGACATCAAGCAGGAATTCCAGACCGCTGGCGCTCATGGTTTTCAGGTTTTCGGCGATGAAGGCTTCGCCGCCGACGTTTTGCAGGTAGAAAAGCATCACGCCTTCGTCGTCCCGCCGCACGTATACGCCGTCTTCGTTCAGGCTCATGCCGGCGGCTTCCGCCAGAGCGCGGATTTTGGTGCCGGGGAAGGCGTTGCCGCGACTGGCGAGGTTAACGCCAATCTGGATGTCGGCGTCGTAGCAGAAGCGCTCAAGTTGTTGCGCCTGTTCCAGCGCCTTGGTACGGTCGGGCAGAGTGGCGACGGCCATGTGTTCCCTGGCGACTTGTTGCACGATTTCCGCGAAGCGGCTGAATTCGCCCGCGCCAATCGGCCCCTGACGGTCAGTGAGTTGCAGTCCGGCTTTCAGGCGGCGGTAGCGGCCTTCGCGTTCGGGCGAGAGGGTTTCCCATACGCCCTGACTTTCGTTCAAACCCACCCAGCGCATGAGTTTTTGCAGCCGCGCGGGGGCTTCCCGCCATGTCGCCAGAATTTCGCCGCTTTGCCCGGCTTCGACCAAATCAAGCGTGGCGATGGCGTCAATACCCTCCCAAAGTTCGTCCGGCAGGGCGTCGGGTTGACGGGCGGTTTTTTCGGGGGCGCTGTCGTCGGGAACCTCTGCGGCTTCCCCCGCCGTTTCTTCAAGCGGCGCGGCGTTCAACCCCGGCTCGCGGCGTTCGACGCTGACGGGCGGCGTATGCGCGGTTCCGGCGTTGGCGGCGCTGGCGGAACGCGCGGGGCGACGCAGCAGCACGTCGGCCTCCTTGTCGCCATCGTTCCTGAATGTTCGCTCGAAGGTCTTTTTGTGCTTGCTTTCTTCCCACTTGTTGTACGCCAGCACTGCCAGCACCACGACCACGACCAGAACCAAAATTCCGATTTGCAATTCGTTCATCAGGCTTCTTCCCTCATTTTCAAGGCTGCTTCCATATCGACTTCCACCACGCGCGACACGCCGGATTCCTGCATGGTCACGCCCACCAGTTGTTCCGCCATTTCCATGGCAATCTTGTTGTGGCTGATGAACAAAAACTGGGTTTGGCCGGACATTTTTTTCACCATCTGGCAGAAGCGTTCGGTGTTGGAATCATCCAGCGGCGCGTCCACTTCGTCCAGCAGACAAAATGGCGCCGGATTCAACTGAAACATGGAGAATACCAAAGCAATCGCCGTCAGTGCTTTTTCTCCGCCGGAAAGCAGGTGAATTGTGGAATTTTTTTTGCCGGGCGGTTGCGCGAAGACCTGCACACCGGCATCAAGAATTTCCTCGCCGGTCATCTTGAGCGCGGCGCGACCGCCGCCAAATAGCTCCGGGAACAGGCTGCCGAAGGACTCATTCACCTTGTCGAAGGTGTTTTGCAGCAAATCGCGGGTTTCGCGGTCGATGCGGCGAATGGCGGATTCCAGCGTTTCCATGGCTTCGGTCAAATCGGCGGCTTGTTCGTCCAGATAACCTTTGCGCTCGCGGGCGGTGTCCAATTCCTGCAAGGCGGCGAGATTGACCGCGCCCAACTCAACAACGGCGCGTTGCAGGCGACCGATTTCCTGCGCCAGAGCTTGCGGGCGCAGATTGGGTTCCGTCGCCAGAATTTCCGCCAACACCGCCTCGTCCGCGCCCGCTTCCCGCAACTGTTCGCCCAACTGCGTGGCGTTCAGGTCGGCGGCCTGTTCTTTCAGTTTCAAATCACCGATGCGGTTGCGGAGCGGTTCCAGCGATTGCTCGCCGCGCATTTTGTCTTCTTCCAACCCGCGCAGGGCGGCGGCGGCGTCTTCCATCGCGCCGCGTTTTTCCGCCAGTTCGCTTTCGCGCTGCGCGCGGCGTTCCAGCGCTTGTTGCAATTCTTCTTCAAAGCGTTCGGGCGGGGCTTCCATTTCCTGCGTCCGGCAGAGCGCCAAATCGCTGTGGATGCGCTTCAATTCGCGTTCGGAAAGCGATTGTTGCGCGTCGATTTCTTCCAGCTTGCCAGCGCATTCACGCGCCGAAAATTCCGCCTCGCGCACTTCGCGTTCGCAGGCCGCCGACTGTTCGCGGGCGTCGCGCAGGGCGCGTTCCGCCGCTTCCAGCCGAATCCGCGCCGCGCTCTCGGCGTGGCGCAAAGTTTCAATCTGCTCGCGCAACTCTCCGGCGGTTTCGCCAGCGGCAAATTCGCGCTCGCGCTCGGTTTCGGTTTCAATATCCAAATCGGATAACTGCGCTTGCAGCCGCGCCGCCTGTTCGTGGTAACGCTCCAGGGCTTGCGCCAGTTTCAGGGTTTCCACCTGCAAGGCGTGCGCCCGCTGCCTTGCGGCGTCCTGCTCGTGGCGCAGGGTTTTGGCGTGTTCGCGCAATGCGTGGATTTCCGCGTCCAGCCGCGTCGCCTCGCTACGCCCCGCTTCCACCTGCGCCCGCAGGGTTTCGCCCTCCGCGCCCAGACGCTCGATTTCGCGCTGCCGCTCCAGCAGCCCATGCCCGCTGGCATCGGGCGCGAACAGGTGCAGCGCGTGGCGCTCCACCAAATCTCCGCCCGGCGTCACCAGACAAACGCCAAAAGGCAAGGCAGGCGCGGCTTGCAAAGCCTCTTCCAGACTGGCCACCGCGCGAATCGCGCCCAGCCAGTCGGTGAGCAAGGGCAGCCAGTTCGCGTCGTCCACCTTGACCCGCCGCAACAGACTATCTTCCGCCAAACCCGCCGCCCTCTCCGCCGCCACCTGCCCACCACCTGATTCCTGCGCGGATAACCGCAAACTGACGCGCCCGCCGGGGCGGTCTTGCCCCCATTCCGCCCCTTGCGCGTTTTCAGCGGGAAGCGCGTTGATGCGTTCCCGCAGCGCCGCTTCCACCGCCGTTTCCCAGCCCGGCTCGACATGCAGTACGCGCCAAAGCGGTGTGGCTTCCGCCAGACCGTATTTCCGCAACCATTCCGGCAGACGACCGCCCTGCCCCGCCTGTTCCTGCATCTGGCGCAGGGTGTTGCGACGGGCTTCGGCGGCGGCGGCGTCGCGGCTTTGCCGATGCAGGGTTTCTTCGTTCGCGCGGCGGCGTTGTTCCAGTTCCGGCAGTTTTTCCTGCGTATCGCGCAATTGTTCCGCCCATTCTTTCGCCCGCGCCTCTGCCAGAGCTTGCTCCGCTTCCTTGGCTTCCCACGCCGCGCGTTCCGGCGCAATCTCTGCCGCCATTGCCTGTTGCAGCCGTTCGCGGCGTTGCGCCAGCATCTCCAGACTGCGCTGGGCATGCGTCCGGTGCGTCAATTCCACCTGCAAACGCTGCTCGACCTGCGCGATGTCGCGGCGCAGATTTTCGACCGCCGAACGCGCCTGTCCCTGCGCTTCTTCCGCCAGCGGCAGACGTTCGCCCATCGTTTCCAGCTTCGCCTCAGCCTGTTCCAGCCGCAACTCGGCGAGTTCGCGCAACTCTTGCCAACGACTCTGGTCGCCCGCCAGCTTTTCCGCCTGCTCCGTCCAGTGCGCTTCCTCGCCCGCCAGTTGGGAGAGGCGACTTTCCATTTGTTGTCTTGCCGCCTTGCGGTGGCGAATTTCGGCTTCCAGCCGCGCCACTTCCGCGTTGACGGTAAACAGCCCGCCCTGCGCCGCGTGTACGCCGTCGCTCGCCGCGAAATGCGCCTCACGCGCCGCTTCCAGCCGCGCCCCGGCTTCGCGCAAGGCGGCGACAGCGCCTTCCAGTTCCGTATCCGCCCGCGCCACTTCCAGCGCCAGTTTTTGCTGCTCCGCTCGCGCGTCATTGCGGCGGATGAGCCAGAGAATTTGTTGCTTTCCAATCAGCGCGTCGTTGAAATCGTGATACTGCCGCGCCACTTCCGCCTGTCCTTCCAGCTTTTCCATCTGCGCCGCGAGTTCCAGCCGGATGTCTTCCACCCGCGCCATGTTCTCGCGCGTATCTTCCAGCCGCCCTTCGGTTTCCTTGCGCCGTTCCTTGTAGCGCGTCACGCCCGCCGCTTCTTCCAGAAACACCCGCAAATCATCGGGACGCGCCTCGATGATGCGCGAAATCATGCCCTGCCCGATGATGGCATAAGCGCGCGGTCCCAACCCCGTGCCCAAAAACAGGTCGGTAATATCCTTCCGGCGCACTTTCAAATGGTTGATGAAATAATCCGATTGCCCCGCCTGCGTCAGCACCCGCTTCACCGCCAGTTCAGAATACTGGCTCCACTGCCCCAACGCCCGTCCCAGCGCGTTGTCAAACACCAGTTCCACCGAAGCCCGCGACCCCGGCTTGCGATTCGTCGAACCATTGAAAATCACATCTTTCATGGAATCGCCCCGCAATTCCGACGCCCGCGATTCCCCCAGCACCCATCGCACCGCGTCCATGACATTGGATTTACCGCAGCCATTTGGCCCCACCACCCCCACCAGTTGCCCCGGCAAGGCAACCGTAATCGGGTCGGCAAACGATTTGAAACCGGCAAGTTTGAGTTTGGTGAGGCGCATGAGTGGCAGAGGGCAGAAGACAGGGGACGGAAGACAGAAGACAGACCACCCCCGCCCGGAGCAAAGGTCGCCATCATATCAGGGGATGAGGAATTTTTCCCGTTCGGACAGGGATGTAGGGGCGATGTTTCATCGCCCCAAGCTGCTGACAAAGTTGCACAGAGCGTTTTTTTGAGTGAAGGTTTTCCCGGGAACGCCAGCGTCCACGCTGGCAGCGGTGTTTGTGCGGCAATCCGCGCTCAAAGTCGGCGTACCGCCGACGTGCCTTTGTTGCCGTCGGCGTTCCCAGAAAGCTACTTCGGAGGTTTGTCAACAGTCTGAGTAGGGGCGCTTCGCGAAGCGCCCCTACCGAAACCTCTTTATTCCAGTTCCCGTTAAAACAACAATTTCAATAGCTTATGTGAAAAATCGTAGTCACCCCTCAGTTTTTCATACAATTTTCCATAAACTAGCTGCATTGGGGATACCCCCGATTTTCGCGCTGGTTTTCTGAAATTTTACTATTCTGTTGTTTTTCCGTACAAATGCTTTTGGCGAAGCGCGGCTATCTGAATTACCGCAGGAATCGTTACTCGATAGGCAGCACCCGCTATATCGATAGCAGTCCAGAGGGCAGTAATAATCAAGCCAATTGGACCTGTCAGGATAGCCATCGCTCTAGTGAGTGTAACATTGCCAGCAAACGATAAACCACGACCGAGAAGCGCTTTCAGAACTGCATTAACGATGATGAGCGTCAATTGATATGATTTAATCCCTCCTGCTCGAAACACTGCTTGAAAAACTCCAATCATCGTTTCTGCTGTAAGCTCATTGGTGTTTTGCACGCCAGTAGCCTCTGCAAGTTCTTTTAACTCAGCAGGACTCATTTTCTCAAGAGCATCTGTAAGAATCTTCATCAATAGATTTCCCTCTATTTGCGCGGCGCTGGAATATTTGTTGTAGTTAACTTTCAACTTGTCGCAAACATCCATTAGAACTTCTTTGTATTCGACTCCTATACCACCACGAAATAATGTTGCGAAGCTATTAGCTCCGAAGCATTGAATTTCAGCGGCGATCAGCTTCCAATATTTTTGGTGGTCAGGGCTATACTTTTTATATAAGTCTGTCGAAGTTAACTCTTCTGTATATCTATTTTCCCCATCTTTGTCGTGGGTAAGGCAGTATACAAGATCGTTGAGTTCTTTTGAACTCATCGTGCCAAGAAATTCCAGATTTGTATCGTGACGGTATTCCACTTGTTTCTCCAATCCATGAAAAAATTTGGGGCATCTCCCGATTTTACAAACGACTTACATGGGCAAAAAGTCGCAGTGTTACTGTTTTAATACGCGAGAAACAGAACCAACCTCGATAGAGAGTTTCATCGCTAGATTGACCCATGCCTTCCCATCCCAAACATAAATGTAAGCCAAGTCAATTCCCTTGCCATTTACAAAAACTTCTTGAAAGGCATCATAGCCTGTATCGCGCACATCAACACTCGATACGTTTTCTGTGATGACTTTCGTATCTCTGCATGGTTCGCAAAAATGTTTAATTACACGCTGCGTTTGCAAAATACGCCGCGCAGCTTCCGCATCTTTCTTTTCAATCCATGCCGCTTGGTCAGCCATCGCCGCAGAACAAAAAACAACAGCGCACGTCAACACTAAAAGATTTTTCTTCATATTCACTCCATTAAGGTTAAAAGTTCACGGTGTCGGCGAGCCAGTGCACTGATATTTGGCTGTCAGACGAAAACGCTGACATGAACCCGCTCTATTGACAACAAGACAACTTCGCTGCTCTTGACCAAAACTTTGTGCCCCTTTATAGCCCCATACCGCACACTTCTGGGCAGCCATTTTATTTAACTCACTTGAATGGTAAGACACCTTTGTAGAGTAGTCAGTCGTCAGAGTAACCGTGCCATCGGCGCGGCTGGCTTCACTAAGCTGCCAAACTGCCCTTCGGGGTGCAGTTTCACAAGCACCAAGCAATAATGTCATCAGAAAAACCATGCAAACGTATCGCATCATTCAGCCTTTCTAAATTTAGAATTAACGAGGCTGAGAAAAATTTGGATCGTACCCCGTTTTTTGTAACTTTCATATGCCATACCGCATATGCGTACATTCCACATCATAAAGACTAGTCTCATGTCCTTCTCTACGTAAAACGTAGAGTTTTTCAGAATTTTCTTCCCGACCATTGGCGGATGCCTCAAACATCCCCCTCCCTGTTCGGCGCAAGAATGCGCGCGGCACGGCAAATGACCGATTTGCCGCAAGACCGTCTGGGCGTGTTGATTGGTCTGGACGAGATGTGCAGCAGTGCCCGCATCAGCCGCTACGAGGGGGGCGTTCACGAGCCGCCGTTCAAAACGGCGGAGAGAATCGCCGCCGCGTTGAATGTTCCTGTGGCGTATTTCTATTGCCCGGACGAAACCCTCGCCCAACTGCTCCTCGTCTCCGCCCGCCTTCCCAAACCCGAACAAGAGCGCCTGTTGGCGCTGGCGCAGGAGCGTTTGGCGGGTGTGGAGCAAGCAAGGTAGGGGGGTTTCTCCGAAACCGCCGGATGTCACGTCCGGCGCGTTCTTCGATCCCGCCCCAGGCTGCTGACAAAGTTGCACAGAGCGTTTTTTTGAGTGGAGGTTTTCCTGGGAACGCCAGCGTCCACGCTGGCAGCGGTGTTTGTGCGGCAATCTGCGCTCAAAGTCGGCGTACCGCCGACGTGCCTTTGTTGCCATCGGCGTTCCCGGAAAGCTACTTTGGAGGTTTGTCAACAGTCTGCGGCGCGTTCGGAGAACGCGCCCTACCCTGTCACCTGTCCCCTGTCCCCTGACGCAACCACCCCGCCATCCCCATTCCTGCCGCCTTGCCTGTGGCGAGGCAGGCGGTGAGCAGGTAGCCGCCGGTGGGGGCTTCCCAATCCAGCATTTCTCCGGCGCAGAAGACGCCGGGAAGTCGGGTCAGCATCAAGCTTTCGTTCAGGGCGGTGAAAGGGACGCCGCCTGCGGTGCTGATGGCTTCGTCAAGGGGGCGTGGGCGTTGTATGGGGATTTGCAGGCGTTTGACGCGGGTGGCGAGTCGCGCGGCATCGCGCAGAGTTTCCGGCGGCAGGCATTCGTACAGCAGTTGCGCCTTGACGCCGGTCAGTCCCGCGCGGCGGCGCAGATGGTTGGCGAGGGAATCGCGCCCGCGTGGGCGGCCTAGTTCGGCGATGAGGCGTTCAGACGCGACATCGGGGAGCAAGTCGAGGGTGAGGGCGGCGTTGCCGTCGCGTTCCAGCGCGTCGCGCAGGGGGGCGGACAGGGCGTAGATGAGGCTGCCTTCGACACCGTGCAGGGTGATGACAAAATCGCCTCGGCGCGGCGGAAAATTGGGGCAGGCGGCGCTCACGTTTTTAACCGGCAATCCGGCGCAGCGTTCGCGGAAGTGTTCGCTCCAAGCCACGTCAAAGCCGCAGTTGGCGGGGCGGAAGGGGGCGAGGGGGATTTTCTTTTCCGCCAGCGTTTGCGCCCACGCGCCGTCGGAACCCAGTTTTGACCAGCTTGCGCCGCCCAGGGCGAGCAGCACGGCGTTGCCCCTAAAGCGGCGTTCGCCTTCCGGCGTGTCGAACACCAATTGTTCGCCCTGCCAGCCTTGCCAGCGGTGGCGCATGTGGAATTGAACCCCTTGCTGGCGCAGGCGCGCGCGCCATGCCCGCAGCAGGGGCGCGGCTTTCATGCCTTCGGGGAAGATGCGTCCCGATGAGCCGACGAAGGTGGCAATGCCCAATCCGGCTGCCCATGCGCGTAGGTCGTCGGGGGAAAAGGCGCGAATACAGGCTTCCAGACGGGGGCGGGCGTCGCCATAGCGTTGCAGGAAATTTTCCAGCGTTTCGGCGTGGGAGAGGTTAAGCCCGCTTTTGCCCGCCATGAGAAATTTGCGCCCGACGCTGGGCATGGCGTCGAAGCAATGCGCGGCATATCCGGCGCGCGCCAGCGTTTCCGCCGCCATCAATCCGGCGGGGCCGCAACCGATGACGATGGGGGAAGGGTTTTGCATTGGCTCTCCTGATTTCAGCGCGCAGATTTTCGGGCGAACCGCCTGAGTATCCGCCAGATACCGTCGTGGAGGGGAAAAGCGTTTTTGTGGCTCTCGCTCCACGGCAAAAAACAGCCCCTCCCGAAACGATAAAACCCGTCGATTCTAAAAATCCGTGACGGCATTGTCCACCGAAAATACCGGCGTTCCCGGTATTGGCAACCCTTACGCAATGCCCCCGCGATCATCGCGTCGCACATTACAAACTTGTAATCCCCCAGTCATCCTCTCGTCGGCGGCGAGTGGGCATGATGGCGTTTATCCCCAACTTTGCCCCAACCTCGCCGCTCCTCATGTCTTCTGACCATTCGCATGGGCTGATTGCCCGCGTCATTTTCGCTTCCATCCGGCATCGGCTGCTCGTGCTGCTGGCGGCGGTGGGTTTGTGCGTCTGGGGGGTTTGGGCGGCGCGGTCTGCGCCGTTGGACGCTTTGCCGGATTTGTCGGATGTGCAGGTGATTATTCGCACGCCATTTCCCGGACAGGCGCCGCAGATTGTGGAGGATCAGGTAACGTATCCCCTCTCCACGACCATGCTTTCTGTGCCGGGAGTAAAGACGGTGCGCGGGTTTTCGTTTTTTGGGGATTCTTTTGTTTATGTGCTGTTCGACGACGCGACCGACCTGTATTGGGCGCGTTCAAGGGTGCTGGAATATCTGAATCAGGCGGCGGGACAGTTGCCGGAGGGCGTGACGCCGACTTTGGGGCCGGACGCTTCGGGCGTGGGCTGGATTTATGAATACGCGCTGGTTGACCGCAGCGGTCGTCATAGCCTCGCGGATTTACGCGCCTTGCAGGACTGGTTTTTGAAATATGAGTTGAAGACCGTGCCCAATGTTGCCGAAGTCGCGTCCATCGGCGGCATGGTCAGGCAATACCAGATTACGCCTGACCCGACGCGCCTCGCGGCGTTCGGCATTAGCCACATGGAGATTGCGGAAGCGGTGGGCAAGGCGAATCGGGAAACCGGCGGCGCGTCGCTGGAAATCGCGGAAACGGAATACATGGTGCGCGCTTCCGGCTACCTGCAAAATCTGGAGGATTTTCGCGCCATTCCGCTGAAAACGGATGCCGCTGGCACAGTGGTGCGTCTGGGCGACGTGGCGCGGATTCAACTGGGACCGGAGATGCGGCGCGGCATTGCGGAACTGGATGGCGAGGGCGAGGTGGCGGGCGCGGTGGTGATTTTGCGAAGTGGCAAGAACGCCCTCGCCACCATCACGGAAGTCAAGGCGCGGCTTGAGCGTCTGCGCCAAAGCCTGCCCGCTGGCGTGGACATCGTCACGACGTATGACCGGGGCGCGTTGATTCAGGCGGCGGTTGATAATTTGAGCCACAAGCTGCTGGAAGAATTCCTCGCCGTAACCCTGGTCTGCGCGCTCTTTTTATGGCATTTGCGTTCGGCGCTGGTGGCGATTATTTCGCTGCCGCTGGGCGTGCTCGCGGCGTTTGTGGTGATGCGCTATCAGGGCGCGGACGGCGTTTCCGCCAACATGATGTCCCTGGGCGGCATCGCCATTGCCATCGGCGCGATGGTCGACGCCGCCATTGTGATGATTGAAAACGCCCACAAAAAACTGGAAGCGTGGCAGGTCGAGCATCCCGACGGCAGGCTGACGGGCAGCGAGCGTTGGCGGGTGATTGGCGACGCCGCCGCGCAGGTCGGCCCGGCGCTGTTTTTCTGCCTGCTCATCATCACGCTCTCCTTCATCCCCGTCTTCACTCTGGAAGCGCAGGAAGGTCGTCTGTTCGCGCCGCTCGCCTACACCAAAACCTTTGCGATGGCCGCCGCCGCCGCGCTGTCCATCACCCTCGTGCCGGTGCTGATGGGTTACTGGATACGCGGGCGCATCCCGTCGGAAGCGGAAAATCCGCTCTCCCGAATTCTGGTGCGCCTCTATTCCGGCTGGCTCGACCGGGCGCTGATTCATCCCAAAAAAACGCTGCTCATCGCCCTGCTCGTCTTCCTGACCGCGCTCTTTCCGGCGTTTCGACTGGGCGGCGAATTTCTGCCTTTCATCGACGAAGGCGATTTGCTCTACATGCCGACGGCGTTGCCGGGGCTGTCGGTGGGCAAGGCGGGCGAACTCCTGCAACAAACCGACCGCCTGATTAAAAGCGTGCCGGAAGTCGCCAGTGTTTTCGGCAAGGCGGGGCGCGCGGAAACCGCCACCGACCCCGCGCCGCTGGAAATGTTTGAAACCGTGATTCGCTTCAAGCCGCGTTCGGAATGGCGCGCCGGAATGACACCGGAAAAACTGGTGCGGGAACTCGACGCCGCCGTGCAGATTCCGGGGCTGGCGAATCTCTGGATTCCGCCCATCCGCAACCGCATCGACATGTTGGCGACCGGCATCAAAAGCCCCATCGGAATCAAGGTCGCGGGTACGAATCTGGCGCAAATCGAAGCCACGGCAGTCGCCATCGAAGCGGTCATCAAGGACGTGCCCGGCGTCACCTCCGCGCTGGCGGAACGCTTGACCGGCGGGCGTTACATCGACATCAGCATCCATCGCGCCGCCGCCGGACGCTACGGCATGAACATCGACGACGTGCAAAGCGCCGTCGACCTGTTGATTGGCGGCAAGAACATCGGAGAAACCATCGAAGGCACGGCGCGTTTTCCCATTAACCTGCGCTACCCGCGCGAATGGCGCGATTCGCTTGACGCCCTGAAACGCCTGCCCATCGTCACGCCACGCGGCGAACTCGTCACGCTGGAAACCCTCGCCACGATCAACATCACCAGTGGCGCGCCGATGCAAAAAAGCGAAAACGGACGCCTGTCCGCGTGGATTTACGTAAACTCCGACGCCAGCCGCGATTTGGCAGGCATCGTCCATGACATCCAGAAACAGGTGGATACGCGCGTAAGCCTGCCGCCCGGCGTCAGCGTCGGCTATTCCGGTCAATTTGAATATCTGGAACGCGCCAACGCCCGTCTGCGACAAGTTGTGCCGGTCACGCTGGTCATCATCTTCCTGCTGCTCTATTGCGCCTTCTCCCGCGCCGACGAAGCCCTGCTCATCATGGCAAGCCTGCCCTTCGCGCTCATCGGCGGCGTCTGGTTTCTCTACGCGCTGGGCTACCACTTCTCCATCGCCGTCGGCGTCGGCTTCATCGCCCTCGCGGGCGTCGCGGCGGAATTTGGCGTTGTCATGCTGCTCTACCTGAAAGAGAGTCTGAACAAGACCCCCGACTGGCAAACCCGCCCCGACCATGACGACATCCTGCTCGCCGCCATTCGTGAAGGCGCCGTGCAGCGCGCGCGTCCCAAAGCCATGACCGTCGCCGTCATCGTCGCCGGACTGCTGCCCATTTTTCTCGGAAGCGGCGCCGGTTCCGAAGTCATGAGCCGCATCGCCGCCCCGATGGTCGGCGGCATGATTTCCGCTCCGTTACTTTCCCTGTTCGTCATCCCCGCGCTCTACCTGCTGCTGCGCCGCAGGGAAGCCCGCCGGATTTTTAACCCGTCTTCCACAAACGAAGGAACTCGCCATGCGCCTTAACACCCTCGCCCTCATCTCCGCCCTCGCCCTCATTGCCGCGCCAAACGCGCTGGCGCAACACGAACACCATGCCGCGCCAACAGCGGCGGACACCACTGCGCTCGCCAGCGGACAAGGCGTCGTCAAAAAAATCGACCCCGAAAAACTGCGCCTCACCCTCGCGCACGATCCCATAAAAAAACTCGGCTGGCCCGCCATGACCATGCCCTTCGCCGTCACCAACAAGGCGCTGCTGCAAAACCTCAAAGTCGGCGATGTCGTGCGCTTTGAATTGAAGGATGAACAAACGATTGCGGCGATTGAGGTGGTGACGGGGAAGTAAACCCGGAAGTGTCGCCGCGTCATGCTTTCGGGGCGGGTTGCAAACCCGCCCCTACGAAAAATGCGGGTGGAGCGTGATTTTGGTAGGGCGGGATCGAAGAAACCGCCGGACGTTACATCCGGCGCGTTCGGAGAACGTGCCCTACCTAAAAGCAGCACGCTCATCATTGCATACCTGTCGCCTTTGTCATTTCCCAAGGCGCGCGCCGCGAAAACAGGTCGCGCAAGCCTTCGTTGGCTCCTTCCGGTCGTTCCAGCAAATCCAGCAAACCCTGATATTGCTCGCCGGACACCGTGAACGGAATGGGGAAGGCGTGGGTAAGTTTTCCCGAAAATCAGCCCCGGTTCTTGCCGCGAAAATTGGGGTCAAGTAGTATCGCCCACCTGACCGACATAATGAGGGCGTGATGACCTCATCAGACCGAAATCAAGGAGAAAACCATGTCATCCTGCCGCAAATCCGAACCCTTGCGTAAGCATCGCGGTACGTGGCGCGTTGCGCTGCTCGCTCTTGTTGTGTGCCTTTCTGCGCCCGCAGGAGCACAGACTTTTGAGGAAGTACGCGCAAAGGCGGAACAGAATGATGTG
>JAITSU010000016.1 GCA_031287525.1 Zoogloeaceae bacterium | reverse complement strand
AGCATCCTGCTCCCGCAGGTAGGTCACGAACGGGAGCAGGATGCTCCCGCCACTTTTCTTCCGTCATCTGATTCCTGATTCCCGGAGAAAATCGCGCGTGACGAAGTATAATCATGCGTTTCAGATTTTCTGATTTTCTGTCATCTGACCGTCAATGAGCAAAACGCCCCGTGTTTCGTATCGGAATGCTGTTTCCGCCGCTGATACCGGCGGAGCGGCGGCGTCAACCGCCGCGCCCGCCGCCGGCAAGCCCGCGTTTACCATCAATTTGCAAAATATCCCCCTGTTGCGCGACCTGGAGCCGGAAACCCTGAAACAGATGGTCGTCGCCTTGCAAATCAAACAGGCGGGACGCGGCGCGTTGGTTTTGCATAAGGGCGGAGCGGGCGACTATTTGCTGTTTTTGCTGGCAGGACGCCTGCAAGTGATTGATACGAATGAAGAAGGCAAGGAAATCGGGCTTTCCTTCATTTTGCCGGGCGATTATTTCGGCGAATTGTCGATTGTGGATGGCGCGCCGCGTTCGGCTTCGGTCATCGCTTGCGAAAATTCGCTGGTGGCGCTCTTGCCCAGACGTCAGGCGCAAGAACTGATTTACCATCATCCGCTGGTCGCCGAGCGGGTGTTGCGGCGCATGGCGGCGTCGGTGCGGCAGGCTTCCTGTTTTCGCGCCATTCTGGGCATTTCCAACGCCTTTCAGCGCGTTTTCGCGCTCTTGCATCAACTCGCGGAAGTCTCGCCCGGCGGCTTGACGGTCATCAACAAAATACCGACGCAGCAGGAAATTTCCATCATGGTCAACACCAGCCGCGAAACGGTGTCCAGAGCCTTGTCGGTGTTGATTAAACAGGGCGTGGTAGAAAAAGATTTGCGCCGCCTGATTGTCAGAAAACCGAATGTCCTGCACGCGGCGGCCATCGGCAAAGACCTGCTGGTCATGGAACACAACGCCGTCAGCGCGGCGCCCCCGCCCGCGCGACATTAGCGACCGGTCTATGAACGCGCCCATGCGATTCCCCCGCTCTTCTCCTCCGGTCACGTCCACAACCCGGCTTTCCCTGCCCCAAAACGCTTCCTGGGCGCGGCTCGCCATTGCGCTTTCGACCTGTCTTTTGCTCCTGCTGCTGGATCTATCGCGCCCCGTGTTGCTCCAGCATTTTGACGAAAACATCCGCGATGATTTTCTGCAAACGCTGGCGAGTTCATCCCCCGAAAATCGGGTGCTGGTGGTCAATATTGATGACGAAAGCCTGCGTCAACTGGGCGACTGGCCGTGGCCGCGCAGCCGCGTCGCCGATTTGGTGGAAATTCTGGTCATGGAATATCAGGCAAAAGCAGTCGGGCTGGACATCGTTTTTCCCGAAGCCAGAGATAAGGCGGGCGACGACCGGCTCGCCATGCTCGCGCGGCACTGGCCGCTGGCATTGGCGCAGGTCTTCGATTTTTCTCCGCGCGTTCCGCAACTCACTCAGGGCGAACTCGCGCCGCCCTCGCTTTTTGCCGGAGAAACCCCCGGCGTCGCGGCGTTCGGCTACATCGCCAACCACGCAAAATTAAGCGAACAGGCGCGTTGCGTCGGCAACATCGGCTACATTCCCGCTTCGGATGGCGTTTTGCGCCACACGCCGCTCTTTGCGACCTACGCGGGCAAGGCATACCCGCAATTCGCGCTGGCGCTGACCCTCTGCGCCAACGCCGCTGTTGCCGAAGAGCGGACAAGCGAATTTTCCGCCCCCGCCCCCGCCGCCCCTCCGGTGACGACGCCGGTCAACGCCATCGCGGGCGCGAATCTTCCCGAAGCGCAAGCGGATGGGCAATGGCGCATCCCTTTTCGCTACACCACCGACGCCTACACGGTCATTCCCGCTGCCGAAGTGCTCGCCCTCACCGCGCCACGCGCCCTGATTGAAGGACGCTATGTCATCATCGGCTCTTCATCGCTCGGCTTGGGGGATCACGTCAGCACCCCCCTGAATCCGCTTGTTTCCGGCGTTTTCGTACACGCCCAAAGCGTTTCCGCCCTGCTCGACCGCGCCGGACAAACAGACAGCCTGTTGCGTCGGCATGGGCGCGCGGGACTGCTCATCTACGCCCTGCTGTCCATTCTGCTCGCCGTGTATGGCGTTACCCGCCTGACCGCCTGGAACAGCGCCCTGCTCATCATCGGGTTCAGCGTGCTCTGGTTGGGACTGGCGCTTTTCGGCGTGACCTATCAACTCGAACACTCGATTATCGCGCCGTTGATCGGTTATTTTGTCCTGCTCCTGATTCTCGTCCCCTACGAATGGTGGCAAACGCAGCAACAAAACCGGCGTGTGCTGGAAATGCTCTCCCATTACGTCGCCCGCCCTGTGCTGGACGAGCTGATTCGCCAGAATCAGGCTTACAGCCTGACGCCCACCCTGCGCGAAATTACGGTACTGGTGGCGGATATGGAAGGCTATACGCGGCGGATTTCCCTCCTGAAACTGGAAGACGCCGCCCAACTGACCAAGGATTTTCTCAATTGCCTGACCCGTCCGGTGCTGGCAAATCAGGGCACGCTGGACAAATACAGCGGCGATGGTCTGGTCGCCTTCTGGGGCGCGCCGCTCCTCTGCGACGATCAGGCCGACAAAGCCGTAGAAGCCGGCGCGGCCATTTTGCGCGAAGTCGAACGCTTCAACATCAGCCTGAAAGCCGCCGGATTCCATGATGTGCGCGTGCGCGTCGGCATCGAAAGCGGCTCCGCGCTGGTCGGCGACCTCGGCACCCCCTTCCGCAGCACCTACACCGCCGTAGGCGACTGCATCAACTTCGCCGCGCGTCTGGAAGCCGCCGCCAAAAATATCGAAGCCTCCCTGATTATCGGCCCGACCGCGCAAGCGAAACTGACCCGCCACACCACGCAATCTTTAGGTGAAATCACACTCCCCGGAATCCCCACCCCCATCCTGATCCACACCCTGCCCGCCTCAGCCGGAACGGGAGCGTCGGGAACGCCAAGCTCCAGCTTGGCATGAGGTGAAATGGATGCCAAGCTGGAGCTTGGCGTTCCCGGCTTTATCATTTCACGCCAGACTGGAGCCTGACCTTCCGCAAGCGTATGATGAAACACCCGTTTATCCGCATGTCACGTTACCCGCCCGCACATCTTCAGGAGCCTGGCTCATGGCACTAACCACCCAACAAATCCAGAAAGCCTATATCGCTTTTTTCAATCGTCCGGCGGATGTCTCCGGGCTTAAAAACTGGCAGGCTTACACGGGGGACGACGCTGACCTTTTGACCACCTTCGCCGCGTCCACAGAATATACCGACCTCTTCAACAACAAATCCCACGAAGCGATTGTCGAAACCGTGTACCACAACCTGTTTGCCCGCTCGCCAGACTCCGCTGGCTTGCAGAACTGGGTGAGCAACCTGAAGGCGGGCGCGATTAGCATCGGCAACCTTGCCTACACCATGCTGAATTCCGCTGGCCCCGGCGACATTGACACCATCGCCGCCAAACTTCTGGCGGCGGAAAGCTTGACCAACTATCTGGCGACCCATCCGGAAAGCAGTCGCGGCTATGAACACGGCGGGGCTTCCGCAGGCGCGACGGTCAGGGAATGGTTCGCCAAAATTGGCGAATCCGGCAGCGGCAAACAGGACGCGCTGAATACCATTGGGGCAACCGGTAACGCGCTGGCGGCGCTGCCGGACGTGGTTCATGTTCACGTCACCACGCCGGTGGGGGCTGGTCTTGGCACGGCTGGCGCGGGTTCCGCCACAGGGACGGGCAGCGGCGGCGCTGAACTCAGCATCGGCGCCAAATCCATATTGGGCATCTGGGACGCGAACGCGGGCGACAGCAGTACGCGCTGGAATTTTGGCGAAGTGGTCGGCGGCTCGAATTTATCAGCGGGAATCGGTACCGGCGTGACGCTCACTTACAGCTTTTTGTTTTCGCTGCCCAATTACTACTATTCTTCGCTGGAGTATTCACAGCGGATGAATTACTCAATGCTGCAAACATTCACCACCCTCCAGAAAACCGTCACGAAACAGATTCTGGCGCAAATTTCTGAAGTGACCAACGTCACGTTCAAGGAAGTGTCGTTTGAGGGAGATATTACTTTTGCCAAATCGACGCAACAATCCACAACCGTGACCGGTCACACCTATCTCCCGTCTTTCAGCTGGTGGACGACGACGCAGGGCGTCGTGAGTCGCGTCACCCCCAACCGTGTCGGCGGCGATGTCTGGCTCGCCAAAGACGACCTGTGGAGCCAGCTTGCGGGAACCCCCTGGCAGGAAGGCGGCTATGGTTTTGGCACCCTGTTTCATGAAATCGGTCACGCGCTTGGGCTGACGCATCCCTTTTCCGCCAGCGCCCAAGGGGGCGTCACGCTGGCCAATAACGACCCGTTGAATGACACGCGCCACACCATCATGGCTTACAACGACGCGAAAGACAGCCATGTTCTGGCAGGCGGCACTACGTATTACCCCCTTCAGCCCGACTCACTCATGCCCTTTGATATTGAAGCCCTGCAATATCTGTATGGCGCAAAAGCTTCGGCAACTGGAGATAACACCTACGCCTGGGGCGACAAGCCGGAAATCCTGCAAACCATCTGGGATGCTGGCGGCATTGATACCATCGACGCTTCCAACCAGACTGGAAACTGCGTCATCAACCTGAATGCCGGAACTTACAGTTCAATCGGTTTGCGCGGTACGGCGATACAAGGCGGATACACCGGCAAAGACAATCTCGCCATCGCCAAAAACGTGGTCATTGAAAACGCCAAAGGGGGCAGCGGCAACGACCTCCTGTTGGGCAACGCGGCGAATAACCGGCTGGAAGGTGGCTTGGGCGACGACCTCTACGCGGGCTATAAAATTGGCGTAAGCAGCGGGCACGACACCCTCTGCGACACAGGCGGCAATGATCGCGTCGAAATCACCAACGCCAAAAAAGACGCGGGTCTGGCGGATGTCGCCATCAGCCACAGCGGAGGCAACCTCGTTTTAACGCTCTCTTCCGGGAGCAGCGTCACCCTCGTCGATTTTTACGTGGGCAGCAACGCCATCGAAACACTGGCGGGAACCGACTGGAACATCAATCTGGTGGGCGTGGCAAACCAACTGGCAAACGGCGAATACACCACACTGGGCGATATTTTTGCGTAACGCCATTCGCGGGTCAGGTCAAATGTATTTGCATTGCATGTACATTGCGAATACGCCATAATCCTGGCAACACACTTGGAGCACCTACCATGAAAACATCTGCCATGACAATACGCATTGAGGAAGACTTGCGCGACCAGTTCAGCGCGGCGGCAGAAAAGAATCACCGACCCGCAGCCCAGGTTATTCGTGACCTCATGCGCGATTACGTTGCGCAAAATGATGCGGTTGCCGCGTTCTCGCGCATTTCCGAGAGCGAACGCGCAAAGCGGCAGCGCAATTTCGCGCAGGCACAAGCAATCGTTGACCTTGAAGGTTTCCCCCCTTCGCCAGAATTTGACGCAAAAGCCAAAAGGTACATTAACGGTGAAATCACGCTTGCCGAACTGACAAGCATCGAAACAGAACAAATCGCATGACCACCGACCCGACCAGGCGCGAAAAACTGGAAAGCCAATACACGCGACAGCGTGTCTTTGAACTTCTTGAAAATCCAGTGCAAGGCAATTTTGATGTGGCGCACCTGAAAGAAGTTCACCGGCGAATTTTTCAAGACCTGCCCGCGCTTGGCATTACCAATCCACCCCCAGGGAAGTTTCGTGAACCCGTCCCGAAAGGCGAAGACTGGATAAAGAAACGCCCGCTCAAAAGTCTTGGCGACGGCGCATTTTCCTTTATCTGCTATTCACCGATGGAGAAGGACGACCTGAACCAGCTAGACAAGACCTTACAGGCGGCGAACCCCGCAAAACTTGGCAAACTAAATCCCCAAAATTTTGCAAAGAGCATGAGCGAACTGTACGCGCGGCTTGATTATGTGCATCCCTTCCATGAAGGCAACAGCCGAACCCTGCGGGTTTTCACCCATCAGCTTGCCAAAGAATCCGGTTACGAACTGGACTGGGAGCGCCACAATGCCAGCGACAGAAAACGCGATTTTCTCTACATCGCCCGTGACAGGGAAGTAGGAAAATTGGCATTTCCCACCATTCGGAAAGATGCAGCCTTGCAGCTTGCTGTACTCACATCAGATAAATACGGAGCAAACCCAAGCCTGCAAGAGTTGCTGGAAAAATCAATACGCCCCACAAGGGCGCTTGCCTTTGAACAGTTACCGGAAAAAGAAGCCCGCGAACAACATCCAGAATTAGGCGCAGCGTTTGACGACCTGAAACGCGCAGGGGAATACTATGACAAGAAAATGCCAGATAAAAAAGAGGCCTCCATGCAAGCTGTCAAAGCCCACATTCAAACCCGGCTAAACGAAGGCGAGACACAAAACTTCACGCCGGAGAAGCAGGACGCAACAAAAGCAGAACCCACAAAAGCGCCATCGGCACGCGCAGCCAATGCGAAACCCAAAGAAGAACCAGAGCCAGAGCGTGAGCGGTAAACGGTAAAAGGGCGGGATTCCCATTGCGCCGTGGTTTTGTTGTCGACCTTTGTCAACGAGCGGCATTCCTTGACCTGCAATCGCGCGCGATAGAGTATTCTTGCCGACTTTGTTTTTGACTGATCCCGCATGTTTTCGGAAATACTGCTGTACCTCCTGATTTGGCATTTTGTCGCGGACATTCCGTTGCAGCCCCCCATAATGTCGGGTGGAAAGCGAAAAGCCGGATTTGCCGGGTTTGCCATGTTGGGGTTGCACGGTCTCATTCACGGCATTGGCACCGCGCTGATTCTGGGTTCCATTTGGGCAGGTCTGGCGGAAACGCTCGTACACGCGCTGGTCGACTGGGGAAAATGCCGTAAATTTTACGGCCTGCTCCCCGATCAATGCGCCCACCTGAGCTTTCTTGTCTTGTGGCAGTACGTTTTTACGTAACCCAGGGGCATACACACCGCCAATTTGCCGCTTCGGCATCGGGCGGTAAAATGTGCGCCTCCATAAAAGGCCGTCCGATCCATGCGAATCGCCATCGACTGTTTTCATCCGGCGTTAAAAACCGGCACCGGCATTGCGACCTATACCCGCGAACTCAGCCGTTTATTGACGGCGGCGGGGCATGAGGTTTTTCCGGTTTTCGGGCTGAATGGCGTCGGAAGCGACGCGGACAAATTCTTGCAAACCTTGATGGTAAAGGGCGAAGTCAGCCGGCACGACCTGCGCGCGTGGGCGCCGCGTTGCCTTTTGGGGATGCCGAAGTTTCTGGCGCGGCAGCCCTTCGCGGCGCGGGAAATTTTGCTGCGGGCGAATGGGGAGGAGGGCGTGGATATTGCCCAAATCAATGATCGCCTGCCCGCTTTCCGTCGCCTTTTTAATCTGCCTGCCCTGTATCGCGGCGCACAGGCGCGCGCTTTTTTCTTTCGCGCGCCAACTTACATCAAGCTGCCCGCCGACGCCACGCCGGATATTTTTCATCTCACCTTGCCGTTGCCCATCAGCATGAAGGGCGTCAAAAAAGTCGTGACCGTACACGATGTCATCCCGCTGGCGTTGCCGCAGAGCACGGAAATCAATCTGCGGCATTACACGCAAATGTTCCAGACCGCCTTGCGGGACGCCGACCTGATTTGCGCGATTTCCGAACAAAGCAAGCGCGACCTGATGCGGTTTATGCACACGCCGGAAGAAAAAATCCAGGTCACTGGTCAGGCGGTCAATCTGCCCGCGCGTTACCGCCATCTGCCCGATGCCGAAGTCGCCCGCCATGTTGAGGAAAAATTTGCGCTGCGACACAAGCAGTATTTCCTTTTCTACGGCGCGATAGAACCCAGAAAAAACGTCATGCGGATACTGGAAGCCTTCGGTCTTGCCGATACGCCATATCCCATCGTAATTGTCGGCGGATATGGCTGGCTGTATCAGGATGTGCAAGACTTTTTCCAGCGCAACCCATCACCGGAAAAATTCCGGCGGCTGGATTTTGTGCCGTTCAAAGACCTGATGTTCCTGCTGAAAGGCGCGCGCGCGCTGGTGTTTCCTTCCCTCTACGAAGGCTTCGGTCTGCCCGTGCTGGAAGCCATGCAAATGGGTTGTCCGGTCATCACCAGTCACACGACATCCTTGCCTGAAGTCGGCGGCGATGCCGCGTTATATGTAGACCCGCTTGATGTTCCGGCGCTCGCCCGCGCCATTGAAACGCTGACGAGCGATACGGCAAGCATCACCGCGATGGTCGAAAAAGGCTACATTCAAGCGGAAAAATTCTCCCCCGCGCAACATCAAACAAAGCTGCTCGCGGCGTATACGCGACTGTAAATCGGGGACGCGCAGGGTCTCCGAACGTGGCGATACGGGTTTGGACATCAAACGCGGGGGGCTTGTGTCATATTTCCTGTTTTAATGGAAAATTTCGCCATGATTTTTGAGAACATAATCGGTACATATCTCGCCGCCAGAAAGCAGGAAAGGGGCGAATCGGAACGGGATCGCTGTAGTTACAAGCGGCTGCATCCCTACTTTGCGGGGCGCGACATTCGCGCCCTGAAATTGCACGATGTTCGGGCATATATCGCCCACCGTCAGGCGCAGGGCGTCAAACTCACCACCATCCGGCGTGAATTGTGCCTGTTCTGCGCGGCCATCAATTTCGTCAATGTTGAATTTGATCTCACCCTGCCCAATCCCGTATCCCGCCTCTCCATCCCAACGGGAGAACCGCGCGTCAGATGGATTACGCGACAGGAAGCCGCGAAGCTCCTGCATGAAGCGGAACAGGCCGCGTGTCGTCCGCATCTGCCCATTTTTATCCGTCTGGCGCTCAACACCGGCTGTCGGCGAGGCGAATTGCTCAATCTTGAATGGTCGAGAGTCGATACCGAACACAAAAAAATCCTGCTCGAAGCGAAGCACACCAAGACCAGAAAGCGCCGCGCCGTACCGCTCAACGACGACGCCCTGCGTACCCTGACGCGAATCAAGCATTGGCAGACGGAAAGAAAGCTGAACACGCCCTATGTGTTCGGCTACGAAAAAGGAAAAATCACGACCTTCAAAACAAGCTGGAAAACCGCGCTCCAGCGGTCAGGGATAGAAAATTTCAGAATTCACGACCTGCGACATACCTTCGCCAGTTGGCTGGTTATGGAAGGCGTGTCCGTCTACGTGGTCAAGGATTTGCTCGGACACGCCAGCGTCACGCAAACCGAAATATACGCCCACCTCGCCCCCGATCAGGGACGCGAAGCTGTACAGCGATTATTGCTGTAGGTCAGGCAGCGTCCCCGCCACACCTTCCGCCCACTCCATCCTCTCCCCGTATTGGTTTGCAGGTTGAGTTTCGGGTGCGTACAATGCCCGGCATCGTGATGGAAATTTGAAATGGCAAACCTGAAAGAGCGCATTATTTTCGCTGCCTCATCATCTGGCTACGGACAGATACTCGGCGACATCAAGGCGATATTTACAAAAGGCTACGCATCCCTTAACCCGAACGGATGGGCTGGTTTGTTGTTCGTCTTGAGCGTGTCTGTCTGGTTTATCCAGCGAACCTTCGGTATTGATTTTCTGGAGGGGACATCCGGTTTCTGGCAACGGGATAGCGAAGATATCGCGCAGCATATTGCCGGATTCAATATGTATCTGGCGAGTGAATGGCAACATCCCCTGCTTGCGTTCAACAGTTTGAATTACCCTGAAGGAACCCGCGTCACTTTTGTCGATGGAATTCCATTATTGGCGGTTTTTCTGAAAATCCTGCACATCGGCGGGGAAGGGCAAGCCCTGATTAACCCATTCGGTTATTGGCTGGGTTTATCCTTTGTTTTGCAAGGATTTTCCGCCTGGTGGATGGTCAGGGAACTGCGTTACAAATCATGGTGTATGCTCGCCTTTCTGGTGGTGGTTTTCTTTCTGAATTTTGCCTTGATGGCAAGGTTGATGCACATTGCGTTGATGTCGCACTGGGTATTGCTGTTCGCGTTTTGTCTGTATATTCGTGGCTACAAAAACAGGGCATTTCCGGTTGCGGGATGGTCGATTCTTTTGTTTTGCGCGTTCTATATTCATATCTATTTGTTTGTGATGGCGGCGGGCGTTTATCTGGCATCGGTAACAACCATTCCAAACCGTTGGCGATGGAAAAACGTTTTTTATATGGCGCTGCCGATTTTTATTCTGTCCGCAAGCTGGTTCATTTTTTTGCTTCCCCTGCCAACGGGCGCCATGACAGGGGATGGTGGTTTTGGTTCCTATTCCATGAATCTGCTTGCCCCGATTGTTGGAGGGTATCTAATCAATGTCAACGCGACATTCATGCCAGACCAATATGAAGGGCTTAATTATCTTGGGCTTGGGCTGATTGCGGGATTATGCGCCGCGCTATTGGTTATGGACGCGGAACGCAGGGCGAAACTCTGGCGACGTCATTGGGCATTGATTCTGGTTATGGCGGGATTTTTCTTTTATTCTCTGTCAGACCATATCTATGCTGGTGAACATCTGCTGGCAACGCTCCATTATCCTGTATTTTTGCAAGCCATTACCTCCATTTTCCGTTGTTCAGGTCGATTTTTCTGGCCGGTTTATTATGCAATTGCAGTGGTTTCCATGGCGCTGCTGTATTCAAGATTACCGCCGCGCTTTTTTGTTGTCATCGCCATCTTCCTTATCGCGCTGCAAGGTTTTGACCTCCGCCCCGCCTATCGGCAGTTCAGGGCAAATAGTCGCATGGCGTCTACCCCGCAACATATGAATTACGATGTTTTTGACAAGGCGCTTGGTGTCAATAGCGGCGCCCATACCCAAAATATCTATTTTTACCCGAAGTTCATCTGTGGGGCAGACGTGCACTTTAATTTGCTGGCCTTCATGAAATATGCCGCCAGTCGTCACTTGAACGTCAATACGGGTTATATTGCAAGATACAAGCCGAAATGCGACGACATCGGCGCGGAGATTGCGGAGTCAAATCCAGATGCGTCCGCTTATCTGTTTGTTACGGAAAGCTACGATAACAAAGTGGCTGATCAGATTGCGTCATTGGAACTGCCCTGGGATTTGAATTGCCAACCCGTCGAGTGGGCAACCATTTGTTACGCCAGAAAGGAAGACTTGCCATGAAAAAGATTTCCTTGATTATCCCCTTTTATAATGAAGCGTCAGGAGTGAGCGCATTTTTTGAAAATCTGGACAAGGCGCTGGCGTCGATGCGGACGAATTACAGTTTTGAAATCATTTGCGTGAATGATGGCAGTCAGGATAATACGCTTGAGCAATTGATCAACTGCAAAATGGGGCGGGAAGAGGTCAAAATTCTGGAGTTTTCAAGAAACTTCGGTAAGGAAGCCGCGATAACGGCGGGTTTGGATTATGCAAAAGGCGATGCGGTCATCCCCATGGATTCTGATTTACAACATCCGCCGGAAACGATTCCGGTCATGATCGCGCAATGGGAACAAGGATTTGATGTTGTTCTGGCAAAACGCACGGATAGAGCCACGGATGGATTTATTCAAGAAGTGACCGCGCGCGCTTTTTACGAAGTGTCCAGGCATATTTCCCACATCGACATACCGGCGGATGTCGGCGACTTCCGGTTGATGGATCAAAAAGTTGTGGCTGCCTTGAAGGGGATGAAAGAAACCTGTCGATTCATGAAAGGGATTTTTTCATGGGTGGGTTTCAGAACCGCAACCATTGAATACAAGGTCAACCCCCGTTTATGTGGAAAATCAAGTTTCAATACCTGGAAACGCTGGAATTTTGCGCTTGAGGGGATTACCAGTTTCAGCACTGTTCCATTGAGGGTGTGGACCTATCTTGGGGGCGCGATTACCTTCCTGTCGTTTTGTTATGCGCTTTATCTGATTGTTAAAACAGCGTGGTTTGGCGCGGACACGCCAGGTTTTGCCTCGCTCATGGTTGCCATACTGGCGCTGTCTGGTGTTCAACTGATTGGCATTGGCGTTTTGGGAGAGTATATCGGCAGGATATTCATGGAATCAAAGCAACGTCCTGTTTATATCGTAAGACAGATATATTAGCCATGAAAAACCGGAAGTCTTCAAATTTGCGCCAGTTTGCAAAGTTCGGGCTGATCGGCGTATTGAATACCGCAACGCACGGCATTGTCTTGAGTTTGCTGGTGGAAGGTTTGGCGGTTAGCGCGGTAACGGGGAATCTGTTTGCTTTTATGGTAGCGAACGCGCTCTCTTATATCCTGAATTGCAGGATTACGTTCAGGGTGTTGTTATCATTTTCCGGTTACTTGAAATTCTTTCTTTCCTCTTTGTTGTCTTTGGCGCTTACGCTGGTTATCTCATGGGTGGCGGAGGCGCTTGGTTTTCACTATCTGCAAGGGTTTGTCGTGATTATTATTGTGGTTCCATTATTCAGTTTCCTGATGATGAAAGCCTATGTTTTTCGTTCAAAACCCTCATAAACATTCAGAAATTTCAGGAGTTTACCAGTTGCGCCCATGCCCTGATTGCGCGTTCGGCGGTTGTGTTCCATGAAAATAATCGGGCTTGTCGCAAACCATGTTCGCGCAAGCTTGCCCGAAAATCGGCATCCCGCAATGCGCGCGCCATTTTTTCGGTCATGGATGTGACATCATGCGGATCGAACAGCGCGGCTTCCAAAGCCACGACTTCCGGCAGACTGCTGGTATTGGCGGCAATAATGGGCGCGCCACAAGCCATCGCTTCCAGCGCGGGCAAGCCAAAGCCTTCATGCAATGAAGGGAAGACAAATAACTGGCACAAGTTATACAAATTGATGAGTTCCTCATCGGTCACATAACCGGTCAGACACAGTTCATCCGGTCGTATTCCTTGCGATTCGGAAACCCTGCCAAGGGCTTCTATATTGATTTCCGGTATTCTGCCCGCGAACACCAATTGGTGTTCGCGCCGCAATTCTTCCGGCAAGGCGGCATAGGCCTGGATGAGTGCGGGAAGATTTTTGCGTTCGTCGGAGCCGCCGGTGTAAAGCACGAAGGGGCGAGTCAATCCGAATTTCTGGCGCAGTTTCGTGGCGTCCGCGTCACGAATGGAGATTGGATGAAATTCCGTGCCGATGGCGGTTGAAGCGTTGATAATGCGATTTTCATCCATGCCCAGGCATTGCAAACCTTCCTGACGCGAGAATTCTGAAATGGCCAGATAAAGCGCGGCTTTTTTCAGAAATTGAATTTTGCGCCCGTAATGCTGCGCGTAAGTTGGATTGGGTTTCAGATAATGGTCCGGGTTGAGGAACGGGATAAGGTCATACAGGCTGACGCTGACTTTCGAGATTTGATCGAATCGGCGGATGCTGCTCACGGCGTCATCAATATAACCCTCGAACAAGCTACAGATGTGGATGATGTCCGGTTTGAGACTGGCAAGAAACGCCTCACGAATCAACTCGGCGGCTTCGCGCCGGGCGTCATTGACCGGAAATTCATTGGCGACCGGTCCCGGCGCGCTCCAGACGCGGATATTTTCCTGGGGCAACACCTCCTGAAAAGCGGCGCGGATGGGTTCAATGGTTTCAGGGAACAATCCGTTCAGCGCCAGAAGAACCTCGTGTTTGCCGCGATTGCGCGCTACGCCCTGAGCGAAACCCAGCGTGTAACGACCAATGCCCCGAAATCTGCTTTCGGCTTGCGCGCCCTGCATGTCGATCACAATTCGCATCCATGCTCTCCCTGATTACCTGCAAAGCCCCGCATCCTAATCGTCGCGTGGTGTTTCCGCAATGTCCAAATCCCGATTACAGAGCAATTGCATGAATGTTTTGTCATGGCAAGCCAGGTCTTGCTGACACGCTCCCCTTGTGGTGTACATCGTGGGGAAGGGGATATTTCGCAGGGGCAGGTTTCAAACCTGCCCGCAGTGGCATTGTCGGAGCACAGGGCGGGTTTGAAACCCGCCCCTACAAGAGGCGAGGGGAGAAAATCAAAGTAGCGGGAGCAGGATGCTCCCGCCCAGACTGTTGACAAACCGCCGAAGTCGCTTTCCGGGAACGCCGACGGCAACAAAGGCACGTCGGCGGTACGCCGACTTTGAGCGCAGATTGCCGCACAAACACCGCTGCCAGCGTGGACGCTGGCGTTCCCAGGAAAACCTTCA
>JAITSU010000104.1 GCA_031287525.1 Zoogloeaceae bacterium | reverse complement strand
TGAAAGTCAATTTGAGCTACATCGAATCCGCCGCGCAGCAAGACGCCTACCGCACCGAACCGCCATTCAAGCTGCAAGGCAGCTACCGCAACATGTCCAAACTCGCCGCCCGCATCACCCCGCTGATGGACGACGGCGAACTCGACGCCCTCCTGCGCGACCACTATCGCGGCGAAGCGCAAACCCTCACCACCGGCGCGGAAGAAAACCTGCTAAAACTCGCCGAACTGGCAGGCAGCCTGACCGCAGAAGAAAAATCGCGCTGGCAGGACATCCGCGAGGAATACGCGCGCCGCAAAAAACTGGGCGGCGATGATGCCGACGGCAGCCACAAAATCGCCAACACCCTGCTGGACATTTCCCGCGCCGTGGACGAATTGCGAACGCGCTCCAACACGCCGGAAATCCTGCAACAAGGTCTGGCGTCCCTCGCCGGAATCCTGGGCGACATTAAACCCAAAATCACCATCCAGCCCAAAATCGACGTACAACCCGCGCAGATTAACGTGCAACCCGCCAACATCAGCGTCCAACCCAAAATCGCCGTCGCCGCGCCCGACACGCAAATGTTTGCCGACAGCCTGAACGAAATGAAAACCCTCTACAACGAGGCGCTGCTGCCGCTTGCCCGCGCCAACTACCTGAAAATGCGGATGGATCACAGCATCTGGCAGGATTTGAAACAGATGAACAGCGTACTCGCCAAACTGGAAACCCTGTTCCCGGAAGAAAAGGTAGCGCCGAAGGCGAAAACGACGCGGGGGAAAGCGGCGGAGTAATTGGCGTTACGCCGACAAGGTAGGGCGGGATCGAAGAACGCGCCCTTGTATTATGAACATGTTTCAAAGCTTACAGGTTTTGCGTAAGAGGGAAAGCGTGAAGGGCGTAACCCAAAGGTAGGGCGCGTTCTCCGAACGCGCCGAACGTTGCATCTGGCGGTTTCGGAGAAACCGCCCTACCCAAACCGAAGTCCGGCGGGATTGGAGTACGCACAGAAAAGAAGATGATTATGGAAAAACTCAAACACTCGAAGCTGGGGGTTGCTTCCTTTTCCACCAGTCTGTTTTCTTGGATAATGCCTCTTGTTTTGGTCTTGTTTAGCGATGGCTACGAGGGTTTGGTAGTTTTTTCCGCGTTTCTTTTATGGGTTTTTGGCTCATTGCTGGCATTTATAACCGGCGCTGTCAGCCTGTTTCAGAAAAATGCCAGAAAGATACTTCCTGCGCTGACTCTCCTTGTTTCCGCATATCCCGTCTTTTCTTTGTTTCATGCGATATGGATTACTATTGTTCGATGAATACCAAAGTTATTTCGATCATCTGATGGGTAATCGCATGACCGATTTACTGATACCGCAACGCCTCAATCGGGTCTAACCGCGCCGCTTTTCTTGCCGGGTAAAACCCGAAGAAAATCCCGGTCGCGGCGGCGACGCTGAAGGCAACCAGTACGGTGCTGCCGGAGATGACCACTGGCGTGTCGGTGAGGCGGTTGATGAGTACCGCGCCGCCGATGCCTATGGCGAGTCCGATCAGGCAGCCGACGACGGAAATGATGATGGCTTCCAGCAGGAATTGCGTAAGCACGTCGCGTTCGCGCGCGCCAATCGCCATGCGGATGCCGATTTCGCGGGTGCGTTCGGTGACTGAAACCAGCATGATGTTCATGATGCCGATGCCGCCCACCAGGAGCGATACCGAGGCAATCGCGCCCAAAAGCAAAGACATGACGCGGGTGGTTTCGGCGGCGGAATCGGCGATGGCGGTGAGGTTTCGCACGGAAAAATCGCTATCCTGCCCCTCGCGGATGCGGTGGCGCTGGCGCAGCAGGTCGTTGATGGCGATTTCCACCTGCGGCATGGTTTCCGCTCGCTCCGCCTTGACCATGATGGAGCGCACCGAACCCTGAAAGGGCGTGCCGAACAGTTTGCGCTGCGCCGTGGTCAGCGGCACGATGAGCACATCATCCTGATCGCGCCCGTCCAGGCTTTGTCCCTTTTTGGCGAGCACACCCAAAATCTGGTAGGGCGCTTGCCCGATCCGCAGGGTCTTGCCCACCGGGTCTTCGTCGGCAAACAGGTTTTCGGCGGCGGTCTGCCCAATCAGCGCGACGCGGGTTGCCGAGCGCAGGTCGGAGGCAGTGAACGGGTCGCCGGAAGCGAGCGACCAGGAGCGCACTTCCAGATAATCCGGCACCGCGCCGATGACCGAGGTATTCCAGTTCAACGCGCCATGCACGAGTTGCGCCGAGCCGTTTTGGGAAGGCGAGGCGGCGGCGACGCCCGACAATTCACGAATGGCGTCGGCATCGGCAGTGGTGAGCGAAGGCGCGCTGCCGGTGCCGCTACGCACGCCGCCGCTGTTCGTGCCGCCGGAAAGCACGATGAACAGGTTACTGCCCATCGAGTTGATGCTCTCCGCAACGGCGTACTGCGCGCCCTGACCAATCGCCATCATCAACACCACCGCGCCGACGCCGATGACCATGCCCAACATGGTGAGCAGGGAACGCATCCGGTTCGCGCCCATCGCGCTCCATGCTTCGTGGAACATGCCGATCAGCATATGGACTCCGGCGCGGTCAGGTGGGTGGATTCGCGCGTCGGCGCGTCATGCACGATGCGCCCGTCCAGAAAGCGCACCTGCCGATGCGCGTAGAGGGCAATATCCGGTTCGTGCGTGACCAGCACAATGGTAATGCCCTCGCGGTTCAGGTCGCTGAACAGTTCCATGATTTCTTTGCTGGTGTGGCTGTCCAGATTGCCCGTGGGTTCGTCGGCGAGAATCAGGCGCGGCGTATTGACGAGGGCGCGGGCGATGGCGACGCGCTGTTGCTGCCCGCCGGAAATGCGGTTGGGCAAACTGCTGGCGTACTGTTCCAGCCCGACCTTGGCGAGCAAGGCCCGCGCCCGCCGCCGCCGTTCCTCTTTTGGCGTGTTGCAATAGACGAGGGGCAATGCCACATTGTCTTCCAGACTCATGCGCGGCAACAGGTTGAAGCCTTGGAACACAAAGCCCAACGCCTGCCCGCGCAGACGGGCGGTGGCGTCCTTGTTCATCCGCGCCACATCCTGCCCTTCCAGCACATAAGCGCCGGAAGTCGGGCGGTCGAGGCAGCCCAGTATATTCATGAACGTGGATTTACCCGAACCGGACGGTCCCATGATGGCGACAAATTCCCCAACGTGGATGGCGAGATTGACTTCCTTCAACACCGGAAAAGGGCCTGCGGGCGTCTGATAATCCTTGTACAGCCCAAGAATTTCGATGACCGGCGCGGGGATGGGGAGCGCGGTCATGAGCAATTTCCCCTGACGGCTTCGCCGCCATACCCATCGGAGAGGGGGGAGGGGCGTTCAGGTAGGGCGGAATCGAAGAACGCGCCGGACGTTAACATCCGGCGCGTTCGGAGAACACGCCCTACCAATGCCTTCCTTATCGAAGGATGTGGCGCGTAGCGCCGGAGGGAGATCATCATCAAAACGCCCTGACCTGCAAAGACCCGCCGCCGGACGCGCTTGCGCCTGCTTCGGCAGCGCCGACAATCACCCTGTCGCCCGCTTTCAAGTCGCCGCCGGTGATTTCGGTGTTGCGATTGTCGGTGATGCCCAGATTCACCATCACCGCGACCGGCTTGCCATCGCGCAGCACATAGACCGTGCCTTTACGCGGATTTTCGGCAGACGCGCCGCCACCAGATGGTCGGGAGGGATTGCCGCCCCTGCCCATTCCTCCCATGCCGGTCATGCCGCCCAACACGCCGCCCGGCGCGCTTTTGGGCTTTTGCGCCGGAGCGTTTTCTTCCGCTGGCGGACGAAACCGCAGGGCGGCGTTCGGCAACAGCAGGGCGTCGCTACGTTGGGCGACGGTGATATTCACATAGGCAGTCATGCCGGGGAGCAGGATTTGCTCCGGGTTATCCACCGCCACCACCACGTTGTAGGTGACGACATTGGAGGTGGTGGTGGGATTCAGGCGCACCTGTCGCACCTCGCCCTTGAAATTCCGGTCAGGAAAGGCGTCGACGGTAAACAGCACCGGCTGCCCGACTTTGATATTGCCGACATCCGCTTCCGCGAAGGCGGAATCAATCTGCATCCGGGCGAGGTCTTGCGCGATTTTGAACAGGGTCGGCGTCTGGAAACTGGCGGCGACCGTCTGTCCCACATCGACCTGACGGTCGACCACCACGCCGGAAACCGGCGAACGGATGATGGTGTAGCCCAGATTCGCTTCGTCCTTGTCCGCCTGCGCCGCGACCTGCCGCACCTGCGCCTGCGCGCTTTTCAGGGCTTGTATCGACTGGTCGACTTCCTGTCTGGAGACATACTCCTGCGCGAACAGAGTCCGCATCCGGTCGGCGTTGGCGACGGCCAAATCGAGCGTGGCGTTGGCGCTCATCAGATTCGCCTTGCTCTGCCGCGCCTGCGCCGCGAGCATGGCGTCGTCCAGTTCCGCCAGAATTTGCCCCGCTTTGACTTCATCATTGAAATCCACATAGAGCGCCTTGACGCTGGCGGAAACCTGCGTACCGACATTGACCAGCGTGACCGGATTCAGCGTGCCGTTGGCGGAAACCGTCTGGCGAATTTCGCCGGGCGTCAATTCGGCAAATTTGTAGCGTTCTTCCGGCGCGCGCCCGTCGTGGGTGAACCAGAGGTAAGCGCCGCCCGCCAACGCGCAGAGGGCGAGCAGCAGAGCCAGTGATTTGAAGGGGATTTTTTTCATGGCGTGTTCCGTGAGGGCAGAGCGGCAGGCGTGTGGGTCGCGGGAGCAAAAGCAAAATTTTCGTCGAGCAAATCCTTGTCCAGCACACCCAGAGCGCGCGCCAGCAGAGCGCGGGCGATATGCCAGTCGTAGGCGGCTTGAATCTGCTGCATGTGCGCGTCGGCAAGGGCGCTTTGGGCGTTCAGCACATCCAGAATGTTGCCCACGCCGGATTGATAGCGCCCCAGCGTAACGCGGGCGGAAGCCCCGGCGCTCGCCAGCAAATTCGCCGCCGTTGCGAGGCTCTGGCTGGCAGTCCGCAAATCCTGCCACGTCTGCCACACCTCCAGACTCACCTGCAAGGCGAGTTTTTCGCGGGCAGCGTCGCTTTCTTCCAGTCGCGCTTGCGCGGCGCGAATCTGGTAAGTGTTGGCAAAGCCGCTGAACAGGGGAATGTTGAGGGTGAGATTCAAACTGCCACTCCGGTTGCGGGTGCGGTCGTCACCCAGATGCGTCGCCGTGTAAGCCGGCCCTGCCGAGAAATTGAGGCGCGGCAGACCTTCAGAACGCGCCGAATCAATCGCCGCCTCTGCCGCCTTGTAACGCGCCAGCGCCGCCGCGAGGTCGGGGCGGCGCCGTTTGGCGGCGTCAATCGCCTGTTCCAGATTCGCCTCGAATTGTTGCGGTATGGCGTTACTGGTCGCCACCAACGGCGCGGCCAGCGGCGCGAGCGCCACCGGACGTTGCGCGTCCAGCCCGATGACATTGGCGAGCGTTCCCTGCGCGTTCTTGAAACTGCCCTGAATGCGGATGCGATTCAGACTGGATTGCGAATAAGCCGTCTGCGCTTGCAGCCGGTCGGCGGGCGTAGCGACCCCCGCCCGATAACGCGCCTCCGCCGCCTTGAAACTCTGCTCTGCCGCTGTTTCCGCCGCCAACGCCGCATCCACGGCGGCGGCCGTCGCGTGCGCCTGATAAAACGCTTGCACGGCTTCCAGAAACACCGCCTGACGGGTGACATCCTGATGGGCAATGGCAGCGTTCAACAACTGCCGACTGTTTTCCAGCCGCGCCGCCCGCCCGCCGAAATCGAACAATAAATAAGACAGCGTGAGATTCCCCGTCCGTGACCGTGACCAGTCCCGTTCGTCATCGCTGTGGCTATACCGCCGACTGCCGGAGAGACTGGCATCAATCTCCGGCAAATAAGCCGCCCTGGCGACCCCGACCAGACTGGCGTCCACCTTGGCGCTCGCCCACGCCGCGCGAGTCTGCGGATTATGGCAAAGCGCCAGGTCAATCACCTCCGCCAGTTCCAACGGCGAATCCGGAACAACCGCCGCCGCTGGCTGCGGACAAGGCGCGACAACCCCCGCTTCCACATTAAAAGGGTCAGACGCGGCATGTAACGGGGCTACCCATACCAGGCACAATAACAGCAACGCGAAACGACGGTTGATGAACACGGATGTCATTAAAATGAAAAAGAAGCGGTCAGTATAGTGACTTCAAAACAGGATGACGGGTGGAAAGTGTTAAAAAGCGTTACAGATGTAACGCCACTTTTAACCCGACACTGCCATATGCTTGACCTGATGGCATTGACGCTATGGTAGGTTTGGGTAGGGCGGTTTCTCCGAAACCGCCGGATGTAACATTCGGCGCGCTCGGAGAACGCGCCCTACCTGAACCGGAATACATCCGGCGCGTTCGGAGAACGCGCCCTACCCTGCTCCTCAATGCCGCGTCGCCTCTTCATCCTCCTCGCCATGCACATGTCCATGCGCGATTTCTTCGGCGCTCGCGGGGCGCGTGGCGGTGATGGTGCAGGTAAAAACCAACGCCGTACCCGCCAGAGGGTGATTGCCATCCAGCACCACCTTGCCATCAGCAATTTCGGTGACGCGGTAAATCACAAAATCATCCTCATCTTCCGAATTTTCCGGCCCGCCTTCAAACTGCATCCCGACTTCGAGTTCCTTCGGAAACTGCTTGCGCGGCTCGACCTGCACCAGACTCGCGTCATATTCGCCAAACGCCTCATCGGGCTGCAACTTGACGACCACCGTTTCCCCCACGCGCTTCTCGTGCAAGGCTTCCTCGATTTTTGGAAAAATATCGTCGTAACCGCCATGCAGATACACGAGCGCCTCGCGCCCCGCGTCGACCACCTCGCCCTCCGGGTTGGTGACGTTGTATTTCAGGGTGACAACGGTATTTTTAGTGACTTGAGCGCGCATGAGATGATTCCTTGTCGAAGGTAAAAGCGGTACTATTGCGAAAGTCGGAATTCTAGCAGGATGGCTCGAAAATAATGCGTCCCATACAAGGGGCAGTTCGCCATCACGCGACGGCGAACTGCCCGATGCCGCCCTGATGTCTCGTGGGCGACCATGCCACCGTTCTGCCTGAATCAACCATTGGTCGCTACAAATTGACCGGTTATCGGATGAAAGTTACTTTTCGCCGTACAATTGCCCATAATCTGTGCAATAGAGGAGTTTAATAATGAAACATTCCTGCGCTCGCGCTTTCCGTGGTTTCACCATCATTGAACTGATGGTGACAATTGCGATCATGGCGATTCTGACGACGATTGCCGTACCCAGTTTTCGGGATATGATCATGAAAAATCGCGTCAGCGCCGCTGCCTCCGAACTGGTGGCGGCGATAAGTCTCGCGCGTACCGAGGCCGCTACACGAGGCACGGACGTTACTCTGACAGCGGCGTCAGTGGGGGGGGTGGTTTCATGGGCGAATGGTTGGAAGATTGAGGAAACAGGAGCAACCATAACAACCATACGCGAACATGAACCGATACCCTCGGTGACGGCTACGGCTACTCCTGCGGTGACCACGCTTACCTTTAATCGCTTGGGCGGAGTGGATACGGCTACGGCCATTGAGATCACGGTCGATGGTTGCCCGGCTAAATTTGTGGGGGGGAAGCGGACGCTTGAAATCAAGACGAACGGGCGCGTATTGAACGAAGTTAATACCCGTGGTGACCCTACCCAACTTGCCAAGATCACCTGCCCTTGAACAACATTCACGAAATTAGGACTTGAGGACTTGCCATGAAAACTTTCTCTTCTGCCGCATCTCAACGCCAGAGTGGTTTTTCGCTGCTGGAGGTTTTGATTTCGCTGCTGATTTTTTCGATTGGTCTCATGGGTTTGGCAGGGTTGCAGATCGTCGCCATGAAAGCCAATCAAAACGCCATGCTGCGTTCCATCGCGTCTGAAGCGGCCTATGGTGTTCTTGACCAGTTGCGCGCCAATCCAAGAGGTAACTTTGACGTTGATGCCTGGAAGACGGCTCTGGGTGGAGCGTTGCCTGGAGGGACGGGGAAGATTTGCGTAACAACTGCTGCTAATGCTACGGGCGGGAAAACAAGTCCGAGTATTACTAGTGCTGCTAAACCTTCCAGTTGCACGAGCTGGCTGACAGCAGGCACCCTGACTGTCCTGCCTACTGGTGCTGCGGTTGAGCGTCCTTCATTGAAGTTCTTGCACGTCCAGGTAACGTGGGCGCAGGCCTCGGTAGAAGACGCGACGGGGGCGAAGCAATGGCTGGCGGATTCGGGTGATAATGTGCAGCAAATAACGGTGACGGGGCAATTATGAACAGCATAAAAAAATATGGGCAGGGCTTTTCCCTCGTGGAAATGATGGTCGCGATGGTCATCGGCTTTCTGATTGTGGGGGGAATGCTCTCTGTTTACCTGAGCAACAGCAGCAGTTTCCGCTTCAATTCGCAGATGGCGCGTATTCAGGAGAACGGGCGTTTTGCCATGAACCTGCTGGAAGACGACATTCGCATGTCCGCCTATGCCGGTTGCACCAAGACATCTCTTACGGAGGGGGATGAGGTGGTGGAGACGATTACTGTTGATAGTATTCCTTCTGGTATTACTGAGGATGACGTGCGGCGCGGTGTGCACTGGAATGGTTCAACAACATTGACGGTTTATAGCGTTCCCGCGCGGATTAAGACTGACGGCACTCCAGAAGACGCGCGAGATGCGTGGGCAAATGGTGATTGCGCTGGCTCTACCCAGATTGGACTGACAGAAGGTACCGGGCTGATACATGCGCCCATAGTCAGCAAGGTGGAATATACATTTGAACCCCCGGACTATACCGCCGGAAAATCGGGTGTTCTGAAGGTAACGCGCGGCGATACCGCTCAAGAGGAACTGCTTGAAAATGTTGATCACTTTCAGGTGTGCCTGGGTATGGGTGATCAAACTGCGGGTAATGAGGGGCAACTGGATCTAAATCCTGATGGCACATGGAAAGTGCCTGGTTCAGATGATGACAGAAAGCGGGTAACGGCAGTGCAGGTGGATTTGATTCTGGCTTCAGGCGCGACGGATGATGTCCTTTCTGAGAATGTAGCGCCGTCCTTTACGCTTTGTGATAGCACCAGCGCCAGCCCCAGGACTTGGCCGACTAGCTTTCCTGCTGTGGGCACGGTTAACGATAAAAAACTGCACAAGCTCTTTCACAGCACAGTCACCCTGCGGAACAAGGTGCCCAATGGTTACGGATCAGACGAGTCGTACCGGTATAAAGATACAGATACAACTACAACTCCATGAACAACGACAGGTGAAAAAATGCTAACGACGAACACTGACATGATGGATTCAACTCCTGTGCGGGCAGCGATGGCGCAGAAAAGCCTTGTCTGCGGCAAGGGTAAACAAAAAGGCGCGGTGCTGATCGTGGGCTTGATTCTGCTCATGGTCATTACCCTGCTTGCCTTGGCGGGTATACAGGGCACCAGTTTGCAGGAACGCATGTCGGGCAATGCCTATGACCGCAATATCGCCTTTAATTCGGCGGAAATGGCCTTGCGTTGGGCGGAAAACCGGCTCTTGAATGGTGATGATACCGCTTTTGATGTTGCCCCAGATACGCACAACGATCCTAATGACTCAAATTTTACGGATGATAAATTTGCAAAGTCGGGGTCGGGCGCCCCCTGGGATACGGAGGTAACTGCCGTGACACCTGCTACGGTGACTACTGCTCCGCAAGTTACGGTGATTGATCTCGGCGACGGGTGCTTCAAGGTGAATAGCCTTGGCACGGGGCGTAACCCCAAGACCGAGGTGGTGCTCCAGTCTATCGTTTGTCGTGATTTGTAGCATACCGCTGATAAAGGAGAATATGATGCAGCAAGTGAACTGGAAAATGGGCAGGCAACAAGGTTTTACCTTGATCGAATTGATGATCACGGTAGCGATTGTTGCCATACTGTCAGCGGTCGCCTTTCCTTCGTATCAGGACTATATGCGTAGAACCAAACGCGCCGAGTGCGAGGGGGTGATGGTAATGGCTTCCGCCATGCTGGAGCGTCACTATGCGGCGACGTCCAGCTATTCCGGTATTAATGCTAAGACATTGCCTCCACAGTGTCCGGTAGGTAGCGGGTCGCCAGTTTCTTATACGCTCGCGTACACATATACTCCCGATCCATTTCTTATCACGGCAACCCCCACGGGGGGGCAGGCGCAGGATAGCTGTGGAATCCTGAAGCTCGATAATACTGGAGCTAAGGGGGCCAAGGGGGTCATCAATACTGCGGTAGCTGAGTGCTGGAAATAAGCGAGCGATCATTACCGCCGCGATTTCTTCTTTCTTGTATGCACAGCGGGCGACCTCTTGGGGTCGCCCGCTTTGTTTGTCTTACGATTAGTCGCACCACTCTTTTGCGTTCTCGCGGGCGCGGGTGATTTCCTGTTGCCGTTGCTGGTCGTTGATGAATTCGTTTTCGCCTTTTTCATTGGGGATGGTGACGCGCCCGCCGGATTCCAAGGTTCTCAGGTTGCGTTGGGCGCGCTCGCAGCCTTCCGCCTTCTTTGCGGCTTCGGCTTTGTCCAGCGCCGCCTTCTTTTCCGCTTCCTGCCGTTCCTGCTGACGCTTTTTGAATTCCAGTTCCTGGTCAGCCGCCGTTGGCGCGTCATTGCCTTTTGCTGCGGCGGACGCGTCGGGTATGCCGAGGGTGCTCGACGCGGAAGGCACGGTTTCCACTTTCTTGCCCGCGCCGGGTTGCGGCGTGTCGGAAATGACCGTGCGACCCTGGGCATCTTTCCATTTGTAAATTTCGGCTTGCCCGGCAACGGGAATGAGCGCGATGGAAAGCAGGGCGGAAAGCAGGAGACTGGTACGCATGGCGAAAACCTTTCTGGTCAGTGATTGAACGGGCGATCCTTCGGAGGGAAGGACGATTGCTGTATAATAAATCTTTGTGACTTCGGATTAAAGCAAATGCAACTGCTGCAAAAGGCGCTCACTTTCGACGACATTCTGCTCGTCCCCGCCCATTCCCGTATTTTACCCCGGGATGTCAGTCTGGCAACACGACTCACCCGTAATATTACACTCAATATGCCCCTGGTTTCCGCCGCGATGGATACGGTGACGGAAGCGCGTCTTGCCGTCGCGCTGGCGCAGGAAGGCGGCATTGGCATCCTTCACAAGAACATGTCCGCGCGCGCGCAGGCGGGCGAGGTGGCGAAGGTAAAGCGTCACGAATCCGGCATCCTGAAAGACCCGATTACGGTCAGACCGGAGATGCGTGTGGGCGAGGTGCTGGAACTTTCGCGCCAGCATCGCATTTCCGGTTTTCCGGTGCTGGACGCGGCGGGCATTGTGGTCGGCATCGTCACCAACCGCGATTTGCGTTTTGAAACCCGTCTTGACCAGCCAGTGCAGGCGATCATGACGCCGCGCGAACGGCTGGTGACAGTACCGGAAGGCTCCAGCGTCGAAGACGCCAAGGCGCTCTTGCGTGAGCATCGTCTGGAACGGGTGTTGGTGATTGACGCGGATTTTCGTCTGCGCGGGCTGATTACCGTCAAGGACATCACCAAAGCCACCGAACACCCCGCTGCCAGCAAGGATGACACGGGTCGTCTGCGCGCTGGCGCGGCGGTCGGCGTCGGCGTGGGCACCGAGGAACGGGTGAGCTTGCTGGCGGAAGCGGGGGTGGACGTGATTGTGGTGGATACCGCGCACGGTCACTCGCAAGGTGTGCTCGACCGCGTGCAATGGGTAAAGCGCAATTTCCCGCAGGTGGACGTCATCGGCGGCAATATCGCCACGGCGGAAGCCGCGCTGGCGTTGGTCGATATGGGCGCGGACGCGGTGAAGGTCGGCATCGGCCCCGGCTCCATCTGCACCACCCGTATCGTGGCGGGCGTGGGCGTACCCCAGGTGACGGCCATCGTGAATGTCGCCACGGCTTTGCGCGGCACGGGTGTGCCGATGGTTGCCGATGGCGGCGTCCGCTATTCCGGCGACATCGCCAAGGCCATCGCCGCCGGCGCGGACACGGTGATGCTGGGCGGTCTGTTCGCGGGTACCGAGGAAGCGCCGGGCGAGGTGGAGTTGTATCAAGGGCGTTCCTACAAGTCATATCGCGGCATGGGGTCGTTAGGCGCGATGCAGGCGGGGTCTTCTGACCGTTATTTTCAGGAAGGCACGGCGAACGTGGATAAATTCGTGCCGGAAGGCATCGAAGGTCGCGTCCCCTACAAGGGTTCCGTGCTGGCGGTCGTGCATCAGTTGATGGGCGGTTTGCGTTCTTCAATGGGCTATCTGGGCTGCGCCTCCATCCCGGAAGTGCACGAAAAAGCCGCCTGCGTGGAAATCACCGCCGCCGGTGTGCGCGAATCGCATGTGCATGACGTGCAGATTACCAAGGAAGCGCCGAATTATCGGGTGGAGTGAAGGGTTATGAATAAGATTCGTCTGCGAGGCTTGCTCAAGCTGGTTGGCGGATGTGTACTCTTTGTCATCATATTCTCTAACATCTACAACAATGGGCTGGGGGATCCCTCCAAAGGAAACCTTTTCAAGCTTATTGCTATAGGTTTTCCTGGTGCGATTGCGCTCGTGGGGCTTATTGAAACGCTCACAGGGCTACCTTTTTCCCATATTTCCAATGTTTGGGATAATTTGACCAGTTGGCAACGAGGAGTTTATGGTCTGCTCGTGGTTGTCGTTGCGTTCATAGCTGTTTTTTTCGTCCTTGTCCCGATTCTTGGCGAGATGTTGATGTAATTAAGTTTGGGATGAATCATACAGGTAGGGCGCGTTCTCCGAACGCGCCGAACGTTGTATCCGGCGGTTTCGGAGAAACCGCCCTACCGTTGGGATGTACGCCCGGCGTGCTCTTCGAGCCCGCCCTACCGTTGGGTTACGCCTTCGGCTTACTCAACAAACTCCAGCCTACGTGCTTAACTTTTTTGGCGGGGGTGATCAAATGACTTTTGAATACCGCGTGCGTTGCCGGTCAGCACGCAGGTAGCGGTCGAAAATCATGGAGATGGCGCGTACCAACATGCGTCCGGGCGGGAGTACGGTGATCCATTCGTCGTCAAGCTTGACGAGTCCGGCGCTTTGCAGGGAGCGCAAATCTTCCAGTTCGGCGGCGAAACAGGTTTTGAAGTTAATCAGATGGGCGCTTTCGATGGATTCTATGGAAAGCTCGAAGTGGCACATCAACGCCTGAATGATGGAACGCCGCAGAATGTCGTCAGCATTGAGTTCGATGCCGCGAAACACGGGCAGAATCCGGGCGTCAAGGCGGTCATAGTATTCATCCAGCGTTTTGACGTTTTGCGAATAGGTGGGGCCGACCTTGCTGATGGACGAGATGCCAAACGAGAGCATGTCGCAATCGGCATGGGTGGAATAGCCCTGAAAATTGCGGTGTAGCCGTCCCTGACTTTGGGCGATGGCGAGTTCGTCGTCGGGCTTGGCGAAGTGATCCATGCCGATGAAAACATAACCGGCGTCGGTGAGTTTTTTAATCGCCAGCGCGAGGATTTGCAAACGGGCGTCGGCGCTGGGCATGTCGGCTTCGAGGATGCGGCGTTGCGGCTTGAACAGGCTGGGCAGGTGCGCGTAGTTGTAGATGGAAAGCCGGTCAGGATCCATTGCCAGCACGCGGTCAAGACTCTGCTCGAAGCCCGCCACCGACTGGCGGGGCAAGCCGTAAATCAGGTCGATGGAGATGGATTTGAATCCATTTTGTCGCGCGGCGCGGATGACGGCGGCGGTCTCCGCCTCGCTCTGGATGCGGTTAATGGCGCGTTGCACATTTTCGTCAAAATCCTGCACGCCCACGCTCATGCGGTTGAAACCGAGTTCGCCCAATAGCGCGACGGTGGCGTCATCGACCTTGCGCGGGTCGACTTCGATGGAAAATTCGCCGCCTTCGACCAGATGAAAATGCCGACGGGTGACTTCCATCAACTGGCGCATTTCGTCGTGCGAGAGAAAAGTGGGCGTGCCGCCGCCCCAGTGCAACTGGATGGCTTCATGTTCGCCATCAAGGTAACTGCTTTGCAGGGCGACCTCGCGCGCCAGATATTTCAGGTATCTGGCGCTGCGCCCGTGATCTTTGGTGATGATTTTGTTGCAGGCGCAGTAGTAGCAGATGGTGCTGCAAAAGGGGATGTGGAAGTATAATGAGAGCGGTCGAGTGATTCCGCCGATGTTTCGCTTCCCCAGCCACAGCCGCGCGGCTTCGGCGTTGAACGCTTCCACGAAGCGGTCTGCGGTTGGATACGACGTGTAACGCGGACCGTTCACGTCGAAACGACGGATGATTTCGGGATCGAAAACCAGATTTGTGGTAGAGAAATTCATTGAAACAAAAGACTTTTGGGTTGAAAGATTATGTTGGCAAGTTACTGACTGTCGTTTGACCTGAGTCAACCCATTACAACAACAGAACATCAGAGACAAGGAATCTGCATGCCCCCCCCAAGTAAGGCAGCCAAAGACACTTCTTTCAAGGAAACCCCGTTTGCGGTCATCAAGGCCGCCTGTTCCAATTGCAATCTGCGCGAGCTTTGTTTGCCGCTTGGACTGTCCGACGACGAAATGACGCGCCTGGATTCGCTCATCAGCGTCAGAAAGCGCATCAAGCGTGGCGACTGCCTGTATCGCGTGGGCGAACCCTTTGAATACATCTACGCCATTCGCTCCGGTTTTTTCAAAACGGACGTGCTGCTCGAAGACGGGCGCGATCAGGTCACGGGCTTTCAGATGGCGGGCGAACTTTTGGGGCTGGACGGCATCAGCACGGAACGCCACACCTGCAACTCCGTCGCGCTGGAAGACAGCGAGGTTTGCCATATTCCCTTCTTCCGCCTGGAAAGCCTGTCGCGCGAAATCCAGACCTTGCAGCGCCACTTTCACAAAATCATGAGCCGCGAAATCGTGCGCGACCACGGCGTGATGACGCTTTTGGGCATGATGTGCGTCGAAGAGCGCATCGCCGCCTTCCTCTTGAATCTCTCGCAACGCTTCACCGCGCGCGGTTTCTCGCCCGCCGAATTCAATCTACGCATGACGCGCGAGGAAATCGGCAGCTATCTGGGCTTGAAGCTGGAAACCGTTTCTCGCGCCTTTTCCCGCTTTCAGGAAGAAGGCTTGATCGCCGTGCAACAGCGACACATCCGTATTCTCGACATTCCCGGCTTGCAGCAAATCATGGCGAAACGCAACCATTGAAAGCTACGCCATGTTCGCCTATTTTTCCGCTTTTCCCGCCTTGTTGAGACCGACGTTGCCTGCCGAAATCCGCTGACTCACGCCTTCATTTCCTTCGCGGGCTGTGAAACGCTCAACACCATTCAGGCTTGGCGAGTCCTGTCTTGTCATCACATACGTTGCCCGCGTAACCTTTCAGCGAACATCCTTTTCTGGTTAAAAAAACGTGACGCCGCAGAATGGTGACGTGTTCTACAAGGTGGGGGAATCACGCGAATCCTTCACACGCTACATTTGGGTTTTCCCACCATCAAAAAATAGAATACAACGGCATAACGGAAAATTTACCCATGTCCTGGTGTCCGCTGTAACACCCGGACTTTCTCTAACGGTTGGAGTAAACGCCCCTTTTTTGCCTATTTTTTAGGCGATTTTTTTCTTTTGATTTCTCAATTCAATGACATAATTTATGTCATTTGTAATGCAGCAGGCAACAAAAAAGCCCCTTGCGGGGCTTCTTGTAATCCATTGGGATATTTTCTTTCCAAGATACCGAAGGAAATCCCGTATTTTTCGAAATCCCGTATTTTTCGCCATTTCCGGCGTTTGGTGGGTGGTACTGGACTCGAACCAGTGACCCCTGCCGTGTGAAGGCAATGCTCATACCAACTGAGCTAACCACCCCCGATACCTCGAAAGGCGCGCATTAAACCATAGCCAGATGGCGCAAGTCAAACGCTTATCGTCTTGTTTTCTATCCAACGCCGCCACATGCCGCGAAATGCCTGTTCCAGGCTTTTTGCCATGCGGGGAGCGTCCATCAGGGGGCTGGCTTGCATCCGTTCGCGCAGGTTGGCGCGCAGTTTTTTCAGGCGTTCGGGGTCATTCGCCAAGGATACCGCCAGTTCTACATAGGCATCGGCGCTGTCCACCACCAATTCATCCAGCCCGACGTTTTTCAGGATAATCCGCCCCATGCGCGACACCAGAGAATCGCCCGGCCAGGTGACGAAGGGTACGCCCATCCAGATGCTGTCATAACCCGTAGTCCCCCCATTGAAGGGGAAGGGGTCGAGACACAAATCGACCTCGTTATAACAATCGAAGTAGCCTATGAGCGGCATCATGCCCTTGATGTCCAGTCGCTCCGGGGTAATGCCGTGTCGCGCAAATTGATCCTCAACATAGTCTTTGAAAGCCTCGTCCTTGCCGCCAATCCCCACCAAAACCAGACGGGATTCCGGTACTTGCAGCAGAATCCGGCTCCACAGGCGAATCGCCAACTGGCTCGCCTTTCGGAAATTGTTGAGGCAGGCAAAGGTAAAGGGATGCCCCAAACGCTCACTGGGCAGACCGGGCTGGACAGGAACATTCGTGATGCCCGTGCGTACCCCATAGCAATCGGGCAGCGACCAGGGTTGCTCAATACACCATTCCCCTTTTTCCAGCAGCGGGTCAGGGGGAATGAAAATGTAATCCATCGTGGACATGCCGCTGGTGCCGGGAAAGCCCAGCCAGGTCACTTGTATTGGCGCGGGTTTACGCGCCAGCGCTGGCAGACGATGCCCTCCCGTGTTGCCATTCAGATCCACGAGAATATCAATTTCATCGGCAAGAATCAGATCCGCCAGCGCGTCATCCCCCAAACCCTGCACTTCCCGCCACTTGTCGGCCTGAGCTTTCGCCAGGGCAGTCACTTCATCTTCCGTAATGGTGTGCTGGTAGAAAAAGAGTTCCACCTGCTTGCGGTCGAAATATGGCAGAAAAGGCACCACGAACGCGGCGACAGGGTGTCTACGCATGTCGGACGTCAGCCAGCCAATTTTGAGTCTGCGCTCCGGGTCGGTATTTCGATCGGAAAAATCACGCGAACGTCGAAATGGCTGGCAAATGTTGAGGTCGTAGGCACGGGCGGCTTCCAGAATGTCGGCAGCGACGTGTTCGGAAGAATGCACCAGCGACCACAGACAATTCGTATACGCCGAAACCATCCGTGGATTGAGTTCCAGCACACGCCGATAGGCGGTGATGGCTTCTTCCATTCGAGCCTGATCGCTATACCAAGACCCCAGGTTGACCAAGGCGTTGATATGGTTGGGATCCTTCTCCAGAATTTTGTCCGCCATCTGGCGCGCCTGACCACTCTTGCCTTGTTTGGAGTAAACCACGAACAGGGTATTCATGACGTTAAGATTGTCTGGATTACGCTCCAGACTCATCTCCAGATTTTCCTGGGCGGCATCCAGATTGCGACGCTTGGCGAAGACTGTGCCCAGTTGTTCCAGAATCCAGGCTTCAGGAACCCCCAATTCATGTGCCCTGGTTATGGCATCCACCGAGCCTAACGCATCGCCGGTCAATACCAGCGCCAATACCAGCCTGCCCTGCAAAGCGGCAGAATCTTCCGCTTGGGCAATGGCTGCCCGGAAAAAATTTGCCGCGTCATCGAAATTTTCCTTTTGCATCGCCAGTTCGCCCGCCAATTGCAGGGTAGACATTTGCTGCGGCGCCAGCTTGAACAGTTGCTCCAGGCATTCTTCCGCTTCTGGCAGATGTTTTTTCTCAAGACGCAAATGTCCCAGAGAAAGCCAGGCGTCGGGATAGCGCGGTTCCATGCGTGTGGCGCGTGTCAATGCCTTCATGGCTTCATCCAGTTCGCCAATGCCCTGCGCCGCCAGCCCCAACAGGCAAAAATGCGCCGCCTTGGGTTTGGGCAAACGCACGAGTTCCTGCAAAACCTCTTTTGCCTTGTACCAGTTGCCTGCCGCCACGTAAGCGCCGCTCAAACTCGCCAGCACGCCCGCATCCTTCGGCGCCTTGCGGCGCGCCGCCAACAGGACTTCCACCCCGGATTCGGAACGACCGACACGTCTGTAAAGCTCGCCCAGACGTTGCAGGTATTGCACGGCATCCGGCTGCAATTTCACCGCCTCTTCCAGAAATTGCGCCGCCGTATCCTGCTGCCCCACTGCCAGCGCCACTTCGCCCAATCCAAACCAGCCCGCATGCGCCCTGGCATCCAGCGTCACCGCTTCCTCAAACAACGCGCCCGCCGCTTCATATTGTTTTTGCGCCAAAGCCTTCCTGCCCTTGTCGAGCAGGCGTTTCAATTTTTCGGACATGCATTTTTCTCCCAGACAAGGTTATCCAGTTTATCCGCTTTTCTCCAATGGAAGAAATTGCGCCCGCATCGGATGGAAGCGGCAGGATTTGCCTCTCCCTTTTGCCACTCGCCGCCCCCTCTGCATGACTTCCCCCCTTGATTCATAAGGGAAAACAGACCTGGCACACCTGATGCTTAAATCCTCGTCAGATAGCTGCCGGGGTCTTCCTTCCCGACGGTTTGCACTGATTTTATTTTCTCCAGAGGAGAACAAAATGCCTCAAATTATCAACACCAACATTCCGTCCCTGAACGCGCAACGAAATCTCAACACCTCGCAAGGTTCCTTGAACCAGGCTCTACAACGCCTGTCCTCCGGTCTGCGGGTGAACAGCGCCAAGGACGATGCCGCTGGTCTGGCGATTGCCTCCAATATGGACGCGCAATCGCGCGGCATGGTGGTCGCCATGCGGAACGCCAACGACGGCATTTCCGCCGCGCAAGTGGCGGAAGCGGGTTTCAACGCCATCACCACTCACCTGCAACGGATGCGCGAACTGGCAGTGCAAGCGGCTTCCGGGCAATATGACACCACCAACCGTGACGCGCTGAACGCGGAATATCAACAACTGGCCAGCGAAATTGATCGCGTGGTGACCGCCACCACCTTCAATGGTCAGCACCTTCTGGATGGTAGCTGGTCGGGAGGCGTCGCTTTCCAGATTGGCGCCACAACGGTTGCGGCCGACTCACGAATCACCATCAATATCTCCGAGATTAGCCATACTTTTGGCTCGCTCACGGATTCCACTGGTGACGCGGCAATCTCTGAAATGGCTTTGCTGGATATTTCCATTGATCAGGTCAACCGCTACCGCGCCGACCTGGGCGCTATTCAGAACCGTATGGAAGGTGTGCTGGTGCAGCTATCCTCCGCGCAGGAAAGTACCGAAGCCGCCAGAAGCCGGATCATGGACGCCGACTACGCCTCCGAAACGGCGAAGCTGTCGCGGGCGCAAATCCTGCAACAAGCCGGTGTCGCCATGCTGGCGCAGGCAAATTCGCTCCCGCAGAATGTGCTCACGCTGTTGCGATGATGCCATTCACAAATCAACCCCGGCTTTCCCCGTCTTTTTGACACCGGGAAGCCGGTTTTTTTTGAATTGTGCAAAACCGGGGTTTACAAGCCCAAGGGCGATCTCTATAATGCGCCCTTCTTTTGCGGCGGGGGTATAGCTCAGCTGGGAGAGCGCTTGCATGGCATGCAAGAGGTCAGCGGTTCGATCCCGCTTACCTCCACCAGGCGCAAGAGAAGTTGGACTAGGGTCCCCATCGTCTAGAGGCCTAGGACACCGCCCTTTCACGGCGATAACCGGGGTTCGAATCCCCGTGGGGACGCCAGCGATTGACACGCTGGTAGTATCATCTTGTATGTGGAGTGGTAGTTCAGTTGGTTAGAATACCGGCCTGTCACGCCGGGGGTCGCGGGTTCGAGTCCCGTCCACTCCGCCAACACCTTTTCCCCTTTGTGTTTCCCCCGGTCGGGGAGATCCGTTCATCTGCTGAAACCGCTCGAAAATAGCACCGCGCGCCTCTGGAAGTTGACTTTTGAAGGTCGTTCCCTATAATGCGCGCTTCGTTGCGGCAGTAGCTCAGTTGGTAGAGCGCAACCTTGCCAAGGTTGAGGTCGAGAGTTCGAGACTCTTCTGCCGCTCCAGAAATTTCCGGTCGTTTTGCAAAAAACTCCGGCGCGATAGCAAAGCGGTTATGCACCGGATTGCAAATCCGTGTAGGTCGGTTCGACTCCGGCTCGCGCCTCCAGGTTGTTTGTCTGATTACGCCTGACGCGGCAGTAGCTCAGTTGGTAGAGCGCAACCTTGCCAAGGTTGAGGTCGAGAGTTCGAGACTCTTCTGCCGCTCCAGGTTTTTGAAAGAGGAAAGCAGGGTGCTTTCCTCTTTTTACATCCCCTGCCCGGATGATGGAATTGGTAGACATACCGGACTTAAAATCCGGAGCCGAAAGGCGTGCGGGTTCGATTCCCGCTCCGGGTACCAAAACCCTGGTTTCCCCTTTCCCGCGCGCTCGTGGAAGTGGCGGAGCGCGTCTGACGCTTGGCGCTGTCTGCTGCTCACTTACCGGATTGTGCGGGTTCTACAATCGCCGCAATACGCACACGCCGCCTATAAAAAAAGGCGACGTTTTCACGCCGCCTTTTTCCCAAGCTGCTGCCTGAAAAATTACGCCTTGGAAGCCGCTTTCTTGGTCGCGCTGCCGGCGGCCTTGGGCGCGGCAGGCGCGGGACCGGAAGCGCCAATGTGGGAGAACGCCTTGATATTGCTGTCGGTAATCTGGGCGATTTGTTGGGCCATGAAGTTCATGCGCTCGAAAGCTTCAGAGTTGGATTGCAGCACGGATTTCATGGCAGTGGCAAAAATATCGCCGCCCGCAGGCAACTGGCTCTTGGTTTCTTCGATCACGTTTTCCGCCTCTTCGGAAAGGGACTTGTAATGGGATTCCATCACATTCGTGATGTCCTTCTGCATGTTCAGCATCAGTTCATACAGATTGTGATAATAGGAACGCACATTCTCCAGCGTAGGCTCAGCCAGCGTGGTTTGAAGGGCAAGCAACTGCTTGGGGTCTTTGGCGCCCGCCAAGGCGCTGCTACCCTTGGCACCCGTTTGGAGATTTTCCCGGAAGGTGCTGAAATTCAGATTGGCGAGCCGTTCGATGCTATCCACCGTCTTGCGGGTCAGCGCCAGCATGGCTTCTGCATTGGCCCTGTTGGCAGCAATGAGCTTTTCGGATTTTGGTGTAGTCATGGGATTTCCTCTTTCGTTTAATTAGTCGCGGCTATCAAAGCGATAGGGAAATAATCATAACAAAGTCAAAATCATATGCCTAGCAGAAAATGCAACTGACCGCCATCGTCCCGTATTATGCTTCTGGATTATCTGTATGGCATCGCGCATTTTCGCCTGACGAAGATGTTTTGGCGCGCTAAATCCATCCAGCGCGCGATTCTGATTTACAATCCCCCACATGCTAGACGACCGCTCCCGCACGCTCCTGAAAGCCCTGATTGAGCACTACATCGCTGATGGCGCGCCGATAGGCTCCCGCGCGTTGTCAAAATTTTCCGGCATCGAACTCTCGCCCGCCACCATCCGCAACGTGATGGCAGATTTGGAAGAAGCGGGTTTCGTCGCCAGTCCGCACACCTCGGCGGGGCGTGTACCCACAACACTGGGTTATCGTTTGTTCGTCGATTCCCTGCTCACCATGCGTCCGCTGGAAGACGCGGAAATCGCCGAAATCGGTGACTCCCTGCGCCCCAATCAACCGCAATACCTGATTGCCAGCGCCTCGCAGTTGCTCTCGCAACTCACACATTTCGCGGGCATCGTCGCCACGCCCAAACGCGCCGCGCCGCGAATTCGCCAGATAGAATTTCTCCCCCTCTCCGACACGCGCATCCTGCTCATCCTGATTACCCGCGATGGCGACGTGCAAAATCGCATCCTGTTTACCGGACAGCGTTACGCCGCTTCCGAACTCGTCGAAGCCGCCAATTACCTGAACCAGAATTTTTCCGGTCTTGACCTGGAACAAATCCGCAATCGGGTACACGCGGAAGTCCAGCAACTCCGCAGCGAGCTGCACACACTGATGACGGCGGCGCTGGAAGTCAGCGGCGAGGCGCTCGCGCACGAACAACCCTGCGTCATCTCCGGCGAAAAAAATCTGCTCGACGCGGAAGACCTTGCTTCCAACATGAAACGCTTACGCGAGTTGTTCGATCTTTTTGAGCAACGCTCCGGCCTTATGGGTCTGCTCGAACACTCCTACCGCGCCGAAGGCGTGCAGATTTTTATCGGCGGGGAATCGGGCATCGCCTCGCTCGACGGATGCAGCGTCGTCACCGCCCCCTACGAAGTCGATGGTCGCATCGTCGGTTCCCTGGGCGTCATCGGTCCCACCCGCATGGCGTATGAACGGGTGATTCCCATCGTCGACATCACCGCCCGCCTGCTCTCCGGCGCTTTGAGTTCGCAAACCTGAATGTCAAAATCTTCTGACCAAACCGGCGTCCTGCTCATCAATCTGGGTACGCCGGACGCGCCCACCCCCGCCGCCGTGCGCCGCTATCTGGCGGAATTTCTCGCTGACCCGCGTGTGGTCGAACTGCCCCGCCTCATCTGGCTGCCCCTGCTGCACGGCATCATCCTCAACACCCGCCCGCGCCAGTCCGCCGCCAAATACGCGCTGATCTGGAACGAACAAGGTTCGCCCCTGCTCACCCACACCCGGAATCAGGCTCGTCTGCTGCAAGCGGAATTCGACGCGCGTCAGGTCAAGGCGCAGGTTTTTTGCGCCATGCGCTACGGCGAACCGGCCATCGGCAAAATGCTGGACAAGATGATGGACGCCGGTATCACGCGCATCCTGACCCTGCCGCTGTATCCCCAATACGCCGCCAGCGCCACCGCCTCCGCGCAAGACGCCGTATGCGACTGGCTCCGCCGCCGCCGCAACCAGCCGGAACTGCGTAGCGTGCGGAGCTTCCCCGAACATCCCGGCTACATCGCCGCGCTCGCCGCCAACGTCGAAGCGCACTGGCGCGCGCACGCGCCCGACACGGGAACTTGTCTGGTGATGAGTTTTCACGGACTGCCGGAAAAAAGCCGTCAACAAGGCGACCCCTACTACGACGAATGTCAGCGCACTGGCGCGCGGCTCGCAGAAAAACTCAACCTCGCCCCCGACCAATACCGCGTCACCTTCCAATCCCGCTTCGGACGCGAAGCCTGGCTGCAACCCTACACCGCCCCCACCCTGCAACAACTCGCCCGCGACGGCGCGCGCCGCGTCGATGTCCTCTGCCCCGGTTTTACCGCCGACTGCCTCGAAACCCTGGAAGAAATCGCCCTCGCCGCCAAGGTAGATTTTTTGCAAGCGGGCGGGCAGGAATTCCATTACCTGCCCGCGCTGAATGAAACACCGGAATGGATCAGCGCGCTGGCGGACATCGCGCAAAACCATTTGGGTGGGTGGTGAGGAACCGGGGAGAGGAGTAGGGGCGCTTCGCGAAGCGCCCCTACGACATTCTCCGTTTGCCGCAATTCACCGTAGGCATTGTCTTTGATAACGAACAGCGAAAAGGTAGGGCTGTTTCTCCGAAACAGCCGTGGTTAACGTCCGGCGCGTTCGGAGAACGCGCCCTACCAATCCTCTGTCCTCTGTCACCTGTCCCCTGACCTCAGCATCGCCTTCAACGCATCCAGTCTTGCGTTTCGCGCCGCTTTGTCGGGCATTTCCTGCGATTTGCCGCCTGAAAAGCGCACATCGTCTTTTCCCAATTCGGCGATAAAGCGCGAGGGTTGGGGGCTTATCCAGTCGCGGTTTTGTTTGCGGCGTTCGCACCAGGAGATGAACAGGCTTTGGCGGGCACGGGTGATGCCGACATACATCAGGCGGCGTTCTTCTTCCACCTTGCCGGTTTCTACCGATTCGCGGTGCGGCAGGATGCCTTCTTCCACGCCGACTAAAAAAACGTGTGGATATTCCAGCCCCTTGGCGGCGTGCAGGGTGGAGAGTTGTACGGCGTCCGGGGCGGCGTCACCCTCCTGTTTGTCCAGCATGTTAATGAGGGCGATGGTCTGGGTCAGTTCCGCGAGGGTTTTGTTTTCTTCTTCGCCCTTGTTCCCCAGCCATTCCCTGAATTCGCAGACATTCGCCCATTTTGCTTGCGCTGCGCGTTCTTCTTCGTGGTCGTATAAAAATCGCTCGTAGCCGATGCCCTCCAGCAATTCGGTGAGCGCCTTGCCCGCCGCTTCACGTTCGGCGCGGACGCGCAGGCGTTCGATGAATTGGCAGAAGGTGTGCAGGGGTTCAATCTGGCGGGCTTGCAGGTGTTCTGCCAAGCCGCTTTCGGTCGCGGCGGCGAACAGGGAATGATGACGCATACCGGCGTAAGCGCCCAATGCCTGCAAGGTGTTCGCGCCGATGCCGCGTTTGGGCGTGGCGGCGGCGCGGATAAAGGCGGGGTCGTCGTCGGGATTGGCGAACAGGCGCAGGTAGGCGAGCACATCCTTGATTTCCGCCTTGTCGAAAAACGACTGCCCGCCGGAAATCACGTAAGGCACGCGCTGGTCGCGCAACTGCTGCTCGAACAGGCGGGCAAGGTGATTGGAGCGGTAGAGGATGGCGTAATCCGACCACTTGCCGCGATGCTCAAGGCGGTGCGCCTGCAAGCGCATGACCACGCTTTCCGCCTCGCGTTCGTTATCCGCGCAAACGCTGACGCAAACCGGCTCGCCGTATCCCAGTTCCGACCATAATTTTTTCTCGAACAATTTTTCGTTGTGGGCGATGACATGATTCGCCGCCGCCAGAATCCGCAGGGTGGAACGGTAATTCTGTTCCAGCTTGACGATTTTCAGGCGCGGGAATTCTTCCGGCAGTTTTTTCAGATTGGCGATGTCCGCTCCGCGCCAGCCGTAAATACTCTGGTCATCGTCGCCCACCGCCGTGAATTGTTGGCGCGTACCCGTCAGCCATTTCAGCAATTGATACTGGCAGGCATTGGTATCCTGATATTCGTCAATCAGCAGATAGCGAAAACGGTTTTGCCACTTTTCGACCACTTCCGGCTGCGTGGAAAACAACGCCACCGGCAACAAAATAAGGTCGTCAAAATCCACCGCTTGATAGGCTTTCAGGGTGGCTTCGTAGGAGGGAAAAATCTGCGCCGCCAGTTTTTCCGTTTCGCTTTCGGCAAGTTTTCCGGCGGCGTCCGAAGACACCAGCGCGTTTTTCCATCTGGAAATGATGCTCTGGATATGGCGCAGCTTGCCCTTGTCTACACTGCCTGCCAAATCAGCAATGACGCCGCCGCAATCGGCAGAATCAAAAATGGAAAAGCGCGGCTTGTAACCCAAAGCGCTCGCCTCTTCGCGCAGGATGCGTACCCCCAGCGAATGAAAGGTAGAAACCTGCAATTGCTCGGCAGCTTCGCTGGAAATCAGCTTGCCCACCCGCGTCTGCATCTCTCGCGCCGCCTTGTTGGTAAAGGTGATGGCGGCAATCTGACGCGCCTCAAAGCCGCAATCTTGCACGAGATAGGCGATTTTCTGCGTAATCACTCGCGTCTTGCCCGACCCCGCCCCCGCCAGCACCAGCAAGGGGCCGTCGAGATAATGGATGGCTTCGCGTTGTCGGGGGTTGAGCGACATCAGGATTGCCGGTGGTGTTTTGCGCGTATTGCCGCTTTTACTCTTGCGCGGCTATCGGCGGCGGCGTTTTCGTCCAGATCGAGGGAAGCGATAAATCCGGCTTCCTGCGCCAAATCAATAGCCGCCGCAGCGCGCGCGACGCGCTTTCCCGCCACCCACCGCGCCGTGAACGCGCCCAATGCCAAAGACAGGCAAGGCAGCCATACCCAAAAAAATTCCGAGCGCAACACGTTCAGACCGCGTTCGGAAAAGAAAGCGGTGAGCGCCAGTGGCGAAACCCGAATGGGTCGCCAGGGGAAAAAATAGCGTTCGCTGGAGATGGGGTAAAAAGCGGCGACGCCCAAACCGCCGCTCGTTGCCGCGTCGAGAGCGATGTGGCTGGCGACGGCGGCGAAAATCAGGACAAAAGCCAGAGCGCGGCGGCAGCGCAACCAGGGCGCCGCCAGACTCGCCAGAGCGCCACAGATGAGCGCGAACAGCAGGGAATGGGAAAAACCCCGATGCCCGAAGAGGTCGCCATAGGACACGCCAAGGCGAAAACCGATGACATCGAAATCAGGCAATATCGTGCAAAAGGCGGCAAGCCAGAACAGGCGCGGTGAAACGCGGCGGAAACCGAGCGCTGCGCCCAAGGCAAAAATGGGCGCGGGGTGGGTAAAGATGGTGGGCATGGGGCGTTGGTTGTTTTGCCGTGGAAAATGGTGAATTGCAGGGTATCTCGTTCGCGTGTTTCATAGGAGTGACTGCTGGTCGCCCTTATGAAAGAAATTGCGCTCAACCTTTATTTTGCGCGCAGCCTATAACACATAACGCTCCAATGGATTGGTTGCAGAAGCATATATTGCATAAGAATACAACGCCTGTTTCAAAACAAAAAAGTACTCATCCTCACTGATATTGTTTGCATGTAAAACCAGATAAAATTCACTAACACTTATTCTATTGGCATTGGCTGTATTTACTGTTTCAAGCTTAAAACAACCGTAATTTGTCTGCTGCTGTTCAAAATTTAGCTGAACAGCAAATCCTTTGAAATAGTACAAAAACCATTCATCTTCCAGATTACCAGAGTGCGTACCATCTGTGCAGCCAATCAACATCAGCCAAACATCTTTTGATTCGTTTATGAAACGCCTTTCTTTCCAAGAAGGACGCCATTCAAAACTCTCAACACTGCGCTTGTTCCGTTTGTCAGCACAAGAATTTATGGTATCGCAGATGTTTTGTAATTTATTTCGTCTTTCTTCATTATTGACTTCCCCATACTCACCTGTGAGCACTTCTTGGAAAAATTCCAGTTCCACTTCTTCCAAAACGGTGGTGTAAGTTCTTGTGTCGTTGTCGTAGTAAAAAACCCGGCGTGTCAGCCGGTTTTCTTTTTTGAAGCGATCGTGTTGCGAATCCATGCTTCTCACTCCTCTCCGCCCAACGCCACATCCAGCGCCTCTTGCGTCCTCGTTCCAGCCATGCCCGAAGTGTCGACAAACAGGGTGGAACGGAACATTTGCCGACTCCTCAATTATCTGGCAGTAAACGCCACCCGGAATCCTGAGCGATGATCCCGGTAAGCGGGCGGGTGGTTGCCGCGATTGGCTGAACGTACCGCGCTGAGCATACTAGACCAGCCACCCCCGCGTAACACACGGAGCGTCCCTGTCGCAGGGCCTCGCGGGTCAATTTTCGGGCTGGTTGCGTAATACCTGGGGTCATACCAGTCCTGTACCCATTCCCAGACATTGCCGTGTATGTCATAGAGCCCCCATGGATTCGGTTTTTTCTCGCCGGAAGGACAGGTGATGCCGTCATTTTTGTTGAGATGGGACATGCAGGCATGTTCCCTGACCAGACCTTTGCGACCGAAAGAAAACATTGACGTTGTTCCGGCGCGAGCGGCGTATTCCCATTCCGCTTCCGTTGGCAGCCGATATTTGCTCGTTCCTTCTTTTTTATTCAGGCGTGAAATAAAAACCTGAACATCCTCCCACGATACATTCGCGACCGGATACGCCGGATTTTTATAGAGGCTGGGGTTATCCTCCATAATCGCAACCCATTGTTCCTGCGTGACTTCGTATTTTCCCAGATAAAAGGGGCGACTGATGGTGACGCAGTGCTTGGGAATTTCGTCATGTCGCGATTTTTCTTTTTCAAATGACCCCATCTGGAAAGTACCTGCTGGAATTTCGATGAATTCCATGCCAATGCTGTTTTTGCGAACCGGAAAAGGCAGCGGAATGGATGCGTCATAACCTGGCGTACAACCGGGAAGCGTGGTGACGGCTTCAGGTCGAGTCCCTCCACTGGAACAGGCCATCATCAGGCTGCCAAGGCAGAGTACCGTACAGATATTTCTGATTCCGTGTTTCATTGCGAATATCCTCGTTTCGATGTTTTCATGGTGATGGAAATATGCCCGACAAGTCAATTCCGGCAAAATTTTCATGGGAAAATAACATGAATTTTCGCTCATCATCAAACATTTTCAATCATTCAAGCCGTTTTCCGGCGCGGTTCTGGATGGCGTTTCACGCCTCACCGCCCAACGCCGCATCCAGCGCCGCTTGCGCCACGCGCCCCAATTGTTCGATTTCCGCATCGTTGATGATATAGGGCGGCATCACATAAACCGTGTTTCCCATCGGGCGTAGCAGGGTTTGGCGGTTCAGGGCGGCGCGGTAGTAGCGGCGGGAGAAGGCTACGTCGTCCGTTTCCACGTCGAATGCCAGAATCATCCCTTGCCCACGCAGGTGGCGGACTTGGGGGTGGACGCGCAGAGGTTCCAGCGCGGCATGGAGTTTTTGGGCTTTTGCGCGGTTGGCGGCGAGTACGTCGTCTGACTCAAAAATATCCAGCATCGCCAGCGCGGCGCGACAGGCGAGGGGGTTGCCGGTATAGGAGTGGGAATGCAGAAAGCCGCGCGCGGTGTCGGCATCGTAGAACGCCTGAAAAATTTTGTCGCGGCAGAGCACGATGGACAGCGGCAGGTAGCCGCCGGAGATGCCTTTGGAGAGGCAAAGCAAATCGGGGCGGATGCCGGCCTGTTCGTGCGCGAAAAAAGTGCCGGTACGCCCGCAGCCGACGGCGATTTCGTCGCAGATTAAATGCGCCCGATAGCGATCGCAGAGTTGGCGGGCGAGGCGCAGATATTCCGGGTCGTACATCGCCATGCCTGCCGCGCCTTGCACCAGCGGCTCGACAATCAGGGCGGCGACGCGTCCCTCTTCGGCTTGCAGACGGGTTTCCAGCAGGGCGGCGGCGCGGCGGGCAACGTCGATGGCGGTTTCATTTGGCGCGGCCTGACGCGCGTCGGGCGACATGACAGTGGCGGACTGCCGCACCAGCGGCGCGTAGGCGTCCCTGAACAATGCCACATCGGTGACGGCGAGCGCGCCCACGGTCTCGCCGTGGTAGCTGCCTTGCAGACAGAGAAAGCGGGTTTTCTCTCTTTCGCCCTGATTTTGCCAGTAGTGAAAACTCATTTTGAGGGCGATTTCCGTGGCGGACGCGCCATCGGAAGCGTAAAAAGCGTGCCCCAGTTCGCCGCCGGTCAGGGCGGAAAGGCGTTCGGAAAGTTCCACCACCGGCTGATGGGTAAAGCCCGCCAGCATCACATGTTCCAGCGTTTCCAGTTGCGCTTTCAGGGCGGCGTTGATGCGCGGATTGGCGTGTCCGAACAGGTTCGTCCACCACGAGCTGATGCCATCGAGATAGCGCTTACCCTCAAAATCGTAGAGCCACGCTCCTTCGCCACGCGCGATGGGAATGAGGGGCAGGGACATTGCGCCACCTTCGGCGTGATGCCGCATCTGGGTGCAGGGATGCCAGACGGCGGCGAGACTGCGGGCGAGGAGGCTGGAATTCGTTATGGGCGTTGAGCTTGCGTTTGCGGTCATGTTTGTTTCAGTCATCGCCCCTCTCCCACGAGGGGAGAAGGGAATGATTAGTGCAGCGTTTGCGGAATCGCGTCCGCCGTGTCGGGCATTTCGGCGTGCACCAGTTCGCCGTCAGCGGTCGGGAACAGGAACGCGCCGCAGTCGTCGCAGAATTCATCCGGCATTCTGTGGTCGAGGTTTACAATGTCGGTCAGACCGCATTCGCGCAGGATGGCGTCGATTTGGGCGGGGATGTCGCTGTATTCGTCTTCATTGCCGAGCACCGCCCAGGAAACGCCGTGGTAGACCGAATTGTCCTGGTCGCGGGGGGCAAATCCAATCCGGTACTCTATCAGGCGTTGGTTGTAGCAGGCGGCGATGACGGCACGGGTTTCTTCGGGCATCAAGCCCAGGGTGGTTTGCAGGAAGGCGAGCGAGGCTTTGACGGCATAGGGGCGGATGGCGCGGTCGGCCTTGCTACCGGCGGAGTGGTATGCGCCTGCCAGCATCGGTTGGTAGGCGCAGCCGGTGAGTAGCGGGGCGAGGTTGGGCGCGCCCTGTTTTTCCCATGCGGCGAGGGCGGCGAGTCGGTTGCCGTCCGGTTCGTTCCAGCGAAAGATGGCGCCGCCGTGCGGCACGACAGCGACGCCGATGAGGTAACGCACATCGGAGAGAAAAGGGTTGGTTTTCGGCAAGCCTTGCGTATCCATCCGCAGGTTTTCGCCGCGCGCCGCCTGTTCGCAGAGATCGCGGAGCAGTTGGCGGGTCCCGCAATGGGTGTTCGGCAACTGTTCGAGGCAGAACAGGTAATCGACCAGCGCGAGGCGCGCTTCGCGGGCGAACAGGTGCGCGCCGAGTTGTACCTTGACGGGAGTGAGCTTGCTTTCCGAAACGCTGCCATAGGGGATGGCGTAGCGCGACCACGCCAGTATGGGCGCGGAGAACAGGAGCGCGTCGTAGCGTTTGCCATCCATCTCGAAGGAGCAGGATTCGATCTGCGCTTCAACGACGCCGTAGAGTTCGTCATGGGCGGTCGGATCGGATTCGGAGAGACTCTCCAGCACCGTGTTGAGGTCGTCTTCGGCGCCGGATTCGAGGATGCTTTGCAGGAGTTCGGAAAGACGACTTTCCCAGAACAGGTCTTCCAGACGGCTGCCGGATTCGGAAAGTCCGATGGCGAGGCGTTGTAGCTCTGCGGCATCGCGGGATAGACGGTCGCGCGCGCCGAAGCGGGAACGTTTCATGATTCTGCCTTGATAGGAAAACCGCTTATTTTACCTGTTCGTCCGACTTTTTGGGCGGCAGGAAAAATTCGCCCGGATGCCGGAACAATCGTCGCAGCAAGCCGCGCATCAGTTGGTTGCCCTGCGAGAAGGTGACATTGCGGGCGCGCAGGGCGACAACCAGAGCCAGCGAAAAGCTGACGCAAAGATTGACCAGCCCGATACCCGCCACGCCTGCGGCTGCCCAGGCAAAGGTCATCCAGGGCGGGGCGAAATCGTAGGTCGCCAGCGCGTAGCCCAGATAGGCGGAAGAAAAGGCGACATGGCGAATATCCAGCGGCAAGCCGAACATCATGCCCATGCCCCATGCCGTCGCCAGCATGACGCCAAACAGAAAATTGCTGGCAATCGCGCCCAGATGGGCTTCCACATAATCCGCGAAACGCGCCACCCGCTTTGCGCCAAAAGCGCGATTTGCCCAGGCGAGTTGTTTGATGCGTTGCGGCACGCGGTTGTAGGTGGCGAGATTGTCGAAATAGCCCGCGACCAGCCCGGATAAAAACAGGCAGACGCCGGCGATGGCGGCGAAAAACAGCGAACCGCTCAAAAAAGGATGGTGCGCGGCGAGCAGGTTATCCGCTTCCGCGATGGAAATGGCGTGCTGGTCGGTGAGGGGCAATTGCGACAGACTGACCAGTATGGCAACGGGAATCGCCATGCTCACATTGCCGAGAATGGCCACCAGTTGGCTGCGCGTGGTGCGGGCGATGAGCGAAATCAGATTCTCCAGATCCCGCGCCTTGCCGCGCGCTTCCCCGATGGACGCCGCCAATGCGTTAGCCGTCATGGCGGGCTGCTTGGTGGCAATCGTAAACCCCAGCATATAGATCACGGCAAACCCCAGCCCGTAATTCAGCCCGTAGGCGAGCATTTCGTTCAAGGGCGCGAGATTGAAGCGGTGCAGAATGAGTTTCATGAGGGCGATGATGGCAATCAGCGCGCCCGCGCCCATCGCCGCTTTCGCCATGCCCCAGTATTCCTTGCGCGTTTCGGTGATGTAATGTTCGCCCGCCTTGCCCGCGTATTCCGTCACCCGTCGGGCAGTAATTTCCAGATTTTGTCGCCAGAACGTCCGCAAATTGTTCTTGCTGCAAGACGCGAACACCAGACTCTTGAACAGCGCGACGATGGCGGGATACGCCGTCTGCCGACTCTTTTCCCGTTGCAATTCACCGGCGATGGTGGCGAGTTGCTCGGCGCGGTTGATGTGGTCGCGCAGACATTGCAGCTTGTAAGTCAGTTGCAGGCTGGTGCCCGCATGGACGGAACGGCGGTGGATGCGCTCAACCGTTTCCCGACACTGGTCAAAGAGCACCAGCACTTGCTTCTCGTCGTCCGTGGCGGCGGCTTCCTCGTGCCAGCGTTGCTGACAACATTCCACGAAGGCGCGGGTTTCCAGATTCTGCGCGAGAAAGGGCGAATCGGCGCGCGCCAGATTGGTATCCAGGCGCAAAAGTTCCGCGTCAAAACCCATCGCCGTAATCTGGTAAGAGAGCCGCCACAAGCTGTGCAACAGCGTGGCAATCCCGCCCGGCAAGACTTCCGGCGGCGCGTCGGAGGCAAGGCTGAAGCTGTCGGGCGAATGGGATTCGTCGAAACGCAGGGCGTTCAGAAGACCAATCCAGATTTCGTTATCAACGCCGCCGACCCAGATTTCATCCGTTTCGTGGTCGAACAGGCTTTGCAGCATGTCGCCCAAAAATTCTTCGGGATTTTGCACTTCCGGCAACAAACGATGCGAAATGCGCCGCCAGGTTTCCGAGAAAAACCCCGTGGAAGGCAAGATGCCCAGATTCATGTACAGCGAACCGGCGCGCCGCGTCGCAAACAACTCCGTCAGCGCCGCCCGTACCCGCCCGGCCTGGACGGAATCCAGCGCCAACTCCGCAGCCAGCGCCACAATACGCTCACTGGCATAGGCGATATTCTCAGGATTTTTCGGACGAATCCGCCGCACCAACTCACGCAACAGGGATTCCGGCGTTTCCACGTCGCTCTGCAAGACTTCCATACCGGACACTCCATTTACAAGCCGCGCATTATCGGTCATCGGAGAAGAAATGTCAGGTGAAGCGGAAAAACGATGACGGGCGTGAGGTCTGGCGTTCCAGACGGGGCTCGTCGCGGCGGCGCTCGTATTGGGATGGTGGGTGGGCGCTTCTGGTATTTGGGCTACAATGTAGCCTGATTACTCAGGAGAATTACACCATGTCTGCAAGCGCCGTTGTCCGTGCCCGCATTGACGAGCACATCAAGGAAGAAGCAACAACCGTTCTGGCGGCGATAGGACTCACCGTGTCCGATGCTTTCCGCATCATGCTGACCCGTGTTGCCCGCGAGAAGGCGTTACCATTCGAGCCGTTGATCCCCAACGAAACAACGATTCAGGCAATGAAGGACGCTCGTCGCGGCAAAGTCACCAAAGCCGCCAACCTCGAAACCCTGTTCGCCGACCTTAATGCGAACGCCTGACTACACCAACCAATTCAAACGCGACTACAAGCGCGTGAAGAAAGGTCAGCATCGCGCCACGCTTGATGCTGACCTTCGCGCTGTCTTGTTGTCATTGCTGGATGACCAGCCGCTTGCGCCGCGTCACTGCGACCATGCGCTGACCGGCGACTGGAAGGATTTTCGGGACTGCCACATCAAACCTGACCTGATATTGATTTATAAGAAAGTCGATGGTCAGAACGCTGCGTTACAGCTCGTACGCCTCGGTTCGCACAGCGAACTTGACCTGTAAACCTTTCGGGCTTGACGCTCCAGGCTGCTATCGTCGCAGCTTCGTTCATTGCCCTGCGGCTTACTTTCTCTGATACCTGATGCCCGATTCCTGCGTACTCGACACCAATGTCGTTCTTGATCTGCTGCACTTCCACGACCCTTCGGTGGCTGAACTGTACGCCGCGCTGACGGCGGGGCGGCTTGTCTGTCTGGGCGATGACTACACCTTGGGCGAATTGGCGCGGGTGCTGACTTACGATGAACTCGCCATCCCCGCTCTACGGGCGGAGGAAATTTTGCGCGCCTATCATGCCCTGATTCGTCATGTACCCGGCAGCGGCAGTCCGGTCAGTCTGCCCCTCTGCCGCGACCCGGACGACCAGCCTTTTCTGGAACTCGCCGCGCGTGGCAAGGCTGGCTTACTCATCAGCAAGGATAAAAAAGTGCTGGAACTCGCCCGTTCTCGCCGTCATACGTTACCATTCGACATCATTCAGGTATCCGGGTTTCGGGAATCGGAAGACAGGGTTCAGGTATCAAAACCGAAGCCGCTTCCACCCAGCCTTTGATTCCTGATTCCTGACACCTGAACCCTGAACTCCCATGAAAACTGTTATCGAACAAGCCGGAAAAATCGTGCTCGGCAAGCGTCGGGAAATTCGTCTGGCGCTGGCGTGTTTGCTCGCGCGCGGACATTTGCTGATTGAAGACTTGCCGGGTCTGGGCAAAACAACGCTGGCGCAGGTTTTAGCGCGGCTCCTGGGGATGCGGTTTTCCCGCGTCCAGTTTACGAGCGATCTGTTGCCCGCCGACATTCTCGGTCTTTCGGTCTATGAGCGGGAAAGCGGAAATTTTCGCTTCATGCCCGGCCCGATTTTCACCCAGATGTTGCTCGCCGACGAAATCAACCGCGCCACGCCCAAAACCCAAAGCGCGTTGCTGGAAGCGATGGAAGAACGACAAGTGACCAGCGACGGTGAAACCCGCCTGTTGCCGCAGCCGTTTTTTGTCATCGCTACCCAGAATCCGGCGCACCAGATTGGCACTTTCCCGCTGCCGGAATCGCAACTCGACCGCTTTTTGATGCGCCTGACGCTGGGTTATCCCGATGCCGCTTCGGAGCGCGTCCTGCTGGCTTCCGGCGACCAACGACGCCAGTTGGCGAACCTCGCGCCGGTGCTCACGCCTGCCGATTTGCTCGCCCATCAGGAGGCGGTGGAATCGGTGTTCGTGTCCCCTGCCCTGCTCGATTACACGCAGGCGTTGCTGGCGGCTTCCCGTTCCAGCGCCCGCTTTTATCACGGGCTTTCGCCGCGCGCGGGTCTCGGCTTGCTCGCCGTCGCCCGCGCCTGGGCGTATCTGGATGACCGCAAGGCGGTGCTGCCGGATGACCTCCAGCTTTTGCTGCCGGGCGTCGCCTGTCACCGTCTGCGTTCGCGTCAGGGCGACGCCAGCGCCCGCCCGGAAGACATCGCGGAACTGACGCAATCCGTCGCCATTCCTTGATGCTTGTCCGATGTTCACCGCCCTGCGCCGCGCTTCCAACCGCCTCTCCGCACGCTTGATCCACCCGCGCGCGCCAAAGGCGGGTACGCTCACGCTGACGCGCAAACGCATTTACATCCTGCCTACCCGCGCCGGATTGCTGTATGCCGTGGTCTTGGTCGCCATGCTCGTCGGCGCCATCAATTACGATTTGGCGCTCGGCCATGCGCTGGTCTTTCTGCTCGCCAGCCTCGCGCTGGTCAGCATGGTGCATACCCACAAAAACCTGCAAAACCTGAGCCTGCGCGCGCAGGAATCGCCCCCGGTTCATGCGGGTGAAATGGCGAGTTTTCATTTTCTCGTCCATGCGCCGGAAGCGCGTCCGGCGCTGGAATGGTCGGTGGCGCAGGAGGATGTTCCGATGCTGCCATCACCGCCGCCACAAATCCAGCACCTGCCCGCCGACACGGAAGCGCATCTCTACCTGAATGTCGCCGCGCCCCGCCGTGGCTGGCTTACCCTGCCCCGCCTGCGGGTCGGAACGCGCTACCCGCTGGGGCTGTTCTACGCCTGGAGCTACCCCTGGCCAGCGGCGCGTTGCCTCATCTATCCGCGCGCCCTGTTTTCGCCCTTGCCGCCGGGACAGCCCTTCGGCGCGGGCGGTACGGGGCCCAGCAAGGAAGGCGACGAAGATTTCGCCGGTCTGCGCGAACGCCAGAACGCCGACTCGCCGCGCCACATCGCCTGGAAAGCCGCCGCCCGCGACGGCGGCGAACGCCCCCTGCTGGTCAAACTTTTCGCTGGCGGCGCGCAGGAAGAATTGTGGCTGGACTGGGCAGCGACAGAATGGCTGGCAGATGACGTGGAAACCCGCCTCTCCTACCTGACCGGCTGGGTGTTGAGCGCGGAAGACGCAGGCTGCGCCTACGGGCTGCGCTTGCCGGACGCAAACTTCGCGCCAGCGCATGGCATGGGGCATCAACGGCGGTGTCTGGAGGCTTTGGCGTTGACGGGGTTGGCGGATCGCGGGAGCGCGGCATGAAAAAACGCCCGGTTCTGGACTATCTGGCGCACACCAATCTGCCCTGGCTCTGGGCGGCGGTGTTCGCGACCACCCTGCCGCACGCCTTCCACCTGCCCACATGGATTTCCGTGGTCATCGCCTTGATGCTGATCCATGTCGTCTGGCAATGGCGCACGGGTTATCGCATCACCCCGGCCTGGGTCAGAGTCGGGCTGGTATGCCTCTCTTGCGCGGGCGTCGCGCTGCAATTCGGTCTGCCGCCAAGCGGCGAATCCGGCATCGCCATGCTGGCGCTCTTAATCTGCATGAAACTTCTGGAACTCAAAAGCCATCGTGACAGCGTCGTTTTGCTCACCCTTTGTTATTTCCTGCTGCTCACCCATTATTTGTACAGCCAGAACATTCTCAGCGGTCTCTGGCTCGTCGTCAGCGCCTTGATCATCGCCGCCTCCCTGCTGAAAATTCACACCGACCCGCAGCAATCCGTCTTCGCCATCCTCTCTCACGCTACCCGGCTGTTCTTGCAGGCGCTCCCCCTCATGCTCGCGCTCTACCTGCTGTTCCCGCGTGTCGACGGCCCTCTGTGGGGCAGACCGCAGGGGGTTCACAGCGTGACCGGCTTGAGCAATAACATGGCGCCCGGCAACATCGCCGGACTCATCACTAGTGAAGAAATCGCCTTTCGCGTCCAGTTTGAGGGAGCGCCGCCGCCACGCAAACAACTTTACTGGCGTGGGCCGGTGCTCACCCATTACAACGGTCGCACCTGGGAAGGCGAGGATTTTCTGGTACAGCCGCCCGACATGGAACCCCGTGGCAAGGCAGTGAACTACACCCTGACCCTGGAAGCGCACCAGCGCCACTGGCTCTTACCGCTGGAAATGCCAACCCATGTCGAAAGCGAAGGCGTGGACGCGGTGATGACCCGCAACGGTCTGCTCCGCAGCCGGTATCGTCCGATCATCACCCGCACCCGCCTGAAACTCGTCTCCTACCCCGAATACCGGCTGGACGCGGAGCGTCAGTTACCCCCCATGTTGCAACGCTCCAGCCTGCAACTGCCGCGCGATTACAATCCCCGCGCCCTGGAACTGGCGCGAAGCTGGCGCGATGAAAACCCCGATTCCAGGCAACTGGCGCAACGCGCCCTGAATTACTTTCACAACGAAGCCTTCTATTACACCCTCGAACCGCCACTCCTGGGCGCGCAGGCGATGGATGACTTCCTCTTTAACACCCGGCGCGGTTTTTGCGAACATTACGCCTCCGCCTTCGTCACCCTGATGCGCGCCGCCGGCGTACCCGCGCGCGTCGTCACCGGCTATCTGGGCGGCGAACTGAATCCGGTCGATAACTTTTTCATCGTGCGCCAATCTTCCGCCCACGCCTGGGCAGAAATCTGGATCGCCAATGAAGGCTGGATACGCATCGACCCCACCGCCGCCATTGACCCGACACGGGTAGAGGCGAATGTCGCCGGCAATCTTGTCGACGGCGACCCCGGAGGCGCTGGAGGAGGCACCATCAATTGGCTGCAAGTTCTGGGCTATCGCTGGGACGCGCTCGAAAACAGCTGGAACCAATGGGTACTCGGCTACACTCCCGGTCAGCAGCGCGAACTGTTATCCAGCATCGGGCTTTCCAACACCTCATGGCAACGCATCACCATCCTGCTGATCATCGTTATGGCAACCCTGCTGCTGACGCTCACCCTCTGGCTGCTGCGAACCCGCCCCGCCCCCGCTGACCCGACGTGGAAGCTCTGGCAGAAGGCGCTCCGTCATCTCGAAAAACATGGCGTCAGAACACGAACATGGGAAACCCCGCTCGCCCTTGCCAAACGCCTGCAAACGGAACGCCCCGAACTGGCGGAACCCGTACTCGCCATCGCCCGCCTCGTCTGCGCGGCGCGCTATGAACCGGGAGCCAGTGACCGGACAGCGAAAATCAGGACACTGCTGCATAACCTCTCGTAGGGGCGGTTCGCGCCCGAACCCATTTCCAATTTGTGATAAATCCCTTGACCACCACCATGCGCTTCTTCCTCGCTCTCCTTTGCCTCCTGCCTGCCCTCGCGCTTGCCGAAACCATCGCCGACCACCCGGAAGCCGCCATGTTCATCGCCACCATGCAGGCGCGACATGGCATCGACGCCGCCCGACTGCAAACGCGGCTGGCGAAGTTGCGACCCAATGCCCGCGTGCTGCAACTCGTCGCCCCGCCGACCTCGCCCACGCAACGCGCCTGGCAACGCTATCGCAGCCGTTTCATCGAAGACAGCCGCATCAAAAACGGGCTGGACTTCTGGCAGAAAAACGCCGTTTCACTCGCCCGCGCCCGCGCCCTCTATGGTGTGCCGGAAGCCATCATCGTCGCCATCATCGGCATCGAAACCCTTTACGGGCGCAACACCGGCACCTTCAACACCTTTTCCACGCTCGCCACACTCGCTTTCTACGACCCGCGCCGCGCCGAATACTTTCGTCAGGAACTCGAACAACTGCTGCTGCTGGCGCAAGAAAACCAGCGCGACCCGGAAAGCTACAACGGCTCCTTCGCGGGCGCGCTGGGGCTGCCCCAATTCATGCCCGGCAGCCTGCGCCGCTACGCCGTGGATTTTGATGGCAACGGCGTCATCGACCTCACGAACGCCGACGACGCCATCGGCAGCGTCGCCCACTTCCTCGCCCAACACGGCTGGCAGGAAAACGAGCCAATCGCCGTCCCCGCCCAATTGACCGGCATCGCCGCGAAACATCTGCAAGACTGGCTGGACGCGGGCATTCGCCCCACTCTCACCGCGCAAAGTCTGCTTGACGCAGGCGTCAAAGCGCAGGTTGATGGCACGAAAAAAGTCACCCTGGTTGATCTCGTCACGCCCGGCGCCGCCACTGAATACTGGTTGGGCTACGAAAACTTTTACGTCATCACCCGCTACAACCGCTCCAGCTTCTACGCCATGAGCGTGTTCCAGCTTGCCGAAGCGTTGACGGAGCGGCAGGGGGATAATCCATTGTCCCGGACTGAATAACCCATGCGCCCGTCCCTCTCCCGTCTTGTGAATCGCCTGCGAACTTGCCGGCATGTCTGCCTTGCGCCCCGGCACAGGCTGCGCCTCGCGCTGGTGGCGTCACTGTGCGCGCATCTTCTCATCCTGTTCCCGCCACACTGGAACGGGTGGCGGAGCGCCCGCCCCCTGCCGGAAATCGCGCGCTTGAATATCACGCTGAAAACGCCGCCCGTTCAAACCGCTCAACCGGAGCAAGCGCCCGCCCCCGTACCGCCCGCGTTGCCGCAGAGCGTACCTGTCTCCACGCCCGTTCCCGCGCCCGAAAAAGCGCCGCTCCCTCTCCCTGCCCCGCTGGTCGAAGCGCCGCCTGAGCCGGAAGCGATGGAAATCCCGGTATCGGCGCAAGAAGATGGTTTCATGATCGCGATACCGGAATTGGTCATGTCCCGTGAGGGATATGGCGCAATGCGCTACATCGTGTATTACGGAGAACAGAGGCTTGAAGTGGGGCGCTCTGACCTGGGCTGGATATTCAGCAATGGTCGCTATTACCTCAGCATGACGATAAAAAGTGATACCGAAGTGTTGCCCAATCCCGGCGCGCTCGTGCTCAGTCGAGGCAATATCACCCCTGAAGGGATGCAGCCTGAGTCTTACGGTCTGAAAAGCGCAAACAGAACGGAAAGCGCGGAATTCATATGGGAACTTCAGCGCATCACCGGACTACAACAGGACACGTACCTGCATCCCGACAGTCAGGATATGCTAAGCCTGCCCTTCCAGCTTGCCGCCGCCCTCGCGTCGGGTCGTCCCCTGGAATTCTGGCTGGTCACGGATTGGCGTCATGAATTGTTTCAATATGAATTGTTTCAATTTACCCTTCTGGACGAAGGTCCCCTGGAACTCCCTGTGGGGATTTTACGCGCGCTGCATCTGCAATCCGTGAGCAACGACAAGACGCTTGATTTCTGGTTGGCGGAAGACCACCAGATGCTGCCGGTCAAAATCCGTTTTACAGACGAGAACGGCGACATTTACGAACAGGTCGCCATTGAGATTCCCATCAGGGATGATGAAATGCCAGATGATGAACCCGCAATCCCCGAACCCGAACAATAACGGACGATGCCACCGCCCGCCACCGCCCGCCAACCGCGCCCATATCATCCTCCCTGCGTGTGCTGGACTGCGCGCATCACAGGAGCGCCGGATTAAAAGTGGCGGGAGCAGAATGCTCCCGCCACTTTTACTGACCGATCATTCTCTTGTCAAAGAAACTGCTACCGTTTGTCGCCAAAATCAAACCGTTCATCACAATCATTTCCCTCTAACATAAGCTATCGTACATAATCCACTTCAATGAAGCAGAACAGCGGCAGTCTACGGTCATAACCCATCTGGAAAGCAGGGTGATTGCATCTATTTACCATACGCAATTGGATTAATGCCAAGCATCCGAAACAGAACTTAACCGGCAAGCAGATTAAAATGCTTCAAACATTTTCACAAACATCGCGGAACGTCATGGATACACGCCAAATCCGGCGTACTTTTGCCATGCGCGTTTGTCATGCGCGAAGCGCGGTAAAATTCCAGTTTTTTGTTAAAAACATTGTAAAATCAAACAGTTGCATATATAATACGCTTACAGCTTACAGCTTACAGCAGCAACAAGCGCACAGGCTTGATTTAGCCTTCGTTTTTGCGCGGCTTCGCGCGGCTTCTGTCGCATTTCTTCCCCCTGCTTTTCTTGACGCAGCGCCCTTTTTGGGTCGCTGCGTTTTTTGTCGTTCACATCTGTCCACGCAAAGCGGCGGGTTTGCCTTTTTGCGCGTTCGTTTGGGTTTGTTTCTTGCGTCTGCCTGACAGGGGCGCGGTTTTTTTCAGGAGTTTTTATCATGTCAAAAAATTATGCCGGTTTTATGAAGCGCGTCCTGCTGGTGATGTTGGCAGGCATTTTTTCCACTACCGCCATGCCGTTGGACATCTATCAGGGGCCGCTGGTGGAAGATCGGTCGATGGATCCCAACATGGTCTATCTCCACGACAATTCGGGAAGCATGTCCTACACGTACATGCCGGAAGAAGCGAGCGATTCCAACCTGGGAAAGGCAAACTTCTACAACCGGCAATACTACAACCCGGACATTACCTACGTCCCGCCCCTCAAGTACGAGGCGGCCAAGGATGGCAACCCGCCCAAACTGGTGAGTTGGGGCAATATGGATCAGCGTTGCGTATGGCCGAGAGTGATGAACTATGGCATGAGCGGTCTACCCGGCAAATGCGAACTCTCTGCCGCTGACGTTAAACAAGCGGCAATTGATCGCAATGCAGCCATACAAGCAGCGATTGATGATTTCAATAGTTCGCTTACCGAACACTATCGCACGACTCTTGACGCGAACGATTTCGGCGGCACCATTTATGAAGCCCGCAAAGCCTATGAGGAAGTATGCGGGACTAAAGGTCGGAGTTGGCAACGTACCGCGATGGGAGCGGGAACCGGGGCTACTATGGTCTTAAACGCCATCGGCAACGGCGCCATCAGCGGCACCAACACCGGCGGCACCACCGCCGTCAGCGGCAGCGGCAGCACGGGCGGTACTGCCAAAACAGATACCCACACGTCCGCAAGCAACTGCCTCGCGCGCAATTCCGGGCTGATCACCAATGAAGAGTGGCAGGAAGCCTACAACACCTACATGGAAGCCGTGAACGGCCCCGCCAGGGAGCGCGATGAAACCATCGCGCAGGTCAAGGCGGAATACGATATTGTCACCAATGCCAATGGAAATGGCTATGCAACACTGACCGGCAGCACTGCCGTTTATTACGACTATGTGCCGGGGTTCAATTCCAGAATCGACAACAAAGCGGGTTACACCTGGGAACCGATCAGGATGGTCAATGGTCTACCGGTGATGGACAACCCCGCGAACGCGCCCGAGAAGGTTGATGGCAACTACGAAAAATATGCCTTCTCGGCCATTCCCTCTGGCAACCAGGCGCTGTTCAGGGAAGGAGGCGACGGCAAAGTCAGTCGTTCCCAAGCGATCAACCGTGACCGGGTCCGCAACCGGGCTTGCCCGATCCTGTTCCGGGACGCGTCGGATTCCAGAGCCTACTACAGTGACCCGGTTTCCCCCGCTGCCCCCGGCGCTGACTTTGTGGGCAACCCGCACGCCCACTGCCGGTACAGTTACCGGACAGGGGATGTCGATTTTCCAAGTAACTATCAGGGCTTTACCAGCAGCTCCCCCTTTGCGGGCGGAACCGCCGGGAGAGTCGGGGGGCTGGATGCCGGGGTCGGTCGTCCGTGGTGCAACCGCACGACGCGCCTCAACAACATTACCAGCCCCAATGTTGACCGTACCTGCTATCAGGGCAAGCACGTCATCGGTGACACGGATGGAACCGGGAGATGGACAGCCGGTAAAGGCGCCACCAGCAGCGAATCCGACAAGACGAAAGAGGTCAGCCGCTACAACTGGCCGGGAAGGACCATTACCGACCTTGACCGCAATGCGATGAGAATCGCTGCCAACCTGGAGTACAACGACGGTCTTTACAACTACGTGCATAACGTCGTGCCGCAAGCCCGCGTAACCTACGATGAGTTCTGCCAGAATGACAAATGGACGGATAGCCACCCGGTGTTCCTCAGGTTCCCTCACACCAATAACTATATCAAGGTCCCCTCGATCGCCAATCCACCTAGCAATACCAATATCAATCAGGCTGAAGCGAACAAACAACTGTATTACCGCAAAAAATGGCAGCATTATTTTCCCCTTGCGGGGGCTGCTAGTCCTTTTGCAGCAGAACAGGTTTTGCCTTCTCCTGCGAACAATTCTCCGGCGTCGGCCAGGGGGGTGTCTATCGCCGATGCGGGTACAACGCCAGTTGTCGTCGAGGGTGACGGTACGGTGATTGGTGACCATTATGTTTTTGATGGTCGCACAATCAATTGGGGTACTGGTTCGGCAGCGGCCTATCACGGCGGGCGTAACCAGAGACCCATCTGGACAAACCCGGCAAGCATAAACCCATTAACCGGAACAATGGACCCAGCAGTAGCCGCAGCGTACTGGCCTGCGCCAGAAGCCGAAGTGACTGATAACCCGTTTGATCATGATTACGATCTCATGTATACGCTCGACGAGAGTTGGAAAGCCAGATGGGACCAGCACGTGGGCAAACCCCCTGCTAAAACCGGCGGGAATCCTAACTGTAACGTTGTAAGCGATAGTCTTCCCGGTAGTCCCTCCACGACGCTTGCCTGTGTTCCAACTACAGACGATGGTGAGGATGGCAGTCAGAACTGCTACGCTTACGCAATAGCAGGGGAGGTCACCCTGGAAGAATGGCGGGACGCCCGGAATGCGTACTATGCCGCCGTCAACTCGCTCACCAGCGATCTGGTGCAAGCCTATCTCAACGCCAAGTACCTGGCGTCGAGCGTCGATCAATCGCTGGAACACCGGGTCAGCAAGTTCGTGGATAACGATGGCAATTTGTATGAGATTCCTGTTGCGCGGGCGAGAACCGCCGCAGAAGAAATCCGCAATTTCGCCAACTGGTACAGCTATTACCGTACCCGCAGTCTGGCGGCAAAAACAGGCATCACCCTGGCATTTGCCAATCTGCTGAACAAGGACAACACCTACGAACCGGGCAAAATCCTGCACGGCAAATCCATCCGTCTGGGCTATGACGTGCTGAACGGCATAGGGGGAGACGGCCCCGGGCAAAGAAGCGGCGACATCGCAAAAATCGGACGGGGGGTTGTCCCCTTCCTGGATTTCCCCAGCGACGCCAAAACAGCCGATGGCGATGACCATCCGTATAAGGGCGAGACCTTTGTGCGGGACTTTTACAACTGGGTTGCGTCGATCACGGTCAGCGGCGGCACGCCGCTCAGACGGAAACTGAGCTACATCGGGGAGTATTACAAAACCGCCGCGCCGTGGCTTGAATACCCGCCTACCGCGTATGCTACGGGCAACAGAAACCTGAGCGCAACTTCAAAGAATCAGGAATTCGCCTGCCGTCGTTCATTCACCATTCTGATGACGGACGGTTACTGGAATGGCGATAGCGCCTCTACATCGGGCGCCAGAGCGAACGTGGATGCTGCTGTCAATGGACCGGACATCTACCGGACAGACAAAGACAACAACAATCTGACCAGCGACCCGAAGGATCACTACAAGTACATCCCGGCGCCGCCCTTCAATGGTGAAAACACGGGCATCGGTTTTGGCACCTACCGTGTGGACAACAGCCTTGCGGATGTCGCCATGTATTACTGGAACCGCGACTTGCGAGACAAAACTCCCAATCTGGTCGCGCCGACCAAGAAAAACCCTGCCTTCTGGCAGCACATGCAGACTTTTACCCTCGGTCTGGGCGTGGTCGGGCGGATGTCTGACAAGGAAGTGAACCGGTTTCTGGCGACCGGCACGAACAAAAAAGTTTTGTGGACTTTCCCGACCGGACTGGACACGCAATATGAACGGATCGACGACCTGATGCACGCCGGTTTGAACGGGCACGGCGGCACGGCGGCAGCGGAAGACGCGGGCGAGTTCGCGGACAAGCTGACGGCATTGCTGACCGAAATTTCCGGAGTGGACGGAACATTTACCACGCCCGCCGTTCAGCGCGCCCTGACGAAGGACGCGCAGATCTATGAAGCCAGTTACAGCCCCACCGACTGGACGGGCGAATTGCTGGCTTACGGCACCTGTATCAAGGGCGAATCCGGCTGCGATAGCAATAGCGGATTTATCCAGTTGCCGGCGTTGTGGAGCGCCAGTGAAAAACTGCGGGACATCAAACATGGCGACCGCAAAATTTTCACGATGGTGGATGGCGCTGCAACGGAATTCAAGTCTGTCAATCTGAATAGAAGCGCCATTGATGTCAATCTCAAACACCTGGGGCTTGAGTGGGGCAAATGCCCCTTTGCGTGGGATGGCGTGCACGAGCATTGCAAGCTGGGGGGCACACTGGGCTATACGGATAAGGATGGCGCTACGACGGATGCCGGATTTACCGCCCTGATCAACTATCTGCGCGGTGACCAGCAGTATGAAGACACCGCGACGGGGTGGGGCGCAAGCGCGGCAATCTTCAACGGTTTCCGTTCGAGAAGCCACAGGGATGCCAATAACCAGAAATACGCGAAACTGCTGGGCGACATCGTGAATTCCAGCCCGGTGCTGGTGACGCCCAGAAGAGACGGATGGAACAAATCGCCCGTGCTGGGCTACGCGGTGGACGCGGACGACAAGGATGTCTCGACCGGCGCTGCCGCCAGCTATGCCCAACGTCTGAAAGACTCCTTTACTGTGGATCCGACGACCAAACAGATCACCATCAATACAGACAACCGCGAGCTGGCGGTGCTGGTGGGCGCGGGCGACGGGATGTTGCACGGTTTTGACGCCCGTCCGCTGAATGACAACTCCACCGATAGCGACAAAGAGGCGGCTGGCAAGGAATTGTTTGCCTTCATTCCGTCTGCGGTACACGGCATCCTGAAAAAACTCGCCGATCCGCAATATGGTCAGACCAATGACCTGTCGTATTCCTTCTATGTCGACGGTGTCACGGTGATCGGCGAAATTCCCACAGATTCCGGCTGGAGATCGGTTGCCGTGGGTTCCACCGGGCGCAGCGACGCCATAGACAGCGACAAGCGACCCGCGAGCAGTTACTTTGCCCTGGATGTGGAAAGACCCTCGGGCTTTGGCACCAGCAATGTCCTCTGGGAAGTCAGGAACCCCGATCTGGGGACGCCCGCCAACGGTCAGGCAAGCATTGCCCTGATGTGCCGTTACAACGAGAAGAATGAGTGCCCTGCGGGCAATGCGGGGTTCTACGCCATCTTCGGCAACGGCTATAGCACCACCGACGACAGTTGGCGGTCAGCCCTGTTTACCGTGCAAATGGATACCGGCGCCACCAGTATCAGTCACACTGGCGAAAAGGGCGGTCTGAGCAGACCTGCGCTCGTCGGTTATAACAATGGGACGAGTGTGCTCGCGTATGCGGGTGACTTGCAGGGTAATCTGTGGAAATTCGACCTGCGGACCGATCCGCCGACCGTGGTGGGCAAACTTCTGGTCGCCACTGACCCGGATGGCAAACCGCAGCCCATCACGGGCGCGCCCAGAGTGGTCATCGACGGCAACGCCATACAGGTGGTCGTGGCGACTGGCAAGTATCTCGATCAGAAAGATGTCGATGACAAAAGTGTGCAGACCATCTACAGCGTGCGCGATGCGTGCGGTCTCGCCGACAGTTGTAGCCTGTCAACTGCCAAACGGGATGGTTCCGGTGGCGGCGCGCTGACGGAAGTCACGGTCAGCACAGGTAAAGAGGGCGGCTGGTCGCTGGAGAAATTCGCCGCGCCGCTGGACTACTCAGGTGTGCAAGGCTTCTTCATCGATCTGAACGCGCCCGGTATGACAGGTTTGCGCGGCATCGCCAAGACAACGCCAGAACTGAGGGCGGGCACCAATCAGATTGCGATTCCTCTCCTGATGCCCAGCGTCAACCCCTGCGCCGCTGCGGTTGAAGGGGTCATCATGGAAGTTGACGCGATGAATGGCGCGCCGAAGAAGAACTTGCTGTTCGCGTCACTGGAGGATGCTGCTTACAGGGAGGGGAATGGTCTTGATATCGCCATCGGCTACAGCATTGATGGTGCCCCCCTCAACTTCGGCGCCAACGACGCTGAAATCGGAGGGAGCAACGATCCTGTGGATTGTCTGGGGGGGGCGAAGGCTCCCGGCGGCGGGATAATCGCCAGCGGCGGCATAATATCATGCGGTTCAAAGCAAGGTCGCCAAAGCTGGCGGCAAATCCGGTAAGCTGTCCGGTATCTGCCGACCAACCCCAAAAAAACCCGCCTTCTGGCGGGTTTTTTATGGGAAATACCCGCCCCGCCCCCTCCGTAGGGGCGGTTCGCGAACCGCCCCTACCCAAACCATTTTCAATTCGTGATCAATCTCTTGACCACCATCATGCGCCTCTTCCTCGCGCTCCTTTACCTTCTGCCCACCCTCGCGCTTGCCGGAACCCTCACCGATCACCCGGAAGGAAAATCTTGTACAACCAGACGCACGTATTGACATCCCGTAGGGGCGGGTCGCGAACCCCCCCAACCCCAACCATTTTCAATTCGAGGAGGCCCGCGGCATCGCGCGGGGTTGGGGCACACCCC
>JAITSU010000089.1 GCA_031287525.1 Zoogloeaceae bacterium | reverse complement strand
AGGCAAAAGCAACAACCAAACCACAAGCAAAACCGGGGCAGCGCCGACCCGCTGCAAAAGAAGTTGAATGTGCAACTTAAACTAACTGCTTTTCTGTCTTGACTCTGGGGTCCGGCTTAAGCTGGATCGTTTTCTCGATGATGTGGAAGATTACAAAGAATGTATCAACGAGTTTGTCGCAGAACAAAACACGGCGATCGAACAGCATCAAGAAGCGGCGCAAGACGCCCTTGATGACTGGAACCAGTTTGCCGCTGGTATTCGATAAGAGTACCCAGCGGGAATATCGAACATATTGATCCACCATTGAAAGCATGAAGCCTGATATGCGCTTTCAATTATTTCGCATCATTGCGAGCGTAGCGAAGCAATCAACAGTCAGTACTATTGATTCACAAGCAACTCTAATATTTAATTGGTGTATCAATACCATGTCTCTTTCCTTACTCAACCTTACCTGCCATTGCCGCTGGACATCCACCGCCAGACTGCCGGATTATGCTGGCTCGACCCTGCGCGGCGCTTTTGGCTGGGCGCTCAAACGCTGCTCGTGCATGTTAAAAAGCCAGGAATGCCCGGATTGCATCCTGCGGGGCAATTGCCCATACGCCTTTCTCTTTGCCACCGAACGCTATGAAAACACGGGCAATTCAGTCAACGCCAGGCCACATCCTTTGGTGATTCAGCCAGGCGAAGATTGCGAAGGCGACGGGCGCGAAGGCGCGGCCTTCAGCTTTTCTTTTTTGTTGATTGGCCGCGCCAGTGACTTCACGCCGCATATTGTACACAGCATCAATTTGATGGGTAAAGCCGGGATTGGCGCCTGGACCAAACGCGGCGGCGGGCGTTTCGCGCTGGAAACAGTCACGGACGGCGAACGGGCGGTGTTTGATGCCGCGACTGGTTTGCTCGACCAACCGACGGCCAGGGAAATCAGCGTCGAAGCGCCGACGAACGGCGCGACGACTGAGGCGCGAACCAAGCGAATCGGCATTCGCCTGATCACGCCTTTGCGCCTGAAACAGGAAAACAAACTGCGGGCCGATCTGCCATTTTCGACGCTAATTCGCGCCGTTTTGCGCCGCGTCGCGGCATTAGAAAACGCCTATGGCCCAGGCGAACCGGCCCTTGATTACGCGGGCCTCATTCAAGGTGCTAAATCAGTCAGGCTCGTGGAATCGTCGTTGCGCTGGCGCGAGCTGCAACGCTACAGCAAACGGCAGGAGCAACATGTTTCACTGAGCGGTCTCATGGGCGAGGCGGTCTATGAAGGCGACCTAACTGAATTTATGCCACTCTTGCGCTATGCCAGCCAGGTCAATATCGGCAAGCAAAGCCTGTTTGGTTTAGGCAAAATCACATTTGAGGAACTATGACCATCATTCTTTCCACCTGCGGCACCTCAATCCTGACAAACGATGTGGACGAGGCGCTGCGCACAATGCTGACCCGCCACGCCAACAGCGCGAAAGAGGAAGCCATCCGCAAGGAAAATCCGGAAGAATATCAGACCATTGCCGCACATATCCAGGACAGAAAAAGCCAGTTTCGTGGATACGCACCCCAGAAGGCCGCCGAAAAATCGGCGGAGCTGAACGGCATTCTCGCCTACTATGAAGGACGGCTGCCGCCGGGGGCAAACGACGTGCATTATCTGTTAGCCACCGATACCTGGCTGGGCGAGGCGACCGCCGACATCGCGCGCGGCTGGCTTGAGACGAATGGCATTAAAAATTGTCAGGTTATTCGCCATCCCGACCTGCAAACCGCCGACTGGCCGCTTTTTCGCAGCTCGCTTTCCGGGCTGGTCAAATGGTGCGCCGAAACAATCGCGCCGCAGCGTTCACCGCATTGCCGGGTGGTCTTTAATCTGTCCGGCGGCTTCAAATCGGAGACAGGTTTTTTGCAGACGCTGGGCATGTTTTACGCCGACGAAACCATCTATATGTTTGAGCGTTCCGGCCAACTGATGCGCATCCCACGCCTGCCAGCGCGGCTTGAAGCCAAAGAGGACATCGAAAAAGACCTGGCCGATTTTCGCCGCGCCGCGCTCGGTTTAAGCGTGACCGCCGCCAAAGCTGGAATTTATTGGTTTGGCATGGATGGAGAATTTACCCTGGAACCCTGGGGCGAAATGGTCTTTGAAGAGCATAAGAACGCGATATATAAAGAAAAAATTCTGCCGCCGCCCACGGATGCCATCCGTTTCGGCCTGCGTTTTCTTGATTCATGCAAAAACATAAGCGGCAAACAGCGGCGCCAAATCAACCGCGCCCTCGACCTCCTGGCACAATGTAAGGAATCGCCCAATCATCCAAACCCTAACTCTCTACACTACCAACCAATCCGCCAACCACCCAGCTACGCCCCGGACGCCAGCCACGAAATCTACGCCTGGAACGACGGAGACGCCCGACGCATCTTCTGCCGCGAACTGGCGGGCGGCGTCACCGAGCTGATTTGCCTGGGGCCACACCTGCGGTAATGGCCAAGAATCTGTTTCCCCGCATGAACACCGTTAAATCTGGAGACAATCCGGTATGAACCAATTACTCGCCCCATCCTCTCGCGTCGCCTTCGCGGCGCTCACGCATGACCTTGGCAAATTTGCCGAACGGGCCGGGCTGACTGACGCCCGTCTCGACGCCCATATCACCGATTATTGCAAATGGCACGAAACAGGTGGCGGCAAGGGCTATCACAGCCACAAACACGCGGCGTTCACGGCGCTGTGCTTGGATGTAGTGGAGCAAAGCGCGCCAGACCTGATCCGGGGCGATGTCACGCCTTTCGCCAGCCGCCAGGATGGCACGGAAGCCGACATCACCGACAGCCTCATCAACGCTGCGGCCATGCACCATCGTCCAGAAACCCTGTTGCAATGGATCATCGCCACGGCTGACCGTGTGGCTTCCGGGTTTGAGCGTGACGAGTTCGACCGCTATAACGATGCGGAAGACAAAACCGATACCGGGCATAATCATTTTCAGGCGCGACAACTCACCTTGTTCGAGCAGGTTCGTCTGACAGACGAAAAACAACACACGACCGCCGCCAGCCTTGATTATCGTTACCCGCTCAAGGCGCTTTCCCCGGAAAATCTCTTCCCGGTAAAACGAGTGGGTTACGAATCCGAACAAGACGCTCCCGCGCAGAAGGAATACCGCGCGCTCTGGGAAGCGTTCCTTCTCGCACTCAAGGACGACATTCCTGCCTCGCATCGCCAGCAATGGCCGCTCTGGCTCGATCATTTCGACACCCTCTGGCAAACCTTCACCCACGCCATTCCCGCCGCGACGGCTTTCAATGTCAAGCCGGAAGTCTCGCTCTATGACCACAGCAAGGCGACGGCGGCCTTTGCCGTGGCACTCTGGCGCTGGCACATTGCGCAGGAGGGCTTGAGCGATGCCGACGCCATCCGCCAGCACAAGGATCGCGCCGATTGGAACGAAAAGAAGTTCCTGCTCGTGCAAGGTGACTTTTTCGGTATTCAGGATTTCATCTTTTCCGAAGGCGCTGAAACCAACAGACACGCCGCCAAGCTGCTGCGCGGACGTTCGTTTCAGGTCTCGCTATTCACCGAACTGGCAGCGCTCAAGGTGTTGGAAGCCTGTGAACTGCCTTCCACTTCGCAAATCATCAATGCGGCGGGCAAGTTTTTGATTGTCGCGCCCAATACAGCAGAGGTACGCGAAAAACTGGCGATGGTTCGCAGGGAACTGAACCAGTGGTTTCTGGAGAACACCTTTGGTTTGGCGGGTCTGGGGCTGGTGGAAAAATCCGCCAGTTGCAGCGACTTTTTGCAGGATCGGTTTAAGGACTTGATGAAAGGTTTGTTTGCAGACCTTGAAACCGCCAAGCTCTCGCGCTTTGCCCTGACGGACGATGCGCCGCGCGTGTTTGAGGTGGAATATCCGCAGGGTGTTTGCGCATACAACACCCGTCTGCCTGCGGATGTTCAGGGTTCCGCGCCCTTGTCTCGTGACCAGATCGCCATTGGTAAAGCCTTGGCGCATAAAGATCGTTTGCTGGTGGTGCGCGACGAGTCCGAATTACGCAAGGGCAGCGTGACCCCGCTGGAAATCCCGGTATTTGGTTACCGCATCGGTTTTACCGAAGGCGAGGAAGAAACGGGCAAATTCGGCGCGCTGGCTCAGTCTGGCGAGCTGGTGCGCTGTTGGGATTTTTCCCTGCCGGAAAATTTGACCGACACGCTCTGGCACGGTTACGCCCGCCGTTACATCAACGCTTATGTGCCGGTTTTTGGTGAGCATGACCACCTGACGAGCGATAAATATCAAGGCGTTGAAGCGGATGAGGATTGCCGCCCCGGCAACCCGAAAACCTTCAACCATCTGGCTTGTGAAGACCGACAACCAGATGAACACGACCATTGGATCGGACAGGTCGCGCTTGCCACGCTCAAAGGCGACGTCGACAACCTCGGTCAGATTTTTCAGAAAGGTTTGAAGCAAAACACATTCGCCAAGATGGCGGCGTTATCCCGCCAGATGAATGCCTTTTTCGCTGTGTGGTTGCCCGCTTATTGCAAGGAAAAATATCCGAATACCTACACCGTGTTTGCCGGGGGCGATGATTTTTTCCTGGTCGGTCCGTGGCAGAGCACGCAAAAACTGGCGGCGGAAATGGCTGAACACTTCAAAGCCTTCGTCGCCGAAAACCCGGAAATCCATTTCTCGGCGGGCATCATCACCACAAAGCCCGGACATCCGGTACATGCGTTGGCTGAACAGGCAGAAACCGCGCTGGAGAAGGCAAAGGGTTATGAAGAAGACGGTCAAAAACACAAGAACGCCCTGAGCCTGTACGGTGAAATCGTGCCGTGGAAAGACTGGCCTACGCTTGCCAGACTTGAGGACGAAGTACGGCAACTTGCGGACGACTACAAACTTTCCACGGGCTATGTCTATGGCTTGCTTTCGCTCATTGACCTTGCCGCCGACAAAACCAGACAGGAATCTGCCATGTGGCGCAGCCGTTTTACTTACCGCACCTGCCGTTATGTCGTCGATAAGTTGCGTGACAAAGATGCCCGGTCTGTTGCACTTGCCAGATTGGCAACGACTTTCGGGGAGAACGGCATCGCCGTGCAAAAGAGCCGTTTCCGCATTCCGCTTTTCAACTTCTTTTATTCAAAACGCAAGGGGTAACTCATGAATCTTGACCTTCCATTGCCAGAAAATATCTTCTCCGAAGTCGCGCAAAGCGCGGCGAAGCAAATCGCCGGAGAAGCCACTTCCACCAAAAACAAATCAACCCAACTTCGCAGGTTTTATGACGAATTGGTGATGTGGCACGACAAGTTATTTGACCGTAACGTGAAAAACAAGGAAGAGACTTACAAGGAGCTTGCACCTTTCATCAAAATGATGTGCGCCAAAGTTGCCTACGCCAAAGGGCGCGGACACGTCAGTGACGGGTTTGAGAAACTGTTTTCTGATGTCATCAAGGCGGTCAAAAACCCGACAACCCTGAAACATGCCAAATTATTCGTGGAAGCCTTCATGGGTTTCTATAAAGCTGAAGGAAAATAATCATGCCGCAACTCACCAACATCACCACTATTGAAGCCACCTTGGAAGTCGTCACCGGACTCAGAATCGGCGCGGGCGACAATGAAATGCACATTGGCGGCGTAGATAACACCGTCATCAAGCATCCGATCACCGGCTCGCCTTATATTCCCGGTTCCAGCTTGAAGGGCAAGATGCGCAGCCTTCTGGAATGGCGCAGCGGCGCGGTCAAGGAAAAACCGCTTACTGCGGCAGATTTTCCAAATGCCACCGACGCGCAAAAGCCGGAAATCAAACGCATCCTGCAATTGTTCGGCATCGGTGGCGGCGACGCCAAGGATGCCGAGGCGCTAGTCAAGGAAATCGGCCCTTCGCGCCTGGCCTTCTGGGACTGCGCGCTCGACCCCGAATGGGAAAAGGAAGTGCGCGACAACAACCAGTTACTCACCGAAGTCAAAAGCGAGAACGTCATCGACCGCATCAGAGGCGTAGCCGAACATCCGCGCAATACCGAGCGCGTTCCGGCAGGGGCGAAATTTTGTTCCGTTCCGTGCGATCATATTCCGATTCGTAGCTGGCCGTTATTTCAGGCGCAGGCTATACTGCCGGAAATGATTGAATCACATCGGAGGCAAAAAGATGAGTCATAACATTCACA
>JAITSU010000099.1 GCA_031287525.1 Zoogloeaceae bacterium | reverse complement strand
CCGCACAAACACCGCTGCCAGCGTGGACGCTGGCGTTCCCAGGAAAACCTTCACTCAAAAAAACGCTCTGTGCAACTTTGTCAGCAGCCTGAGCGGGAGCAGGATGCTCCCGCCACTTTAATTTCAATGGCATTCATGTGATTGCCCTGATCCTGATGACCGTTCTCCACAACGATATCTGGATGTCGGGGACGCCGGAGGCGCGTCTGACTTGCGCGGCAAAATTTGATTGCGGCATGGATAGCGTCTAAAATGCGCGGTTTTATCCGATCAAGGGAACCGGACAACATGATCGCGCTCCGCACCCTTTGGGCTTGTCGTGGCTTTATTCTGGGCAGCGTACAACGAGAGTTCCAGTCCAGATACCGCAATTCCCTGCTGGGCATCGTCTGGATGGTGATCAATCCCCTGGCGATGATTACGGTCTATACCGTCATCTTCTCCCAAATCATGCAAGCCCGCCTGCCGGCGATAGAAGGAAAATTTGCCTACAGCATCTATCTTTGCGCGGGCATTCTCACCTGGGGTTTGTTTACCGAGATTGTTACGCGCGCCCAGAACGTTTTTATCGAAAATGCCAACTTGATCAAGAAGTTGAGTTTTCCCCGTTCATGCCTTCCCGTCATTGTGATTTTGAGCGCCCTGCTCAACTTTTGCGTCATTTTTGCCCTTTTTCTCGCGTTTTTGCTGCTCTGCGGACAGTTTCCCGGATGGAACCTCTGGGTGCTCCTGCCGACGCTCGGCATTCTGGTTTTTCTGGGCATTGGACTGGGGATGGTGCTGGCGATTTTCAACGTATTTTTCCGCGATGTGGGGCAACTCTCCGGCATTGTCCTGTTTTTCTGGTTTTGGGGAACGCCCATTGTTTATCCGGCAAGCATTCTGCCGGAAGCGGCAGCCGAACTCATGCAATACAATCCCATGGCGATTCTGATCAGCATCTGCCAACAACTGTTTCTCACCGGAACCGTACCGGATTTGACCGGTCTTTTACCCGTGCTGGCGCTGACCATCCTGCTTTGTTTTTTTGGCGTCCATCTGTTTCGACGGCACGTTGGCGAGATGGTGGATGAACTCTGATGGGCGCGATTACCGTCAGTCATCTGGGCAAAGCCTACAAACAGTATCCCCACCGTTGGTCACGGCTGGCGGAATGGTTGTTGCCGGGGAAAAAGTCGCGGCATACCCTCAAATGGGTCTTGCGGGACATCAACTTCGCCGTGAGTCCGGGCGAAGCCCTTGGCATCATCGGCTTGAACGGCGCGGGCAAGAGTACGCTGCTCAAGATGGTGACGGGCACGACTCAACCCACAACGGGTTTTGTGCAAATGACGGGGCGGGTTGCGGCGCTGCTCGAACTGGGCATGGGTTTTCACCCTGATTTTACCGGTCGCCAGAACGTCAGCATGGCAGGACAGCTTTTGGGCTATCGCGTTGAAGAAATCGAGCGCCTGATGCCCGACATCGAAACCTTCGCCGAAATTGGCGACTACATTGATCAGCCCGTTCGGGTCTATTCGAGCGGGATGCAGGTGCGGCTGGCATTCAGTGTAGCGACCGCCATTCGACCGGACATCCTGATTGTCGACGAAGCCCTTTCTGTGGGCGACGCCTATTTCCAGCACAAGAGTTTTGACCGCATCCGCCAGTTTCGCCAGCAGGGAACAACCCTGCTGATTGTCTCGCATGACAAGACCGCCATTCAGTCCGTATGCGACCGCGCCATTTTGCTGGGCGCTGGCAGTATTGTCATGGAAGGCGAGCCGGAAGCCGTGATGGACTATTACAATGCCATGCTCGCTGAACATCAGAACCCGCGTGTGCGGCAAATCCCCACAGACGCGGGAAAAATCCAGACTGTTTCGGGTACGGGAGAAGCCAATCTGACGCGCGTACAACTCAAAAATACGGCGGGTCAGGAAGTAGAGGTTATTGGCGTAGGCGAACTCGTCCGTTTGAGCGTGGTGGCGAATTGTCGGGGCGACATCCCTGAACTGGTGGTTGGTTACATGATCAAGGATCGTCTTGGGCAGCCTGTTTTTGGCACCAATACCCATCACCTTGACCAGCCCTTGCATAACCTGCCAGCGGGCAAAGTCGTTGAACTTGAATTTGAGTTCAACGCCAACATTGGCCCGGGCACATACTCCATTGCCGTTGCCTTGCATACAGCGGACACACATCTTCAGAAAAATTATGAATGGCGGGATCAGATGCTGGTTTTCAGTGTCATCAACAAGGACAAAAACATGTTTGTCGGTTCCGCCTGGATTCCCCCAAAATTAAGGTTCGCACATGAGTGACCATTTTTATCGCGCCTTTGAAGAAACCCACCGGGGCGACCGCCAAATCATCAAAGACCGTTTAACGGTCTATCTTCCTTTTATTGCGCCCTTGTCGCTCGCCTATCCTGACGCGCCCGCGATTGACCTTGGCTGCGGGCGGGGCGAGTGGCTGGAAACCCTGCGCGCGCAAGGCTTTCGGGCGACCGGTGTTGATCTTGACGCCGACATGTTGAAGGCGTGTCGTGAGACGGGGCTGGAGGTCATTCATGACGACGCGCTGGTCGTGCTGGCCGCGTTGCCGGATGAAAGTCAGGCGGTTGTATCCGCCTTTCATGTCGTTGAGCACATCAGCATCGAACAACTCCAGTCCTTGGTGGCTCATGCCTTGAGAGTGCTCAAACCGGGCGGCTTGCTGATTATGGAAACGCCGAACCCGGAAAATATCGTTGTGGGCACCCACTATTTCTATGTTGATCCGACCCATTTACGTCCCATTCCGCCGCTTTTGCTTTCTTTTCTGGCGGAATTTTACAAATTCTCCCGGGTGAAAACCATCGGGATTCAGGAATCCCAAAGTCTGAGAGCGCGTAGCGAAGTCAGTCTTTTTGAAGTGTTTTGCGGCGTCAGCCCGGATTATGCCGTCATCGCGCAAAAATCGGGAAACGCCGCATTGACGACCGCCCTGAACGCGGCCTTTGACACAGATTACGGGCTGACCCTCGAAACCCTGTCCACTCGTTACGACCGGCGGATAAAACAATCCGAAACCCGTGTACAGGCGCAACTGCAAACCCTGCAAGAAAGAATCGCCCAACAGGAAGCCACCGCGCATCACTGGCACGCTCAAGCCCATCAGTTTCATGAACAAATCCTGCTGTTACGCGGCAGTGTTTCGTGGCGAATCACCAAACCCCTGCGCGGATTGAAACGCGTCGCGTCAGGAGATTTTTCCCCGCTGCGTTTCATGTTTGCCGCCGTGACGAAAAAAATAAAGCCCCGCGCCACGCCTGCCGCCAAACCGAGCCTGAAATCGGCGCTGCGCGCTTGCGCGAAGGTCATCGCCCCTTTTATCAACCGTCATCCCACGCTGAACCGCGCGCTTCGGGCGATGCCGCTCCTGTCCCGACCGCTTGCGCGGATGACCCGCGCCGCTGCCCGATTTACCGAAACCGGCTCAACCCGACCCGCAAAAATTTTATCGCCCAGAGCCGCGCAAATTCACAAAATTCTCGTAGGGGCGAACTGTGTTCGCCCGTCCCCCCCGAATCGCGACGACCACCCCGCCGAAACCATCCCCTGCCCGGAAACCGGCGTTTTGTCTTCCCCAACAGAAAAACGTCCCCGCTTGGTCTATCTCTTCGGCAACGTGGGCGACCATGATGATGAGCACGCAAAACGCCTGTCCATCTTGAGCCGTCACTATCAGATTGACCTCGTGAGCGACGAATTGAGCCACCCAACCGCCGAAGTCAGCGCCCCCTGGATACGCGAACACGGCGCTTTGCGAACTGTCGCGTGGTTCCGCGCCCACGCGAGGGAATGCGATCGGGCGCTCTATTGCGTCAGCAACTCGCCATCTTGCCGCTACATGCTTGATTTGCTGGAAGAAATCCCCGGTGTCGTCATACTGCGCGACTTTTCCCTCGCGGACATTCAGGCAAGTCGGGAAGCGCCCCATGCCTGGGAACAGACGCTTTACGCCAGTCATGGCTACCCCGCGCTACTCGCCAGCCATGTCGACAAAACCGCAGCCATCCGGCGCTATCCGGCGAATCTCCCGGTTCTGCAAGCCGCGCTGGGCGTTATTGTCCACGACGAAAAAACGCGCAATCCGGTTGCAAAATGGTATGGACAAAATGCCGCTGATAATTGGACTGTACTGCCCCTTCCGGGGGACGAAGCGACGGAACAATGCGTCGCGCAATATGTCGAAGACATAGAAAACCATGATCGCGTGGGCGGGCAACTGTATCGCCTCATCCGCGAACTGGAACCGCGCGTCACAAAAGCCGAAATGGACGACCTCGCCGTGGCGTTGGCGGAGGATTTTCCACCCACGCCCAAAAAGCGTCATCTCTATGTTGATGTCTCCGCGCTCGTGGAAGTCGACCATAAAACCGGCATACAGCGCGTTGTGCGGGCAATTTTGCGCGAGTGGTTCAAGCGTGAAACCCATGCATGGCAAATTGAGCCTGTCTACGCCAGCGCCAACTGCTATCGTCACGCGCGAAAATTCACCAGTCATTTTCTGGGCATCCCTGACGAATGGGCGGAAGACGCGCCGGTTGAAGCCTGGGCGGGCGACATTTTTTTCGCGCTCGACTTTCACAGTTCAGCCGTCATCGCAGACCGGGCTATCCTCGAAAAATGGCGGAACAGAGGCGTAAAAGTCGGCTTTCTCGTCTATGACCTTCTGCCCGTTTCACATCCTGAATGTTTTCCGGTGGGTACAGCGGCGAACCATCAGGAGTGGCTGCACATCATCTGCTCGCTTGATTTTTCCATCTGCATCTCCCGTAGCGTCGCGGAAGAACTGCGCCAATGGCTGGCGGCGTCAGATACCGTCAAGCGGCAGCGTCCCTATCGTATTGAGTGGTCACATATCGGCGCTGACCTTGGCGCTTCTGTGCCTACGCGCGGCATCCCCCCCAATGGCGTCGAGCGACTTCGCCAGTTGCGCGCCAATCCCGGCTTTCTCATGGTCGGCACCATTGAGCCGCGCAAAGGACACAGCGAAGCGCTGGATGCTTTCGAGCGGCTTTGGGCAGAAGGCGAGCAAGTCAACCTCGTCATCGTCGGCAAAAAAGGCTGGATGCAAGACGCCCTGATTCGGCGTCTGAATACCCGCATGGCGCAAGAAAACCGCCTCATCTGGCTCGAAGGCATCAGCGACGAATACCTCGAAGCCGTTTATGCCGCCTCAGTCTGTCTCATCGCCGCCTCATATGCCGAAGGCTTCGGGCTGCCCCTCATCGAAGCCGCTCGCCACAAGCTCCCCGTCATCGCGCGTGACATTCCCGTATTCCGCGAGGTAGCGGGTCAATATGCCCACTATTTCAGCGGTGATTTGGCGAATGCCATCAAAACATGGCTGGCGCTTTATGCCCAAAACCAACACCCCAAATCAGACGAAATGCCCTGGCTAACCTGGCAAATGAGCGCCGAGCGGCTCTGGGAGCAGGTGACAGATGACAGATGACAGGTGACAGGTGACAGATGACAGGGGTCAGGTAGGGCGCGCTCTCCGAGCGCGCCGCAGGCTGCTGACAAAATTGCGCAGCGCGTTTTTTTGAGTGAAGGTTTTCCTGGGAACGCCAGCGTCCACGCGGGCAGCGGTGTTTGTGCGGCAATCTGCGCCCAAAGTCGGCGTACCGCCGACGTGCCTTTGTTGCCGTCGGCGTTCCCGGAAAGCGACTTCGGCGGTTTGTCAGTACCCTGCGGCGCGTTCGGAGAACGCGCCCTACCTGATTCCTGATTCCTGACACCTGATTCCTGATCCCTGATCACCTGAACTCATACTGCCAGTTCAGCATCACCTGACGGTTGCGGTAGCTGAATAGCGAGATATTTTCCTGATTTTTCAAATCCTTGAATTCCAGCGTCACGCTCTGGCGGGGGGTCAGGGCGTATACGGCGGCGGCTCGCCAGAGGCGGGTGCTTTGCTTGCGTTGGGTATTTGTATCCACCAGACCGGAAAAATAAACCTGGTCTCCTTGCCAATCCTGACGCGCGCCGGACAATTCTCCGTGCAGGCGGGCCGTCAAACGCCGCCGCAAGGTCACATTGGCGATCCAGCCCCGTTTATCGCCGCCGGGACGGTTTTTGCCGCCAAAATCCCGCGTGACGCCCGCGCTGCCCATCCATTGCGTCTCATCATCCTGAAAATTCACAATCAACTGGTGGCGCAAAATATCCGCGTCGAAATTTTTAAGCGTCGGATACCAGACCCGGCTCACGTCGCTCAAAAAGCTGTAATGCCAGCCCTCCGGCAACACCGGCCACGGCGGCAATATCTGCGCGTGGACGCCCGCCTGTTGCTGGTACAGATGACCGCCCAACCAGGCTGCGGAGAGGCTTATTCCCAAACGGTTATGCCATTCTCCCAACTTCAAGGGCTGCTCCGCCGCCACGAGCGCCGTTGACAGGTCATACCGCGAAAGATGGTCATGCTGGCGCGATTGAAGCTGCCCGTAAAACGTTGTTCCGTAACGTGGAAAGAGGCGCGTCGTTTCCAGACTGACCTGGGTAAAATCATCCCCGCGCGGGCGAAACTCCGGCGCCAGCGGAAGCCCCCCCAGCGAAAAAGGATTACTCGCGCCCTGATTCACATTGTTATCGTGTCCCCGCCCCAGCCTGAACGAAGAACGCGCGACACTCTGCCCGGCATCCTGACGCGGGCAACCTTTGGCGCGAATCTGCCGGATCAATTCCTGAATCGCTGGAGGCGGGTCGAAGCGTTCCTGAATTTTCCCGAACAAAGCTTCCGCCTCGTCCGTTAATCCCATGCCGCATTGCAAAATCGCCAAATCCAGCCATGCCCCCGCGTGTTCCGGTTGCTGCCCGATGACCGTCCGCAAAGACGCCTCTGCCTCCTCGATACGCCCCTCGCTCAACAAGCGCAAGGCGTTCTGATACGCGCTGTCATCTGCCCTTGCCGAGGCGCAGAGGCAGCACGTTGCCAGCAAAAAAAGGAAAAATCGCGCACAGTGTTGTGAGAAAGTCACTTGAGAGAAAAGAAAAGGTGAAAGACCGTGAAATCAGCGCACAGAAAAGTGTGAGATTCTACAATGAAGCGTTCATGAAAAAGCTTTTTCGCGCCAAATTTGGTAGGATGGCGAGCCGGATAGCCGGAAAACAGTCGCACCTGACCGTCGCCCCCAACCGTAGTTCCCAACCGTAGTTCCCAACATCTGACGGCGCGCGCGGGCAGAAGCTTGTAAGGAGATAGACCATCATGCAACACCACCACAAAATCTGGCGGACGCTCATCCTGCTCATTTGCGGGCTGGCAAGCGCGCTGACGATGAACTTTACCGTCGCCGCCGAATCTGCCGCCGAATCCGCTACCGAGGTTGCCACCGAAGCGGGCAAAATCGTGCTGGTCGTCGGCGAAGCCAGAATCACCGGCAAAGCCGTTAAAGTGGGCGATAGCGTGTATGTGGGCGCTGAACTCACCACTGGCGCGGACGGCTACCTTTACCTCAAAACCATTGATAACGGTTTCCTTATCCTGCGTCCCGGCAGCGTTGCCGTGGTTGAAGCCTATAAAGTCGACCTTGCCAACCCCGCGCAAAGCCGCTTCAAATTCTCCCTGCGTCAGGGTGTCGCCCGCAGCATTTCCGGCGAAGCCGTTGGCAAAGCCCGTAAAAACTTCCGTTTCAACACCCCTGTTGCCGCCATTGGCGTGCGGGGAACCGATTTCAGCATCTACACCGACGCCAAAGAAACCCGCATCGCCGTCGTTTCCGGCGGCGTGGTCGTTTCCGGGTTTGACGGCAAATGCCAACCGCAAGGCAACGGCCCCTGCGAAGGCGCGGACAGTCTCGAACTCTTCGCGGGTACTTTAGGCGTGTTGCAAGTGCAAAAAGGGCGGGGCGCGCCCCAACTCATCGACGACCATACGCTTTCCCCCGACATTGTTGTGCCGCCTCGTCACGACGAACCCGGTGAACCCGCCATTCCCGCCGCTGTTACCGACAACCGGCATAATCAGGAAGACATCAAGGCAGCCAGTGATCGTCAGAACGTCTCTCTTGACCCTTTGAAACAGGAGCAGATGCAGCCCATCATTTGGGGGCGCTGGCAACAGGTTGCCGAAAAGCTGCCGAACTCGGTCAATCTTGACCGCCTTGACCCCACGCTGTACGGCATGATCAGCATTCCAGACAGTTCCTACATCCTGATTTGGAGCAGAAACGACACCAACACGGTGCAAGTCCCCGGCACGGGCAACCTCGGTTTTACCCTGCAAACCGGGCAGGCGCACATGACCGGGGCGAATGGCGAAATCATCGCCGCCAGTCTTGATAAAGGGTTGCTCAACTTCAATTTTGACCAATCCATCTTTTTCACCCGCGTTGAACTTGGCGTATCGGGGCAGAATCACATCCTGTACGCCAATGGCAACGTCACGCGGGATGGCATTTTCTACAGCAATCAAAACATCCCCGGCAACATGACGGTTCGGGGCGCGTTGTTTCAAAATAAACACGCCAGAGAACTACAGGACATGACCGCCAGCTATGTTTTTCAATCCACCCTCAGAAACGGTCTCACCGCCAGCGGCGTCACCGTTTGGGACAAACCCGTCAAACCGTAACAGGATAGAGTGGCGGGAGCATCCTGCTCCCGCCATCCCTTGTAGGGGCGGGTTTCAAACCCGCCCTGTGTTCCGACAATACAACGGCGGGCAGGTTTGAAACCTGCCCCTACGGAATATCCCCTTCCCCGTCATTCCCGCGCAGGCGGAAATTCACGCACATCAAGGTAGAGCGGGATCGAAGAACGCGCCGCAGTCAACAAACGGCGCGCTCGGAGAGCGCGCCCTACCATTCGCCCTCTCCCCTTGTGGGAGAGGGCAAGAAGCAGACGGGAGCAGGATGCTCCCGCCAGGCTGCTGACAAAGTTGCACAGAGCGTTTTTTTGAGTGAAGGTTTTTCTGGGAACGCCAGCGTCCACGCTGGCAGCGGTGTTTGTGCGGCAATCTGCGCTCAAAGTCGGCATACTGCCGACGTGGACGTCGGCGTTCCCAGAAAGCGGTGGCGGGTTTCCGTGTAAATTGCCCTCTCAGGGCATGTTCTGACGGAAGGGTTCTGGAGCAATGCTTCCGGTTACACCCCCTCCGCTTCCGGCATCAAGACTTACCAAACCGTTGCCAATCCGGTGTCCACTGACCTTG
>JAITSU010000098.1 GCA_031287525.1 Zoogloeaceae bacterium | reverse complement strand
ACGCCAGCGTCCACGCTGGCAGCGGTGTTTGTGCGGCAATCTGCGCTCAAAGTCGGCGTACCGCCGACGTGCCTTTGTTGCCGTCGGCGTTCCCGGAAAGCGACTTCGGAGGTTTGTCAACAGTCTGACCTGTCGCTCATTTTCTGCGTTGATTACGCTGCGGTAATACAGGCGCAAAATTCCGCGTCAGCGTTCGGATTTGGCGAGCCAGTTGTTGAAACGGGTCATTTCGGTGTCGTCCAGGCGACCGACAAGGGCGAGGAGTTGCAAGCGCGCCATCACGTATTGGAAGCGTCCCCGATTCAAATCCCTGCGGGCAGAGGCAAGATTTTGTTCGGCGTTCAGGATGTCAAGGTTGTTGCGCTTGCCGGCCTGAAAGCCTTTTTTGGTGGAAAAGAGGGTCTGTTCGGCGGATTTGACGGCTTGCTCGTAGGCTTTGACCCAATGTACGCCTTGAGTGGCGGCGTCAAATTGTTTGCGAACGTCCAGATTGATGTCGCGGCGCGTCGCTTCAAGTTGCTGGCGTTGTTTTTCCAGCGCGGCGTAGGATTGGCGCACGGTGGAGTTGACGTAGCCACCGGAGAAAATGGGGATATTGACCTGAATACCGACCATTTTTGTGTCGTACTTGGAACCGATGGTGTTGTTGTTTTCGCTTTCGCTTTTTGAGCGTTGCGCGAACAAATCGACGGTGGGCAGATGCCCTGATTTCATTTTCCAGATTTCTTTTTCTGCCACTTCCACATTGGCGCGCAGCGATTTCAGCTTGGGATTGACGGTTTCCGCTTCGAGAATCCAGTCTTCCAGACGCTCAGGGTCAGGACGCGCCAGTTCGAGGCGTTGGGGATCGAGCGCGGCAAGCGGCGTCAGCGGTCGGTTGACCAGCGTTCTCAAGGCGTCCTGCACATATTCGAGGCGATACTGGAGTTCGAGCGCCTGCGCTTTTGCGAGGTCAAGACGCGAACGGGCTTCGTCAATATCGGTGCGCGTACCGGCGCCAGCGGTGAACGCTCTTTCGGTGTAGGTCAATTGAGCGGCGTAGGCATCCTGTTGCGCTTTGTTGACGTCCAGATCCGATTGCGCGGAAAGAACATCGAAGTAGGCGCTACCAACCCGCACGGCAATATCCTGCACCGCCCATTCCAGAATGGCATCGGCGCTTTCCACCTGCGCCCGCGACTGGAGGTAGGAGGCGACAGCGGCGGGACGGAACAAAGCCTGACGCACGGAAAGCACATAATTGTGGCTGTCGTACTCGTATTGATTTTTAGTCGGCCCCAAAAGACCCTGACCCTCATGCTCGGTGTCGTTACGGCTTTTCGAGCCGCTGAATGAAAGATTCGGCAAGAGTTGCGAACGCGCTTGCGGCAACGCTTCCCGTTGCGCCGATACGTCTGCTTGCGTGACCAGAAAGTTGGCGTCCGCCAGTATGGCCTCATGGTAAAGCTGGCGGAGGTCGTCGGCGTGGGCGGACGCTACGGCGCAAACCGCGAAAATCGCGCCGAGCATTGTGCGGAGAACGGTTTTTTTTGCGAAATTTCGGTTCATGTCATTCTTCCTTCATGGAAACGGACAGGCGTTTCAAAAGCGGGCGCAGGAGGTAGACGAGCATGGAGCGTTTGCCGGTGATGATGATGACTTCTGCCGGCATACCGGCCTGCATATGACGATTGCCCAGAATTTCCATGCCTTCCGGGGTTACGGAAACCCGCGCCAGATAATAGCTGATACCGGATTGTTCATGCGTGAGCAAGTCGGCGGAGACGGATTCCACGCGCCCCGGCACCACGAGTTGCGGGCTGTGGGCAAAGGCGGAAAAGCGCACATCGGCTTCGCGCCCCGGTTGCACACGGTCGATGAGATGCGGTGGCACCTGGGTTTCGAGCAGCAACGCTTCGTTTTGCGGCACGATGTCCATGATTTTTTGTCCGGGAGCAATCACCCCCCCGATGGTTTGGGCGACAAAGCCAACCACCTGACCATCAGAGGGCGCGCGCAACACGGTACGCGCCAAATCGTTTTTGAAGGATTCAAAGCGTTCCTGTTCGGCTTGCGCCTGGCTGTTGACCTCCGCAAGCTGCGTATCGACTTCTTTTCTGAAATCCTGTTGGCGCTGGGTGATTCGCAGTTGAACTTCTGCCGTGCCACGGTGCGAGCGTTCGATGTTGCCTTGCAAATCGGCAATCGACCCCAGGGTTTCCGCTTTCGTCCGTTCCAGCGCCAGCAGGTCATTTTTGGGGGCGTAGCCTTCGGCGACCAGATCGCGCAGACCTTCGGATTCTTCCTGCAAAAGACGCATCTGCGAGCGTCGCGCTTCGAGCAAGCCCTGATAGCCCGAAATGGCGGCGTTATAGCCTCTTATGGATTCTTCCATCGCGCGCACTTCCGCTTCCAGCGACATGCGACGGGAAATAAAAAGTCTTTCCTGATTGGCGAGCATGTTGGCGACCAGCGGGTCAGTATTCCGAACCTGAAGAAAATCGCTGTGAAACGTAATTTCTTTTTGTCCGGTTTGCTCGGCGGTAAGGCGGTCTTGCGTGGCGCGCAAGGTGTAGTAACGCAGACGCGAGCCTTCAAAATTGGCCTGGGTAACCGCGGCGTCGATTTCGAGGAGGGGATCGCCCTCGTGCACAAATTGCCCTTCCTTGACATGCACCGCCTTGATGATGCCGCCGGAAAGGTGTTGCACCGCCTTGCGCTTGGTTTCGATCGTCACCATGCCGGAAGTCGGCACGCCTTCATCCAGAGGCGCGAATGCCGCCCAGAGCAAAAAGCCGCCAAAGCCAACGCCCAACACCCAGAAACCCAGACGAGCCGGAGAGCGCGTGTCGGTGGGCAGGTCTTTGTTCGCGCCCTCAATTTCTTTTTCTTCAATGGGATGCGGTTTCAGAAAATCGACAATGGCATGAATTGTACTGTCAAGCTTTGTACGAAAGGACATGGATAGTTTCCTCGTGAATGATGAGTTGGTTTCAAACCGGAGTCGCGTCGGGTTCGCGGGCAGACGCCATGGCGGATGCGGGAGCGGGCGCGACGGGACGCGGGTCGTTGATTTTGGGCGGCGCGGGATTTTCGTCTGTGAATTTGGGTTTGCCAAACTGGACAACCTTGCCCTTGTCGAGCATCAGGACAAAATCCATCGACGACATGATTTGGGGACGATGGGTAATCAGGACAAGCGTCACGCCCTGTTGTTTCAAAGCCATGACCGCGTTGACGAGGGCATGGTCGCCCGCGTCGTCGAGATTGGCATTGGGTTCGTCGAGCACCACCAGTCGGGGATTGTTGTAGAGCGCGCGCGCCAGACCGATGCGCTGACGCTGACCGCCGGAAAGGATGCGTCCCTCTTCGCCGATTTCGGTATCGTAGCCTTTGGGAAAGCGCAAAATCATGTCATGCACGCCCGCCGCCTGACATGCCTCAATAATTTTGCTGGGATCGGGTTGTCCGAAGCGGGCGATATTTTCGGCGATGGTGCCGCTGAAAAGTTCCACATCCTGCGGCAGATAGCCCAATTCGGCGCCGATGGCGACGCGATCCTGATCACGAATGGGCATGTCGTCATAGCGCACATCGCCCTCTGTTTGCGGCCAGATGCCGAGAATCACCCGCGCCAGCGTGGATTTGCCGGAACCCGAAGGCCCCATGATGCCCAGCGCCGAACCCGCCGGAAGGGTGAATGAAATATCGTCCAGAATCGGCGTCGCGCGGTGTTCTGCCGTGGCGCTCACCTGTTCGAGCGTCAGCGCCGCGCCGACGGTTTCGCCGACGAGGGAAGCGGGTTCGTGATGCGGATGTTCTTCCAGCGCCGCTTCCAGCGCGAGATAGGATTTTTTCGCGTCAAGCAGGCTCTTCCAGGCATTCATCAGGGCGTCGACCGGATGCGTCGCGCGTCCCATCAGCGCGTTGGAAGCGATCATCGCGCCGGGAGAAATTTTGCCCAGAATGACGAGAAACGCGCCCGCGCCCAGACACAGCGATTGCTGGAAAAGGCGCACAAAACGGGTAATCGACTGCATCCGCGTTTGCGCGTCCAGCCCCCGCCGGGTGCGTACCAGAGCATTCTGGTGGTGACTCGCCCAGGTATCCCGCATATTGCCCAACATGCCCATGGATTCCACCACGCTGGCATGGCGCAATTTGCCATCCAGATAGACGGATTCCTTGCGCGCGGCTTCGCTGGATTCTTCCAGCGGCGTTTTCATGACCAGACCGGAAATATAAGCCACCGCCGCCAGCATCAGGCAAAAGATGAAGGAGAGTATGCCCAGAAAGGGATGCAGCAGGGAAAGGACGATGAGGTAAATCGGCGTCCACGGCGCGTCCAGAATGGCGAAAAGACCGGCTCCGGTCAAAAACTGACGCACCCTGGAGAGGTCGGTGAACAGTTGCGCCGCTTCCTTGTCGCGCCCCTGATTTTGCATAATGAACGCCGTATTGAACACCCGTTCATTCAGGCGCATGTCGAGCTTGACGCCCAACCGCACCAGCAGACGCGCCCGCACCCATTCGGAAAAACTCATGATGCCCAAAAAGAAGAGGAGCATCAGCGTAACGGCGTACAGCGTAAATTCGCTCTGGCTGACCAGTACGCGGTCAAAAATTTGCAACATATAGAGCGTCGGCGTGAGCATCAAAACATTGATGAGCGCCGTAAACCAGAAGGCGTAAGCGAATTCCCGCTTGAACGACAACAGGAAACGGCTCAATTCGCTCCTTTGCGAAAAGTCGCGCAGGGTTCGCAAATGCGTTTGCAGGTACGTTTTGAAGAAAGTCATTATTCTGGATTTCCTTGATGAATCACGTCCGAATGGCAATCGTATTGCCGGGCGTAGCGGCAGGTCGAACGGGCGCTGGCGCTGGAGCCGGAGCCGGAGCGGAAGCGGGCGCTTTTGCCTGACCAGGGTTTTTCAGGGCGGCGAGCACCTCTTTGGCAGGGCCAAAAAGTTTGGATTCGCCATTGACAAGAACCAGCATCAAATCGGCAATCGCCAGAAGATTCGTGCGGTGCGTGATGACAATCACCGTCGTTCCGCCAGCCCGCAGGGTTTGCAGCGTCGTCATGAGCGCCGCTTCTCCGGCGTCATCCAGACTGGAATTGGGTTCGTCAAGCACAACATAACGCGGGTTGCCATAAATCGCGCGGGCAAGCCCCACGCGCTGGCGCGTCCCGCCGGAAAGCACCGTTCCTTCCGTGCCCACGTTAGTGTCATACCCTTCCGGCAACGAGAGAATGTAGTCATGCAAGCCCACCAACCTGGCGGCGGCTTCGACTTGCGCCTGATCGGGCGTACTGAAACGGGCGATGTTGTCCGCGATGCTGCCTTCAAACAACGCCACATTTTGCGGCAGATAACCCATGTGCGGTCCCAGTTCCAACTTGTTCCAGGCGAAAATATCCGCGCCGTCCAGACGCACCTTGCCACTCACGCAAGGCCAGACGCCGGTCAGCAAATGCGCGAGACTGGTTTTGCCCGAAGCCGAAGGCCCGACCACCGCGAGCAGGCGACCCGCTGGCACGGCAAAGGAAATGTTTTGCAAAAGCACCGTATTGCTCCCCGGCGCGACAGCCGTCACCTGTTCCACCTGCAACACGCCTTTGGGCGCGGGCAGCGACAACCCTGCGGTACGGGCGGGAATTTTGGTCAGCAAAATTTCAAGCCGCGCCATCGCTTCCTGGGTGTTGGCGACATTGCGCCAACCGGCAATCACCTGCACCAGTGGCGCCAACGCTCGTCCGGCGATAATCGAAGCCATCAGCACCAGACCCGTGCTGCCCTGAAAAGCGCCAATCAGAACGAGCCAACTCCCCAGCCCCAACATCAACGAACTGGACACAAGCTGGACATACTTGGACAGCGTGCTGTAAATCGAGCCGCGATCAGACGCCTCCGCCTGATGGATGAGCATGAATTCCTGCATTTGCAGCCATCGCCCGCGCAGCCCCTCCGCCATGCCCATCGCCTGCACCACCTCGCCATTTTTCAGCGCGACGCGGACAAAATTCTGCGACTGCGCGCCGGCTCCGTTGGCTCTGGCGAGTGGCGGCGCTGAGGCGCTCTTGTTCAAAGCGGCGATGCCCGCCTGAATGCAGGCGCTGACCAGGCTGAACCAGCCCAGTGTGGTATCAATCCAGAAAATAACGCCCACCAGAAGGAGCGCCATGGGAATATCCAGAAGCGCCGCCGTCGACGCGCTGGCAATAAAATCCCGCACGCTGGAAAAATCCCGCAGTCCGCGCAAACCAATATCGCGCGCGCCGGAAAGATTGGCGCAGAACACCGCCTCATAAACGCGCAACCCCAATTTCTGATCGAATTGTTCCGCCACCCGCCGCAAAACGCCCATCCGCGCCCATTGCAGGAATTCCAGCACAAAATAAACCAGCGCCAACAACAATGTCAGCATCGCCAGCGTCAACATGCTGCGGCTGTTCACCACCCGGTCATAGACTTCCAGCATATAAAAGGAAGGCGCAAGCATCAGGGCGCCAATCACCACGCTGAACACAATGGCGCGGGTAAAGAGCGGTTTTTGCCCCCACAACGCGCTGCTGATTTCTGAATGTTTTCCGTCACTCATCGGTATTTACGCCTCCAGAGGCTCTGTTGATTGTGCCGCAGGCACGTTAAAAGGGATGCCATCCGGCGCTTCGGGCAGCAGCACGAGATATTCAGGCAACTCGCCGGAACCTGCCCGCTCCGCTTCTTTTTCATCCTGCATACAAAAAGAAAGAGAAAAGGTTTCGCCCCGCCGGTGCAACACAATCTCGCGCAAACGCTCGCGGGAAAAAACATCCAGAATTTCCTTCGGCGTGGCAAACCCGAAACGGATTCGCCCATCCAGGGTGTACATCGAAAGCTGGTTGTCTTTGATGCTGACCGTATGGCGGTCAAAAAACACCGGCGCGCTCGGCAAGAACTTGAGAAAAGGCAAGGGTTTGTCCGCCGCCTTCGGCGCGATCCGGTAAGCGCGCGAAACGGAATAAATCGCGTTACACACCATCTGCGACCCCATGCGCGGAAAACGGTTCCGCAAAGCGTGATATGCCAGATGGTGCAACCCGACCCGGTTCCAGCAGCGGTTCTGCCACACCACGGGCACAAGCGCGTTGCAGATTTCCGAAAAAGCCTGCTGCAAGGCTCGCAGCCGCGCGCGCTCTTCTTCAGTCACCTGTAACTGGATGGAAAGGATATGTTTTTTCATATAGGAACGCGATTGTACGGAAATTCATATAGGAAAGCCAGTTCAAGTTTCGATTCAGCGAAAAAATTTGCTTTTTGCCGCCATCGCGCCCATTTCGCGTCGACCGACCCCTGCCCTCTCAGGGCATGTTCTGACGGAAGGGTTCTGGAGCAATGCTTCCGGTTACACCCCCTCCGCTTCCGGCATCAAGACTTACCAAACCGTTGCCAATCCGGTGTCCACTGACCTTG
>JAITSU010000013.1 GCA_031287525.1 Zoogloeaceae bacterium | reverse complement strand
GCAAAACGCCCGCAGAAGACGCGTTCGGCGATTGTCTCCCCGCTCCCCTTGTGGGCGTACACCGTGGGTAAGGGGATATTTCGTAGGGGCAGGTTTCAAACCTGCCCGCCGTTGTATCGTCGGAACGCGCAGGGCGGGTTTGAAACCCGCCCCTACCTTCCTGCGCGGGGAGAGGGATTGTTACCGCATCACCATCATGCGAACGCTGGACGCGCAAACAAAAATATAACGCGATATACTTCATACATTGACCGGAGGATTCCAAAATGACCACGACCACCGTTGACCGCCCTTTGCCCCGTCGCTACTCGCGCGAAGAGGATAACGAAGGGTTAAACCAGAATATGATAATGGAACATTGGAATCAAGCAGAATCCATTGCTTATGAATGCGCCCGCGAAGCCATTGGCGAACGGATGAGCATTATTACCGAACAAATTGCCGATGAAAAAGCAAGAACACAGCCTGATCTTGCCAATATCAACCGACTACGTACAGAACGGGCGAAATTTGCAGAGAAACGCGCAAATCTTCACGTTGGCGACCACGCCGAGATTAACCGCGTCCGAACCGAAGATGGGGCTTATATCCGCGCTTGGCGGTTCAAGCATCAAGCCATAGCCGCATAACTGCATGAAACTGAATCCAGAAAAATACCGGCTTGATGAACCAGAACATCAACAGATTTTCGAGCAGGACATCAAACCGGATATTTTCAAAGGCATTGAGCCATCGAGTGAACCGGTCGCCGTCATTTTTGGCGGACAACCAGGCGCAGGTAAAAGTGCCGCCGTTGATGCTGCCATGCGCGAACTACAGGCGCACGGTGGAGCAGTCCAAATTGTCGGTGACGATTTTCGCAGCTACCACCCACACTACTCCCGCTTGTTGGAAATCAACGATAAGACTGCCGCCTTCTATACTGACCGTGATACCGGCAAATGGGTAGAAAAAGCGATTGCCGAAGCCAAAGCGCAGAAAGTAAATATCGTCATCGAGGGAACAATGCGCGACGGCGACAAAGTTGCCAACACGATGAAAAGCCTACGCGCAGCAGGTTATAAAATTGATGCGCGTGTACTGGCGGTAAACCCAAAATTCAGCGAACAGGGTATTTTACAACGGTACGAGGGACAAAAAGCAGATAAAGGAACAGGACGCATGACAACGCCCGAAGCCCACCAAGCGGCTTGTATTGGTATGTTGTCTACACTTGAACGTATCGAGAGCGAAAAGCTGGCGAACAACATAACCATCTACCGGCGCGGCGGAGAAGCCATTTATACGAATAAACTACAGGGGAAACAATGGGTGCGCGAACCACAGGCAAGCGCTATGGTTGAGGCTGAATGTAGCCGACCGATGAATTTACAGGAATGTAAAGACTACGCCCAGGGCTTTGATGAACTGGCAAAATTATTGGGTAAGCGTTCTGCCAGCCGAGAAGAAGTTACCAAAGTACAAAATCTGCGACGACAAGCCCATTCCAACCTTGACGCCATGCAACAGCAACCACCAGAAAATTCAGAAAAAATCAAAAGGTCAGAAAATTACTGCGATGCTGGTTGAACGGAGGATAAATCCTGAATTGACAAAGGGCTTGTTCGATATGTTGGTTGACCGTTTTTGGCATCATTCTCCCTAAAGATGTGGAATCATCGCGGCAATACCGCGCTCGGAGCGTAGTTTTACAGCCTGTTCGTCAAACGAAACAATAATCCTCATTTTTCAATTCCTTTCATCCCTGCTTTTGTAGGGGCGGGTTTCAAACCTGCCCTGCGTTTCGATGATACAACGGCGGGCGGGTTTGAAACCCGCCCCTACGGAATATCCTCCCTTCCCCCGTCATTCAAGGTAGGGCGTGTTCTCTGAACGCGCCGCAGGCTGCTGACAAAGTTGCACAGAGCGTTTTTTGAGTGAAGGTTTTTCTGGGAACGCCAGCGTCCACGCTGGCAGCGGTGTTTGTGCGGCAATCTGCGCACAAAGTCGGCGTACCGCCGACGTGCCTTTGTTGCCGTCGGCGTTCCCGGAAAGCTACTTCGGAGGTTTGTCAGTACCCTGGGGCGGCATGAGCAGCCCTTGTTTTTTTATGCGCTCTGAGAATTGCTGCCCGTGAAAATCTCTTCAGAACTCAATCTCTTTCCAAATACGCTTGACCGACAGGGCTGAAGCTCTGTCGCTAATTTCTTGCCGCGTTTGCCCCGTTCCGCGCGTCCTAAGCTAGAATGCCTGACTCATTTCGACCCGGAGAATTTCCATGCCCATCGTTTCCATGCGCCAGTTGCTCGACCATGCCGCCGAACATCATTACGGTTTGCCCGCCTTCAATGTGAATAACATGGAGCAGGTTTGGGCGATTATGGAAGCCGCCCATGAACTCGACGCGCCAGTCATCATGCAGGCTTCCGCCGGAGCGCGTAAATACGCGGGCGAAGCCTTTTTGCGCCATCAGATTTTAGCCGCGCTGGAAGCTTATCCGCAGATTCCTGTGGTGATGCATCAGGATCACGGTCAGTCGCCCGCCGTGTGTCAGGCGGCGATTCGTTCCGGTTTCTCGTCCGTGATGATGGATGGTTCCCTGCTCGCCGACGGCAAGAGCGTCGCCAGCTACGCCTATAATGTGGAAGTGTCGCAAAAAGTGGTGGAGTTTTCTCATGCCATCGGCGTTTCCGTGGAAGCGGAACTGGGCGTGTTGGGGTCGCTGGAAACCCTGCAAGCGGACAAGGAAGACGGACACGGCGCGGAAGGCAAAATGAGCCGCGAAGACCTGCTCACCAATGTCGAACAGGCGGCGGATTTCGTGCGCCAGACCAATTGCGACGCGCTGGCCATCGCCATCGGCACCAGCCACGGCGCGTACAAATTCACCAAAAAACCCACCGGCGACATTCTCGCCATCGACCGCGTCGCCGCCATTCACGCGCGTATCCCCAACACCCATCTGGTTATGCACGGTTCATCTTCCGTGCCGCAGGAATTGCTGGCGGAAATCCGTCAATTCGGCGGCGACATGAAGGAAACCTACGGCGTGCCGGTGGAAGAAATCGTCGAAGGCATCAAACATGGCGTGCGGAAAGTGAATATCGACACCGACATCCGTCTGGCGATGACCGGCGCGATTCGCCGCTACCTGTTCGAGAACCCCGCCAAATTCGACCCGCGCGACTACCTGAAACCCGCCCGCGAAGCTGCCAAGAAAATCTGCCTCGCCCGCTACCGCGCCTTCGGCTGCGAAGGTCGCGCCAGCCAAATCAAACCCGTGCCGCTTGAAAAAATGGCGGAGCGTTATGCCAAAGGGGAATTGAATCAGGTTGTGCGTTAAGCCGTCGCATGATTACGGCACACGCGCCATCCGGCTACATCCTCGCCAAGGCGTTGATTGCCCGCTGGCGATCCCCGCCGGGTTTGCCCGTTTCGGCGCGCGCCGCCATCCTCATCGCTGTTATCGGGGCGCTCGCCCCCGATTTCGACATGATGTATTTCTACCTCGTCGATGCCGCTCAAACCCATCATCACCGCTATTTCACACACTGGCCGATTGTCTGGCTGACGCTGATGGCTTTGTCCGCCCTGTTTTTTCGCCTCACCCGTTCCGCCTTGGCGTTCGCCATCCTGCTGTTTTGCGCCTGCGCTTTTCTGCACCTCATCCTCGACACCTTGGTAGGCGACATCTGGTGGCTCGCCCCGTTTCAGGACAAACCCTACGCCCTGTTCACCGTCCCCGCCCGCTTTTCCCCGTGGTGGCTCAATTTCTTTCTGCACTGGTCGTTTGTCGCTGAATTGCTGATTTGGGTGTGGGCGATTCGGATGTATCGACGGCGTACCTGATTCGGAATGTGGGCGCTTTGCTCTGGGCGGGCGGGCATGGTAAGTTAACCATCCAGGCGTCAGGTCTTGCATTGAACATTCAGGGGAAATGCCGTGGTTCAAGAGGTACAACAACGTTCGACATTTGTAACTGTGCTGGCGTGGATTTTCATTGCGCTTTCTGGCCTTGGCACTCTCATCTCAATCTTGCAGAACATCATGGCCTGGACAGTGTTCCGTAGCGCAGAGTTTGATCAAGCGATGCAGGCATCACCCCAGGTAGATACGCCATTTGTCATAGACTTCATGTTTAGCCATTTTTACCTGTTCTTCCTGGCTGGTCTGCTGATCTCTGTCTTCACTCTGGCAAGTTCCATCGGGCTACTCAAACGCAAAAACTGGGCGCGCCTGTCTTTCATCGGGATTATGGCGCTCGCTATCCTCTGGAACCTCGGCTGCCTCGTGATTCAGTGCAGCACGTTAAATGATTTATTCAACGCACCGCTGACAGGGCAAGGGGGTGCAGATTTTCGGATCATTGTCGTCAGCGTAACGATCATCGGCGCTATTTTCTCTGTCGGCTTCATCGCGCTATTCGGGTGGATTGCCAAACGCCTTACTTCATCCGCGATTGTGGCGGAATTTCGCGGCGCAGCTTGATTCAAACATTAGACCGCAAGGAGAAACCAATGAAACTCGACCTCGAACGAATCGACCAAACCGTGTTGGCGCTGCTTCATCTTGGTTTGCATGACGGCTCACGGACATGGAAAACCTTCGACTGGGATGCCATGTCGCGGCTGCATGAAAAAGGGTTCATCTCCGACCCCGTAAACAAGGCGAAGAGTGTCGTTTTCACGGATGAAGGTCTGCGTGAATCCGAACGCCTGCTGCAAAGTCTTTTTGGTCACAACGCGCAGGCGTGAAGCGGTTTAATCTGCCCACTCGTCGCCAGCGCCGCGCCCGCCGCCATCGCCGCAGGATTCTGGATCGCATTGAACAAGAAAAAGCCAGAAGCCCCATGTTCATCGGGTCTTCTGGCTTTCTTGCGTGTTTTGGTGGCCAGTCGCGGAATCGAACCACGGACACGCGGATTTTCAGTCCGCTGCTCTACCAACTGAGCTAACTGGCCAAACGAAGTGGCGCATTATAGGGGCTGCCGCGGTTCTGGTCAAACAATCCGGGGCAGAATGTGCGGCTTAGCTGTTCCCCGCCACCCAACCGCCCAAAGCCTCAATCAGCGCCGGGATGAAACGGGCGAATTCTCCGGTCATCAGGGTGAATTCGGCGTCGAAAATTTCTTCGGCATTGTCGATGCCTTGTTCCACGCTTTCTTTCAGGACATCCAGAAATTCCAGGCGTTTGATTTCGCCTTTTTCGGTCAGCACGAAGGAAATTTTGTCGTCCCAGGTGAGCGCCAATCTTGTCGGCAATTTGCCGGCGGCGATGTGGGCGCGGATTTCGGCGGCGGCTTCGTCGGAGAGAGGGTGGCGCACGTAGCGCACGGCGGCGCGTTCGTCGTCTACCGCTTTCAGTTCGCAATCGCGGTCTATCGTAAATCCGGCGGGGGCTTCGCCGCTGGCGAGCCAGTCGGTCATCGCGGAGCCGGGGGAAAGCTGCGTTTGCACGAGCGAGAGCGGCAATTCATCCAGGCATTGGCGCAGATGTTCGAGCGCTTCTTCGGCTTTGGTGAGGCTGCTGGCGTCGATGCCCAGCCAGCCGTGTTCGCGGTCAATCCAGACCAGGGTCTTGCGGCGGCAGACGAAGGCGCGGGGCATGAGTTCGTCGCGGATTTGCTCTTTCAAATCGCGGAGCGCCTTGCGACCCGGCGGGTAGCCTTGTTCGGCGGCGATTTTTTCAGCGCGGGTCTGGGTTTCCTGATTGATGACGGACGCGGGCAGCAGACGGGTTTCCGTGGTCAGGGTGATGAGACATTGCTTGCCGACGACATAAACGGGTTCGTCGATGGCTACTTGCGGGCGCGGCGCTGTCCAGCCCCGACTGACGGCTTCCAGATTGCCGCAGGGACGGAAAGCGCCGCGCGCGAGTTGTTCGGAAAGGCGCTCCGTGGTGATATTCCACGGCGCGGGCAGGCGATAGAGTTGCAGGTTTTTGAACCACATAGCATTATTCCTTGTGAATTACAGGCGGCGAAAAACGAGGTCCCAAACGCCATGTCCCAGGCGCAGACCGCGTTGTTCAAACTTGGTGAGGGGGCGATATTCCGGTCGCGGCGCGTAGCGATCGGCGGTGTTGCGCAGCAACGGCTCGGCGGTGAGCACATCCAGCATTTGCGCGGCATATTCTTCCCAGTCGGTCGCGCAGTGCAGATAGCCGCCGGATTTCAGGCGGCGGGCGAGTTGGGCGATGAAGGGGGATTGAATCAGGCGGCGTTTGTTGTGACGCTTCTTGTGCCAGGGGTCGGGGAAGAAAATGTGGATGCCGTCCAGACTCGCTTCCGGCAGCATGTCGCGCACGACTTCCACGGCGTCATGCTGGATGATACGGACATTGGCGAGTTCCTGTTCGGCAATCAATTTGCAGAGACCGCCGACACCGGGGGGGTGCACTTCCACGCCGAGGTAGTCGTTTTCGGGATGGGCGGCGGCGATGCGGGCGGTTGTTTCCCCCATGCCACAGCCGATTTCAAAAATTTTCTTCGCGGTCAGAGTGGAAGTTGAGCGCGCAAACAGCGTATCCAGATTCAGTATTTGCCGCGCGTAAGGCACGCCAATTTTCGGCATCATCATGTCGAGGTAGCGCGTCTGCGCCGCCGACATGCGCCCCGGACGGCGCACAAAACTTTTGATGTGTCCAAATTCGCGTCCGGCGCGACCTTCTTCGTAAATGCGCTCCGTCATCATGAACCAATCAGTCCGCCGGTCGGTGAAGAAGGCGCGGCATGGTAGAGTTTTTTCGCCATGCGACCAGCGAGGAACGCCTCGCGTCCGGCTTCGACCGCTTTTTTCATGGCGCTCGCCATGAGTACGGGATTTTGCGCGAGCGCGATGGCGCTGTTCATCAGTACGCCGTCGCAGCCCAGTTCCATCGCTACGGCGGCATCGGAAGCCGTGCCCACGCCCGCATCGACCAACACCGGAATCCGCGCGCGTTCGACAATCAGGGCAAGATTCCACGGATTGACAATGCCCATGCCGGAACCAATCAGCGAGGCAAGCGGCATGACGGCGACGCAGCCCGATTCTTCCAGCATCTTCGCCTGAATGGGGTCGTCGGCGCAGTAGACCATCACCTCAAAACCTTCCTTGACCAGCGTCGCCGCCGCTTTCAGGGTTTCCGGCATGTTCGGGAACAGGTTGTTCGGGTCGCCCAACACTTCCAGCTTGACCAGCGCGTGTCCATCCAGCAGTTCGCGCGCCAGCCGCAGGGTACGCACGGCGTCTTCGGCGGTGTAGCAACCCGCCGTGTTGGGCAGAATGGTGTAGCGGGAAGGCGGCAGGGCGTCAAGCAGATTGGGCTGTTTGGGGTCTTGCCCGATATTGGTGCGGCGAATCGCCACGGTGACAATCTCGGCGCCAGAGGCTTCGACCGCCTGACGGGTTTCGTCGAAATCCTTGTACTTGCCGGTGCCAATCAAAAGGCGGGAAGCGTAACTGCGCCCCGCGAGGGTGAGTGCTTGCATGATAAAAATCCTGTGAAGGCAAGTTGGGAAGGCGAACTAGCCGCCGCCCACGGCGACCACGATTTCGAGCGTATCGCCGGAGACGAGCGCCGTCGCCGCGTACTGGCTTTTGGGTACGATTTCGCCGTTTTTCTCCACCGCGACGCGCTTGCCCACGTAACCCAGGCGCTCTACCAGGGCGGCAAGGTCGGCGCAGGATTCGGGAAACTGGCGGCGTTCGCCATTCAAGGTGAGTTCCGGCATGGCGGGAAAAGTCGGGGGAAATTTGAGGGAAGGCGCAGTTTACCAAAACATGCGGGAGGGCGGTGGAGAGATGCGCCTGACTTCGTTGGCTGGATTGGAAGGCGCTTCGCTTTTGCCGCCGCTTCGTCGAACTCCGTTACCCCCCTACTTTCGGGCGACGCGCTGGATGAAAAAACAGGCTTGACTAACAATCTATATTTTTATATTATATAAAAAAACAAGCTATGTTTTTGTAGATTGAAAGGTGGGGCTAGCATGACGAATGTTATGGAAAACCATGTATCCATGCCGCTACATACGCCGGAACAGTTGCGCGAACACGCTGGCGAGGCGTGCGCGCTTTTGAAGGCGCTGGCGAATGAAGACCGTTTGATGCTGTTGTGCTGCATCGGCGCTTCGCGTCGCAATGTGAGCGAACTTGAAGCCGCGACCGGCATCAACCAGCCCACCCTGTCGCAGCAACTGGCGGTCTTGCGACAGGAAGGACTGGTGGCGACCGAGAAAGAAGGCAAATACATCTATTATCGTCTGGTCGATGCAAATGCCATGCGCGTGATGGGCACGTTATGGGAGATTTTCTGCGCCCCCGCCTGTGCGTCGCGCCCATAAGAAACGGCGGTACAAACCACGAAAAATTTTTACAAACGCGGCGTCAATTTTTGCGCCGCGCACTTTCCCAAGGAGCAAATATGAGCAGTACGCAATATCAGAATGTCGTCAAACAAATCGCCCCCCGCATGAAATCCCTGCACGGGGCATTGCCGAATGTCATGAATGGATTTCATGAAATGGGCAAGGCGGTGATGACAGACGGGGCGCTGGACGCAAAAACCAAAGAACTGATCGCCCTGGCGATTGGCGTCGCGGCGCGTTGTGAAGGGTGTGTGGGTTTCCACAGTCAGGCATTGGCTCGCCTGGGCGCAACACACGCCGAAGTGGAAGAAATGCTGGGCGTTGCCATCTACATGGGTGGCGGACCATCGGTCATGTGGGCGACCGAAGCCATGACCGCGTTTAATGAGTTTGCGGGACAGCGCAACTGATTTTCTAATTTCAAAGGAGTTTTATCATGAAAAAAAATGTTGGCGGTATCGACCGTATTCTTCGCCTTGTCATAGGGATTACCCTGGTCGCGCTTGCGGCGACGGGCACTGTCGGCTGGTGGGGCTGGCTGGGTCTCGTGCCGCTTCTGACTGGCGCTGCCGGATTCTGTAGCCTGTATGCCCTGCTGGGTCTCAAGACCTGCAAGGCGGAAAACGCTTGCTGAATAATCCGCGATAAATCACCTTTTTTCCGTCCGTTCAGGCAACCCTTTTTCAGGGGCGCTTGCGGACGGCTTTTTCGTTGACCTGTTCATGCGCGAAAATTCCCTGCGGAGCAAGAACGCCGGAAGGTAGGGTTTGAAGTAAATGAAACAGCAGGGCGATCGCATGAATGCCCTGATCGTAGGCTCGCCCGAATAGTTGTTTACAATCATTGAGTTAGCCTTGGGGCTGTTCACACGCGCTAGATTTGTGTAGTTTTCTGTCTTTTTGGTGATCAGCGGCGCGATATTTGGAGGGGGAAAGCGCGATATTTGTTGGATGAGGGCGGATGAAGGTGGACGTGGCTGGATGGGGTTTGCAATTTCATTGCGTGTGGCGCAATTAAAAAACGGCGCGGAATTTATGTGAGGGGTTGGGTCAG
>JAITSU010000111.1 GCA_031287525.1 Zoogloeaceae bacterium | reverse complement strand
CTTTTGGGCGCGCCGCCGGGATACGTGGGCTTTGAGGCGGGCGGCGAACTCACCAACGCGGTGCGGGAAAAGCCCTTTTCCGTCGTGTTGTTCGATGAAGTGGAAAAAGCGCACCCGCGCATTCTGGACAAATTCCTGCAAATTCTCGAAGACGGACGCCTCACCGACGGGCGTGGCGACATCGCCTATTTTTCCGAAACCATCCTGGTCTTTACCTCCAATCTGGGGATTTACACCGAAGACGCCAGCGGCGCGCGCGCGGCGAACGTGCAACCGGGCGATGCCTACGAAACGGTAGAAGCCAGAGTCAAAGGCGCGATTGCCGACTATTTCAAATACCGCCTGTCGCGCCCCGAACTACTGAACCGTATCGGGGACAACATCGTGGTGTTCAACTTCATCACGCCGCCCGTCGCGGAACGTATCTTTACCGGAATGTTGGACAATGTGGCGCGTCGGGTGCGCGAGGAACACAAACTGACCCTCGAATTTACCCCCGAAGCCCGCGCGAGGCTCATGCAATGGTGCGTCGAAGACCTTTCCAACGGCGGACGCGGCATCGGCAACCAGTTGGAATCCCGCCTCATCAATCCCCTGGCGCGCGCCTTGTTCACGCTGGATTTGCAGGGACGCGAGCGCATACGGGTGGCGGAGTTTGTTGAGATTGAAAAAATTGTCAGTGTGAGATTGGAATAGGGTTCACAATCGCAAAAGGAGTCAGGAATGTGCAACGAGGTCGGCAAGTACCCCGGTGCGGCGGTCAATTTTGCCATGATGAACGAACCTTCCATGCCGGGGGACGACATCACCCAACTCAAGATAGACTTCATCAACATCCTTGCGGGTCCGCCGGATGCCGAAATTCCGAAGGAAATGGGCAAAACGGTGTCGGGGCAAGCCTATGGCTACAAAAAGTCCATCAAGGATGCCATCACCAGTCCTGCGCTGACGTTCCTGAAAGAACTCCAGATAGACTACTCCGGCACAGGCAGTGATGAAGCCAGCGGGCTGCCCCCGGCGCTGGCGTTCCAGAAGATTGTGAAGACGTATTTTGGCAACACCCAAGAATACGTGGATTGGAGCAAGAAACTTGCCGCTCAGGAAGAGCGGGGAATTATGATTGAAATTCTGCAACAAAAAGCGGTACAATTGAATCTGCGAGCCAAGGAGGACCGGCAACAGGAACAACAGGAAGTCATTCTGGCGTCCTTGCTGGCGAACCAGATTCAGGCGCAAGCCGACCTTGATGCCAACACCAAAGGCGCGGCGGCAATAGCAAACGAAATCAGGAAGAAGATGAATGAAGCCTTGAATAAGAGCGCGAACAAAGCGGCGACACCGCCGTGATGGCGCGGGAAAAGAAAATACTCGACAGCATGACGCAATAGATTTGAATCATCAATTCAACCAACAGGAGCAAGACCATGAACAAGCAAATTTTGGCGGCAGTGGCAGTGGTGGCGGGGCTGGTGGCGGGTACAGCCCATGCGGAGGGGTTTTTTGAAGGCATTGTGAACGCCATCAAGGGAGAGCCTCAACAAACTACGGAAACACCGGCTCCTGCTGCCAATGTTCCTGCGACTCCTGTTGTTTTAACGCCTGAACAACTCAAAGCCAAAGCGACTTTGGAAAAGGTGGTGATGTGCCAACAAAAGTACAAGTATCCCGAAGTTATCAAACTGGCAAAATCGCTTCCGGGAACAATAGAAGAAAATGATGATGAAGGAGTCACAAGTATAACTGGAACTTCCTTACAACCGTGGGGCGTGAATGTTGAGAGTGTTTACTTTTATATCGGTGGTGCATCAGAAATTGGTTTTTATACTAAAGCCAACAATAACATCACAGGAGCGAATTTCGCAAAGAAAGCAGGACTTAAACGCCAAGGTACTGAAGGTTGGAATGGGATGGTTTATGAAACAAAAACAAAATTTGGTAAGTTAGTAATGGTGAATGATGACCCCACTTATATTTTCGTGAAGTGTAATAATTACGCCCTTAAATCAAAATGAAAATATTTTCACGTCTTCTCTTCGTCTTATGGTTACTGTCAGCCTTTGGAACGGCGATGGCAGAGGACACTTGTATGGCTACGCCAACCGGCGACCCAACCGTAGTCACAAGCCGCTTTGGGGTATGGCGTGGTGGTCACGTTCATGCCGGTCTTGATTTCCGGGCGCGTGGAGCGAAGCCTTTACTTGCATCTTCCGAAGGGAAAGTCGTTTTTGCCGGTACAATGCAAGGCTATGGCAATTCAATTGTGATAAAACGTCCGAATGGCGACCTGATTTCTTATCATCATATGTCCGCTTTTGCGGAAAAATTTAACAAAAATGGCGTAGGCAAAGAGGTTAAGGCTGGCGAAGCTCTTGGGTTTTCTGGAATATCAGGCTTGGAAGAGTATGGTAGTAAAGCTCAAGAACATTTACATTTCAACTATGGCACTTCCGACAACGGTGGTTATGGAGGCATGGGGCAAACCAGTGGCGGGAACTTTCCGAGTGATAAGGTGGCAAATGTCTCCAAGTCTCACCCGACCTCAACATCCGAGTTGAAAAATAAAGTATTTCTGGGTAATGTGGGTAAACTTTTCACCGACCCCGCGCCTTATTTCTGTGATGACTATCCTATTCAGGATGGTGGCAAGTTGCAGGACTATGGGTATGGCACGACCATCAAGCAGCAGCACGAGGCGGTTTATGGAAATATTGCGACAGGAGGCAAGCCCCCTGAAATAACTGCTGCCGCTATGGATGCAGACGCGAAAGCTGAAGCTCAAGCCCAAAAGCAAGCCGAAGCCGCTGCCCGTGGCGATGTCTTTGTTTTGGATAAAAGCTATGGCGATGGACTGCCCTACGGCATGATGCCCCAATCTGTCATCGGTGATTGGTTGTCTCAAAGCCCCCTTGCCATGATGCTCACCGAAGCCCGCAGACGTTTTGATAGCTGGCTGTGGCAAACCTCGCTGAACTTCATGTCAACCCGCGCCCTGTACATTGAATACCTGAAAATCCTCGCAGTGGAAAACTACATGGAAGAGGTCGCCCAGAGAAAGCGCGAGCGGATTCAAATGCTCCTCGCCCTCTATATCCTCCAAAAAACCGCCCAAAAAGAAAACGACCCCCTCGCCCGCGCCGCCCAAAACACCCACACCCGCCGCCTCGCCAATGGCGGGTGAGAATCGAAGAAGGAGGCGCAATCTTGAAAGAGTTGCCAATTCTGTTCGCTGCCCCGATGGTGCGCGGCATTATCGAAGACCGGAAGGGGCGAGGGGAATCCATGCCCGCAGTGGAAGAATTTGAAACTGTCGGGAAGACAGGGCAAATGCGGGGGCAGGGCGGGTTTGCAAGGCAGGGTGGAAAGCGAAGCGCCTTCCACCCAACCATGTCATCACCGAATAATCGGTTTATAGCGGATTCGCTTCGGTTTTGCGCCTTCTTCGCCTAATCTTTGCCGTTTATCCGCTTCGTATTCCTGATAGTTCCCCGCAAAAAATACCCATTGTGAATCGCCTTCGGCGGCGAGGATGTGGGTGCAGATGCGATCCAGAAACCAGCGGTCATGGGAGATGACCAGGGCGGAGCCGGGGAATTCGAGAAGGGCGTCTTCGAGGGCGCGCAGGGTTTCCACGTCGAGGTCGTTGGAGGGTTCGTCGAGCAGGAGGACGTTGCCGCCGGTCATCAGGGTTTTGGCGAGGTGAAGCCGCCCGCGTTCGCCGCCGGAGAGGGCGCCGACTGGTTTGCTCTGGTCGGCGCCCTTGAAGTTGAAGCGTCCGATGTAGGCGCGGCTTTGCATTTCAAATTTGCCGATGGTGAGGATGTCGTGCCCGTCCGCGAGTTCTTCAAACACGGTTTTGTTGCCATCCAGACAGTCGCGGGATTGGTCAACACAGGCGAGTTTGACGGTCGCGCCCAATACGACGTTGCCGGAATCGGGTTGTTCCTGTCCGGTGATCATTTTGAACAGGGTGGATTTGCCCGCGCCGTTTGACCCGATGATGCCGACGATGGCGCCGGGTGGAACGGAGAAGTTCAGATTGTCGATTAACAGCCGATCGCCGAAAGATTTGCTGACGCCTTCAAAATCAATCACCTTGTCACCCAAGCGTTCGCCTACGGGGATGAAAATTTCCTGCGTTTCGTTGCGCTTCTGGTATTCAAAGCTGGACATTTCCTCAAAACGGGAGAGCCGCGCCCTGGATTTGGCTTGCCGCGCCTTGGGGTTGGCGCGTACCCATTCCAATTCCTGTTTCATGGCTTTCATGTGGGCGTCGACCTGCTTTTGCTCCTGTTCCAGCCGTTCTTCTTTTTGTTCCAGCCATGACGAATAATTGCCCTTCCAGGGGATGCCGTGTCCACGGTCGAGTTCGAGTATCCATTCGGCGGCGTTGTCGAGGAAGTAGCGGTCGTGGGTGACGGCGACGACCGTGCCGGGGAAGCGTTGCAGGAATTGTTCCAGCCATTCGACGGATTCGGCGTCGAGGTGATTGGTGGGTTCGTCGAGTAACAGCATGTCGGGTTTTTCCAGCAGCAGTCTGGCGAGCGCGACGCGGCGTTTTTCACCGCCGGAGAGCTTGCCGATGTTGGCTTCCCAGGGCGGCAGGCGCAGGGCGTCGGCGGCGATTTCCATCTGGTTGCCGGTGTCTGAACCGGAGGCGGCGATGATGGCTTCCAGCCGCGCCTGTTCTTCCGCGAGCTTGTCAAAATCGGCGTCCGGCTCGGCGTAGGCGGCGTAGATGGCTTCCAGAGCGTCCTGCGCGCCCTTGATTTCACCCAAAGCGGATTCGACTTCCTCGCGCACGGTTTTCAAAGGGTCAAGCTGCGGCTCTTGCGGCAGATAGCCGATGGAAATGCCCGCCAGATGTTGCACTTCGCCGTCATATTCGGTATCCACGCCCGCCATGATTTTCAGCACGGTGGATTTGCCGGAGCCATTCAACCCCAACAGCCCGATTTTCGCGCCGGGGAAAAAGGAGAGGGAAATATCCTTGATGATTTGACGCTTGGGCGGGACGACTTTGCTGACGCGCAGCATACTCATGACATATTGAGCCATCGTGATTTTTCCTGAAAAGGGTTAAAGACCAGTGAATAAGACATCCAGCGCGGCGATGATTTCATCGCGCCGGGGGGAAAGGTTGGCGACGGGGGCGGTGAGCAGGCGGCGGGGGATGGCGGCGAGTGACTGCATGAAAATCAGGTAGGTCGCGCCCATCACTTCAACGCCGGGATTGAGGCGCAGCATGGGTACGGGCTTGCCCTGACGCGGGTCGCGCAACGGGGCAACCACGATGTCTTCCAGACGTTCCAGCAGGTCGCTTTGCAGGACGACGAGGTAAGGAAAGCGCGTGCGGCTGCTCGTGTCGGGATTGGGGAAAACGTCGAATTGACGCATCAGAAAACCCGTAGCTTGTCACACCACAAGCCATGTTCCCGCGTTTCGGTATTGTAGGCGTCAATGGCGTGTTGATTTTGTTCCAGCCACTCGGCTTCGCGCTGTTTTTTGAGTTCGCGCTCCAGCGCCCGTTCCAGCGTTTGCGACAGATTGATTTTGCGGCTGCGCGCTTCTTCCAGCAGGTCGGAGCGCAGGCTAAGGTTGGCGGCTTTTTTGGCGGCGGCGGGCATGTTGGGTTCCTTGGTAAAAGTCAGTTTTCGCGGGCAAAAGCGCAGTATTCATCCGAGAGCAAACCGTATTTTTGCACATAACGACCATACGCTTCGATTGCCGGACGATTTTGTTCCAGCCACTCGGCTTCGCGCTGTTTTTTGAGTTCGCGCTCCAGCGCCCGTTCCAGCGTTTGCGACAGGTTGATTTTGCGGCTGCGCGCTTCTTCCAGCAGGTCGGAGCGCAGGCTAAGGTTGGCGGCTTTTTTGGCGGCGGCGGGCATGTTGGCGTTTCCTTGTCAGCGCGACGGGCGCGAATTCCTTGTTCATTGATGCGCAGATATTATGCGCATCATTCGTGTGCGTCAAATTGTTCCTGATTCCTGTTTCTGGTAGTCAAGGATGGCGAGCCAGGAGACAACATGATTTCATCAAGGGAAATTGCGATAAACCGTCTAAAATAGCACTCCCACCGCCCTGTCCCCTGTTACCTGTCCCCTGATCCCTGATGCCCGAAACTCCCAAGCCTTTGTTTTCCTATAAAAAATTCTGGGCGCATCGCTTTGGCATTGCGCCTTTTCTGCCCATGTCCCGTGCCGAGATGGAAACGCTGGGTTGGGATTCCTGCGACGTGATTCTGGTGACGGGCGACGCTTACATCGACCACCCCAGTTTTGGCATGGCGCTGGTGGGGCGTTTGCTGGAAAGTCAGGGGTTTCGGGTTGGCGTCATCAGTCAACCGGATTGGCATTCGGCGGCGGATTTCCAGCGTTTGGGCAAGCCCAATCTGTATTTTGGCATCACGTCGGGGAATATGGATTCGATGGTGAATCGCTACACCTCCGAGCGCAAAATCCGCTCCGACGACGCCTACACGCCGAACGGCGCAGCCAATCGTCGCCCCGACCGGGCGGCAACGGTGTACGCGCAGCGGGCGAAGGAAGCCTATCCCGGTACGCCCGTAGTGCTGGGTTCCATCGAAGCCAGTCTGCGCCGCATCGCGCATTACGATTATTGGAGCGACAAGGTGCGTCGCTCCATCCTGCCCGATGCCAAGGCGGACATGCTGATTTACGGCAACGCCGAGCGCGCCCTGATTGACCTCACGCACCGCATGGCAAAAGGCGAAAAAATTCAGGACATCCGCGATTTGCGCGGCACAGCGTTCATGGTGAATCGGGGCTGGCTGCCGGACGCGGGGTGGGTGGTTCAGGGGACAGAGGGCAGGGGACAGGAGACAGATGAAAATCTCCCCTCTCCCTTTGTGGGAGAGGGGCGGGGGGAGAGGGGGCGGGCACTCCGTTCGTTTCAACGCGCCAAAACGGTTATCCGTCTGCCTGCTTACGAAGCGGTGCGGGATGACCCTGTACTTTATGCCCAGGCTTCCCGCGCCCTGCATCTGGAATCCAATCCCGGTAATGCCCGCGCCTTGGTGCAGGCGCACGGCGAGCGTGATGTCTGGCTGAATCCGCCGCCCTTGCCGCTCTCCACAGCGGAGATGGATGGCGTTTTTGGGCTGCCCTATGCTCGTGCCCCGCATCCCGCCTACGGCGACGCGAAAATTCTCGCCTGGGAGATGATCCGGTTTTCCGTGAACATCATGCGCGGCTGCTTCGGCGGCTGTACCTTTTGTTCGATTACCGAACACGAAGGGCGCATCATCCAGAGTCGTTCGCAAGAATCTATCCTGAAAGAAATCGAAGACATCCGCGACAAAACGCCGGGGTTTACCGGCACCATTTCCGATTTGGGCGGCCCCACCGCGAACATGTACCGCCTCGCCTGCAAAGCGCCGGAAGTCGAAGCCGCCTGTCGCCGCCTCTCCTGCGTCTATCCCGACATCTGCCCACGCATGGACACTGACCACCGCGCCCTGACGCAACTTTATCGCGGCGCGCGCGCCGTGCCGGGCGTCAAACGGGTGCTGATTGGCTCCGGTCTGCGCTACGACCTCGCTGTGCGCGACCCGGAATATGTCAGGGAACTGGTCACGCATCATGTCGGCGGCTATCTCAAAATCGCTCCCGAACACACCGAAGCCGCGCCGCTCTCCAAAATGATGAAACCGGGCATGGACAGCTATGAGCAATTCAAACGCCTGTTTGAAAAATGCTCGCGCGCGGCGGGCAAGGAGCAATACCTGATTCCCTATTTCATCGCCGCCCACCCCGGCACGAGCGACGTGGACATGCTCAATCTGGCGCTCTGGCTGAAAGCCAACCATTTCAGATTAGACCAGGTGCAAACCTTCCTGCCCACCCCGATGGCGCTGGCGACCACCATGTGGCATAGCCGCAAAAATCCCCTGAAACGGGTCGAACGCGACAGCGAAACCGTAGAAACCGCGCGTGGCGGACGCCAGCGCAAACTGCACAAAGCCTTCCTGCGCTACCACGACCCCAACAACTGGCCATTGCTGCGCGAGGCGTTAAAACAAATGGGACGGGCGGATTTGATTGGCAACGGCAAAAAACACCTGATTCCCAATTTTCAACCGGCGGGGTTTGGGAGTCAGGTATCGGGGAACAGGAATCAGGGATCAAAACCGAAACCGCGCCAGCCTGTGCCGCGCCGCCGTTCGTAGCGGCGCATTCCACTTTCCGGCGGTTTTCTCCTCGTATCGTGGTAGTTCATGCGTTGCCAGAAAATGCGCTCAGAAACACGCTGACACGTTTTAATGAGTAGCTAGTATCAATGTAATGGCGGAAATCCAAGGAAAGCTGCCGGATGGCCTCTTGGAGATACACCGGAATTTTGGTGATAGCGTAGAATTAAAAATTGAAAACTTCCGTGACCGGAATCATCCTGAAAGACTGACAGGATGGCAGAATCTAAACCTACTTCGTTCAGAGGGAAATCATGAACAAATCAAACAACGACTTGAAGCCGAACTTGAACAACAGCGTCCAAGAATCAACGATACTGCTTATCGACAAGCAAGAGGACTCGCCCCCGCGCCACTTGAGGAGAGTCACAGGCGAAGAATGGGCGAGGGACGCGGAGGAGAATTGTCGGCGGATGTATCAAGACGAGGATTACCGCAAAGAAGTAGCGAAGCGGCAGTTTTAGGATCGAACCCCACAGAGGTTGGCATGGGCGAAGGATCGTTAAACGCCGCTCAGACGAACAGCAAGACAGCCTTGAAAGTGCTTCAATCGAACAAGCCTATCAGGAGGCGCTGGCATTGCAAGTTCAATCCAAACACGCCCAAGTGGAACGTATTGAGGATCGCCTGGAAAACCTGATTGACCGGCAGCAAGCACGCTTGCAGCAGATGCAAACCAAAACCCTTGGCGTTCTTTCTCTACCCAGCACGAAACGTGAATGACAAAACCAGCAGTTTCGTCAGCAGTCACGTCTACAAACCCTGCACATTTGCCTTGAGGTTGTGCGTGAAATCAAGGAAGGCATGGGTATCTATTCCACGCGCATTGAGGAAATGGCAACTCGCAAGATGCGGGCTGAAAATCCAGAACTGGCTTCCGATTGGGATGCAATGCGGGAAGCAGGTCGTAAACATCAGATGCTCATGCGCCAAAAAAAAGATAAAGTCCGTGACAGACAAGCCAAGATGAGTGGACAAAAACCGAGTGGACAAATAGAATCGTTTGCATCAATTTTGGCTAGCCCTTACGAACATAGCCTATTTGGCTATACTCTAATTGACCAGGAGAACACCATGAACGAAATGCCCAAGAGCTACCTACCCGATTCGGAACGGGAAGGTTTGACCCAAAACGGGATTTACCTTGCCGAAGCTATGGCGGCGGGAGAATCTGGAGACGAAGATACTTCCTGGAAGTGGCTGGCGCTTGCCGACCTGCCCGCCTACTCGCTGATGTCTTGCAAGAAAAACCTGGGTACGGATTTTATCCGGGAAAGAGGATTGAACACCGCGCCCGCCGATGCGGAATACGGTCTTGGCTGGCTTGATGCGCCATGACAGAAAATATATCCATTGTGCAGCTACAAAGGCTGCTTGTAATTGAAGGCGGGTGGTTCAAGGAACATGCGGTTGCTCCCAGTTCCAAAAAACTGAACAAGGCTCGTAGTAATCTGCTGGATCATGTCAAGAGGGTTGGCAAGAGCGAAGACTTGGCGCTGATGGTAGCATCCGAGAAAGCCATCGTCGAAGACGAATTAACCAACCACGCCAACAGCAAGGGCATGGTTTCCAGCCTTAACGCAGCCTTGGCGGAACTGACGGCCACTGAAAAACTCCTGGCTATCGTTGACGATGAGGCTAGGTACAAGCAAGTCGACCAGTCCTACAGTCTTCCCAAGAATCGTGAGAAAGGCTTGCCCCTGGACGAAGCGCGGCAAGCGTTCAAATCACATTATGCCCGCCTGAACAACCTGGACAGAGCCAGATTGTCCGAAGACGAAAAGAAGATCATCGACGCCAGGAAGAGCAACATGTTCCAGGCCGGGAAGCTCTACGCGCAGCGCCAGACCAAAACCCTTGGCGTTGATCTTGGGCAGAGCTGGAGCATCCGGCATTGAGGGTTGCTCGCATTTATTTGCGCGTCAGCACGGACGCGCAGGATTTGGAACGTTAAGAGGGAATTATCGCGGAGGCGAAGGCCTCCGGGTACTACATCGCTGGTATTTATCGGGAAAAGGCATCTGGCGCACGCGCTGATCGGCCTGAACTTCTCCGAATGATTGCTGACTTGCAGCCCGGTGAGGTGGTCATTGCAGAAAAGATCGACCGCATTAGCAGATTGCCGCTGGCAGAGGCCGAGCGGCTGGTGGCGTCTATTCGGGAAAAAGGGGCATGTCTGGTCGTGCCAGGCATCGTTGATTTATCAGACTTGGTCGCAGCTTCGACCGGAGTAGCCCGTATTGTTCTGGAAGGCGTCCAGGAGATGCTTTTGCGCTTGGCGTTGCAAATGGCTCGTGACGATTATGAAGACCGTCGAGAACGCCAGCGCCAGGGCGTAGCACTGGCAAAGCAAAAGGGAAAGTACGGCGGCAGGAAACCGGACACCACAGGACACCTGCGAATCATCACCCTACGCGCATCAGGATGCAGTATCGCTAAAACGGCAGCGCTGGCAGGATGTAGCGAGAGCCAAGTTAAAAGAGTGTGGGCTTTGGAGCGTGAAAAGCGGGACACCTCAACATAATGCGCTTCATTGGCGATGTCTCTTTAGGGAACTTTTCTTGGCAATGCGTGGGTATTGGTTAATTTGAATTTGGCGCAGGCGCGGCTCCATGATTCTTTCATGCAATGTTTTAGTCCGTTCAGATAATTCGACATCGCTACTTGCACATAAGGCGTCACACAAAGCTATTTCCGCGTTGCCGTATCCCGTATTTTCGGTGTCCAGCGCGATGGAATTATCCGAACAGACTATTCTCCATTCATGCCATCCCATATAAATTGTAATTTCCTGCGGTTACTTTGGGCGCAGAGGGCGCAACTTTTCCCTCGATTTCTTGCGTCTTGAACCGCGTATTGAGCCAGCTTGCCCATTTCTTCGCACGGCGCATCAGATTGGCTCGATATATGGCGTTGTACTTCGGTGTGCGGGTTGTGCGTGTGCGTAAGTCTGGCGGTGGGTTGCGCTGTGTTTACCCAACTTGCTGCCGATTCCCCATAAAGGCGTTTTCGGTATAGTGCCTTCTGGTCTTTCCTTCATCTAATTAATGCCCGGAGGTCGAATCATGTTGGTCTGGTTGTCTTTTGTCGTATTTCCCATCATTTTTTTAATCGTCGTCATTGTCGGCATCAAGGGGCAGGAAGGCGTGGCGGTGAAAAGTGGCGGGAGCAAGATGCTCCCGCTACTTTTAACCCGGAACATCGGCGCGTTGGGTAAGCGAAGCGTAACCCAACATCAAATGTTAACATGCACACTTGTCGTCCCAAGGCTGATTATGCTTACGGCTTACCCAGTCTATATGTTTCTAAGCCGCGCTTGCCGCGTGCTAAAATGAAATCTTGATATTTGTTTTGTGAAAACAAGAGCATACTTCAATTCAGGGAGCACATCATCATGGGCATAGGCAAGGAAATTGCGGCGCAACTTCCTCTGGCGCAAGGTCAAGTCTGGCAACGACTTAAAGAACAGCTTCAAAGCATCGGGCGCGATCCGGTACAGGTTTTTGAATTTGCCCATGAATTTCTGGTGTGCCGAAACAAGTGCAGTACGCTGTTTGTCACCGCCTTGAATTACCTGTCACAAGAACAACTCGGCGCATTGGTCGCGCTTGCCGTGCCGATATGTCAGGAAGATGGTATTTCCGACACGGCAGCGGGTGATGTGCTGGACTATGTTTGCCGCCCATTCCCTGAGCTTCTGCATCCGTATATCGAAACTATTTTTGAAATTTCCCTGCAAGAACGCTATGGCAAATTTGAGCAGGCGTGGCGTGGGTTGGACAGGGCGCGGATTGAAATTTTCAAGACGCGCTTGCTTTCCGGCAAGGATACGGAAGCGGATGAGCAGCGTAACCATAAAAAAGAATTTACCATTTCCCATCGGCTTTTCATGTGTCTGATGAATACCCGTGACCCGGAAACGATACTGTTTGCCCTGCAGCATGCGCGTACACACAAGATAACCCCGCCGTGGGAAATTGACGAAGATTATTTTCAGCGCGTTCATCTGGCAGATGTCGGTTTTGCACGCAAAGGCAGCGCATTGGTATCCATTTATCCCAACAAACCCTATCACTTCATTTTTGTGCGCGGCGACGGCTTCCCGCAAGAAGATCCGCGTTTGAAAAGTGTATTGCCGATACAGCAGCGTTTTCGTTTTGGTGGTAACGCTACGCTGACACCGGACGAACCCTATCCCTTTTCCCACATCCTCACGCTTGACCCCATTCCGGCAGGCGTGCACGTCACTGGCTTGCCGCGCCTCGTTTTGGGGGCGTACATCACGGAAATTAACCATTATGGGGTGTGTTTTTATCAGCATGACGCGAATGGCAATCCTCAACAAAAAATCGCCCCCGCAGAATTTGTCGAGGTTGAGCGCCGTTATATTGACTATCCGTTTCGGGAAACGACCGTTCTGCTCGCGCCGACGCCGGAACGCTTCGCATGTGGGGAATGGGGCGACCCTGCCAGCCAGTTTCGACTTGGCGGGGAACCGAGTTGGATACAAAACCCGGATGTTCCCGTCTGCCCGCATTGCGGCGAAACGATGGAGTTTTTGTTGCAACTGGATACCGGACTTCCCGACACAGACCCCGACCGCAAGGATGGTGAAGTTTATTTCGGTAGCGGCGGCATGTGTTATGTCTTCTGGTGCGATACCTGCAAGGTAAGCAGCTACTTTGAACAATGCACCTGACTTGCCAGCGAGCGTATCCCAACACAACTGGCGGCGAAGCCGCCGCACGTCAAACCGGCTTTCCGGCAGCCATCAGATAGTTTACGCCAAGGTCATCGGTCAAACGGTGGTTTTGCGTGATCGGGTTGTAGCTTAAACCGATGGGGCATTCTGGTTCCAGACCAGCTTCGCGGCAATAGCGAGTGAGTTCCGAGGGCTTGATGAAGCGCGCGTAGTCGTGGGTGCCTTTGGGCAGAAGTTTCAGGAGGTATTCCGCGCCGAGGACGGCGAACAGGTAGGATTTTGGGTTGCGGTTCAGGGTGGAGAAAAAAGCGACGCCGCCGGGTTTTAAGATTTGTTGGCAGGCGCGGATGGTGCTCGTGGGGTTGGGGACATGTTCGAGCATTTCCAGGCAGGTCACGACATCGAAGCTGCCCGGCGCTTCGGTTGCCATCTGTTCGGCGGAGATTTGCCGGTAATCGACTTCCAGACCGCTTTCCAGCAGGTGCAGACGGGCGACGCCCAGGGGTTTTTCGGACAGGTCGATGCCGGTCACACGCGCGCCGCGCGTGGCCATGCCTTCCGTGAGCAGTCCGCCGCCGCAGCCGACATCGAGGACGGTTTTTCCGGCGAGCGGGACACGGCGATCAATCCAGTCGAGGCGCAGGGGGTTGATGTCGTGCAGGGGACGGAATTCACTTTGCGGATCCCACCAGCGGTGGGCGAGGTCTCCGAATTTGGCGAGTTCTTTGGGGTCGACGTTGGTTGCGTGGGTCATGGTGAAGTGGTGTATGAGAAAAATGGAACGGGTTCTGCCAGCAAGACCGCATCATAGCGCAGAAAAGAAAAAGCCCTGCGCGGAAGGCAGGGCTTTTGTGGAAGCAGCGAGGCTGCTCATTTTTGTCACTTATTTGGTGGTGCCAATCAGTTCAATGTCAACGCGACGATCGGGTTGCAGGCATTCAACCAGTTTCTTGTTGCGACCGCTTTCAGCGCCCAGGTTGTTACATTGGTCGCCGGTGACGGGTTGGGTTTCACCCTTGCCTTCGGTGTAGATGCGGTTGGCTTCAACGCCCTTGCTGACCAGATATTGCTTGACGGCGGCGGCGCGTTTTTCAGAGAGCTGTTGGTTGTAGCGGTCTTTGCCGATGCGGTCGGTGTGACCCGTGGCGAGGATGACTTCGAGGTTGATTTCACCGGACTTGGCAGCCAGTTCGTCAAGTTTTGCCTTGCCTTCGGAACGCAGCACGGCTTTGTTGAAGTCGAACAGCGCGTCAGCGGCAATCGTTATCTTGCCGGAAGTGACGGGACGAGTGCCGGGCGCAGCGGGTTGTGTGGGCGTCGCGGGCGTCGCGGCAGCGCCGGAGCACTTGCCGGCGGGGAGCAGGTCACGGTCGCATTGGCAGCCAGCGGGATCGTTGGCGGCGGCGGCGGGTGTCCAGTAGCCGGTGCGCCAGCAGAGGCCGGTGCCGCTGACGGCGACAACATCGCGTTGGTCGATGACATAAACACGTTCCTGGGCTTGTACGGCGGTGATGCCGACGGTCGCCAACAGGACGATAGCGAGGGAATTTCTGGCGATTTTCTTGATCATGTTGTTTCCTTGCGTGGATTGTTATTGAAGAAACCGGAACGCGGTTTGTTTGCTTTCAGGTCGCATTCGGTTGGAGGTGCGTAACTATGCGATTGTGCCACAGTCGGGCGTTATTTTTCAAATTGGCATTTTCACAATGCAGGAGTGTCTTGTCGAAAACACAACATCTGCCCTGCACCCATACGTGGCTGACATCTTCGCGTCCGGCGCAATGGATGAGGTGGGAAACGGGGTCGAAGCAGGGCGAAAGTTCCAGCGTGTCCATGCGAACGGCGGTGAGGTCGGCATATTTGCCGATTTCGATGGAGCCGATGTCGCGCTCCAGCCCCAACGCCCGCGCCCCCGCCAGCGTTGCCATTTGCAGCGCCTTCCATGCCGGAACAATGCTGGCGTCGCCGCTTTTGCCCTTGGCGAGCAGGCTGGCGAGGCGCATTTCCGCGAGCAGGTCGAGGCGATTGTTGCTGGCGGCGCTGTCTGTGCCTAATCCTACATTGATGTTTTCCGCCAGCATTTCGCCAATGGGCGCGATGCCGCAACCCAGTTTCAGATTGGAAGTCGGGCAGTGGGCGACGTTACAATTGTTACGCGCCAGGGCGGCGATTTCGTCGTCCAGCAGATGCGCGGCATGTACGCCGATCAGTTGCGGTCCCAGCAGTCCCAGTCTGTTCAGACGATGCAGGGGGCGACAACCGTGTTCTTCCAGATGTTGCCGGATTTCGTCGGTGGTTTCGTGAATGTGCACATGCACGGGCACTTCCAGTTGGGCGGACAGAATCTGGATTTTTTCAAAACTCGCGTCGCTCACGCTGTAAGGCGCGTGCGGAGCGAGGCAGAAGTTAATGAGCGGATGCTCACGCCAGGCGTCCAGCGCCGCCAGTCCCTTGTCGAGATAATCGGCGGCGTCGCTCGCGTAACCGGAAGGAAATTCCAGCACAGTGACGCCCAGCACGGCGCGCATCCCCAATTCCACGGCAGCTTCGGCTGCGGCGTGGGGGAAAAAATACATGTCGTTGAAGCAGGTAATGCCGCCCAACAGCATCTCGGCGCAGGCGAGGCGTGTGCCGTCGCTGATGAATTCGGGCGAAACCAGCGCGCGCTCAACAGGCCAGATGCGCTCTTGCAGCCAGCGCATCATGGGAATGTCGTCCGCCATGCCGCGCATCAGGCTCATCGCGGCGTGGGTGTGCAGATTGATGAGTCCGGGGATGAGCAGATGTTCCGCCAGCGTTACCGTTTCCCTGGCGTCATAGCGTTCGCGCGCCACATGCGACGGCAGAATGTCGATGATGCGCCCGTCCGCGATGGCGACGGCGTGCTGTTCCAGCAGGGTTTCGCGGTGCGCGAGGGCAATCCAGCGGGCATGAATCAGCAGGTCAGGCTTGAAATTGAGCGTGGAAGCGTCGGGCATGGCATAACGATGGGTGGCGAAGGATGCGTATTCTAATGGTTTTCGGCACGTTTTTCCGGGAACTGGGTATCATCGCTCATTCCTGTCCTGACCGTCATGTTGCCCATGTTTGCAAACCTTGCCGCAGTCCCCAAAGCCCTGCTGTTGTCTACCGCGTTCCTGCTCGTTGCCTGCGGCGAAATCTGGAACGACCCTTATCCGCTCTCCGAAGCGGACGACAACATTCTGTATTCCGCCTTCACCGAACGTCCCCGTCACCTTGACCCGGCGATGTCCTACACCGAAGATGAATTCACCTTCATTACCCAGATTTACGCGCCGCCGCTGCAATACCATTATTTGAAACGCCCCTATGAACTCATCCCCGCTACCGTGGACAAAGTGCCGGAGCCGGAGCTGTACGACGCCAAAGGTCGCCGCCTGCCGCATGACGCGCCAGCGGAAAAGGTGGCGGAGAGCGTCTACGAATTGCGTCTGAATCCCGGTCAACGGTACCAGCCGCATCCCGCCTTCGCGCAGGATGCCGATGGCAAGCCGCTGTATCTCACATTGAGCCGTGAAGACCTGGCGGATAAATTCGGCGTCGGTGATTTTCCTGTGACCGGCACGCGCGAACTGGTTGCCGCCGATTACATTTACCAGATTAAGCGCCTCGCGCACCCGCGCCTGCATTCGCCCATTTTCGGCATGATGGCGGAAAAAATCGTCGGGCTGCGCGAACTGGGCGCGGCGCTGAACGCCGCCAATCGCCAGCAACCCGACGAATGGCTTGACCTCGACGCCTTTCCCCTCACGGGCGTCGAAGCCGTCGATTCCTACACTTTCCGCATCCGCATCAAGGGGCGTGATCCGCAATTCGCCTACTGGCTCGCCATGCCCTTTTTTGCCCCCGTGCCGCGCGAAGCCGACCGCTTTTTCAGCCAGCCGGGGATGGCGGAAAAAAATCTGACCCTGGATTGGTGGCCGGTCGGCAGCGGCGCTTTCATGCTCACCGAAAACGACCCCAATCGGCGCATGGTGCTGACCCGTAACCCGTATTTCCAAGGCGAAACCTATCCCTGCGAAGGCGAACCGGAAGACGCCGCCGCCGGATTGCTCGCCGATTGCGGGCAGGCGTTGCCCTTCATCGACAAAGCCGTCTTTACCCGCGAAAAAGAGGCGATTCCCTACTGGAACAAGTTTCTGCAAGGCTATTACGACGCATCCGGCATCGCTTCCGACAACTTCGACCAGGCTGTGCGTATCGCCATCGGCGGCGAAGTGGATTTGACCGACGACATGCAGGCGAAAGGCATTCGTCTCCTGACTTCCGTGCGCCCCACCATTTTTTACATGGGGTTTAACATGACCGATCCGTTACTGGGGGGAAATAGCGCGGCGGCGACCAAACTGCGGCAAGCCATCGCCATTGCCATCGACGGGGAAGAATTCATCTCCATTTTCATGAACGGGCGTGGCATCCCCGGCATGAGTCCCGTCCCGCCCGGCATTTTCGGCTTTGAAGAAGGCGAGGCGGGCATCAATCCCTATGTCTACGACTGGGTGGACGGCAAGCCCCGCCGCAAATCCATCGAAACGGCAAGGCAGTTGCTCGCGGAAGCGGGCTGGCCAAATGGACGCAACGCCAAAACCGGCGAGGCGCTCATCGTCAATCTCGACACCACCAGCGGCGGCATGGGCGACAAATCAAGGCTGGACTGGCAAGCCCGCCAATTCCAGAAAATCGGCGCGCAACTCGTGGTGCGTTCCACCGACTACAACCGCTTTCAGGAAAAACTCTCCAAAGGCGCAGCGCAGATGTTCTTTCTGGGCTGGAACGCCGATTATCCCGACCCGGAAAACTTCTTCTTCCTGCTGCAAGGCAGCGAAAGCCAAGTGCGGCACGGCGGCGGAAATCACGCCAACTACGAGAACCCCGAATTCGACCGCCTGTTTCTCGAAATGAAAAGCATGGAAAGCGCGCCGGAACGCCTGACGCTCATCCGCCGCATGAACCGGATTTTGCAACACGATGTCCCCTGGATTTTCGCCTTCCACCCCAAAACCTACACCCTCGCGCACGTTTGGCTGAAAAACCGCAAACCCAACGATGTCGGCAACAACAGCCTGAAATACCAACGCCTCGACCACACCGAACGCGCCCGCCTGAGAAACGAATGGAACCACCCCACGCGCTGGCCGCTATTCGCCGTGACCTTCGCCGTGTTGCTGCTCGTCTATCCGGTTGTCCGGCTGTACCGCGTCAGGAATCAGGCGGCGGGGATTAAGGTGTCAGAGAGTGGCGGCGGATGAGCAATCTGCAAACAGTAGCGGTTGGCGCAGAATCCACCTCGCTCAAAGACCGCATTGCCGGAATTCTGATTGGGACTGCCGTAGGCGATGCCATCGGTTTGCCCTATGAAGGCATCTCGCGGCAGCGGGCAAAACGCTTGTTGTCGGGGCGTTTGCGCCATCGTCTGCTGCCAGGGCGAGGCATGGTGAGCGACGATACCGAGCATACGTTCATGGCGGCGCAAGCCTTGCTCGACGAAACGGACGATGCAACCCGCTTTGCGAAAAAACTGGCATGGCGCTTGCGATGGTGGTTTTTACGGCTTCCGGCAGGAATCGGCATGGCAACCATAAAAGCCTGCCTCAAACTCTGGTGCGGGTTTTCGCCACAACATAGCGGCGTATTTTCCGCCGGTAATGGCGCGGCAATGCGCGCCGCGATTTTCGGCGCTGTGTTTGCCGACGCCCAAAAACGCGCTACTTTCGTTGCCGCCTCAACACGTTTGACACATACCGACCCGAAAGCTCTGATGGGCGCATTGGCGGTTGCGGATATTGCGGCGCTGTTGATTCAACGCAATTCGGCACAATTGCCGCCGTTAAATGAAATCATCCAGACGTTACATGTACATGCAAATAGGCAGCCCGACGAAGCATGGCGCGAGCAGGTCGAGCAAATGCGGCTGGCTTGGCAGGAGAATGTTTCTGTCATCGACTTTGCCGACCGACTGGGTTTGCAAAAAGGCGTCAGCGGCTATGTGTATCACACGGTGCCGGTAGCGATTTACGCATGGTATCGACACTTTGGCGATTTTCAGAGCACATTGGAATCCGTCATCGGATGTGGTGGCGATACAGACACGGTTGCCGCCATTGCAGGCGCGCTTGCCGGAGCAGGTTTTGGCGTAACGGGCATCCCGCAAAACTGGAGGGATGGCATTTGCGATGCCCCGATTAACGTGGCGTTACTGCAAAAAGTAGCCGAACAATTAAGCCAGCTTGTACAAACCGGACAATCATCGGGAGGGGTTCGATACCTTTGGCTACTCTCTATTCCGCGCAACCTGTTTTTTCTTCTGGTCGTGCTATGGCACGGCTTTCGACGCCTCGCGCCACCGTATTAGAGTGTTTAATATCATATGCGATATTATGAGGGTCGTGCTTGATACCAATATCCTCGTTTCTGCTGCATGCGGCAATCGGGGCGCATCGTTTGCCGTGTTGCGGGCGCGTTGCGCGAGGGGTGCTTTACTGCGCTGGCTTCCGTGCCTCTGCTGCTGGAATACGAAGCCGTACTCAAACGCCCTGAACACTTGCAACCAGGGGGAAGTACGTTGGCGATGACGGATGACTTTCTGGATGCGCTTTGTCTGCATGTTGAGCCGGTACAGCTCTATTATCTGTGACGTCCGCAAACACGCCGCCGCTGACGAAATGGTGCTGGAAACTGCGCTCAATGGTCGGGCGAATGCGCTTGTCAGTTTGAATACGCCCGTACCGTGGCGGAAGAAGAAAAGGTGTCGATGAACCAGTTTTTCGTGACGGTCATTGCGGAAAAGGTTTCTGCGCTTAAAACTGCCAGCTACTTCCGCAAACGCATGGCGCGTGGCGCACACCGTCGATCAAGGCGCTGCTGCGGCAATGGTGGCGGGTGGCGGGGATTAAATCGTAGGGGAGTAAAATTTGAAGATGCGTGAGTTGACGAACTTTATGCGTGGCTGATTAAATACGCGCCGGCAAACGTAGCCCGACATGGGTTGCGGGTTAGATTGCCAAACACACCCGGAGGAAAATCAGGCAATGAAATTTATTGAATCCAGAAAGCTGCTTACAGGGTTTGCGATGTTCGCACTCGTTTTTGCGGCATCTGCCTGCAACCCGCTTGCCGATGAAAAAGGTCAGGAGCAGGTGCAGGATGTGGAAGAGGCTACGAAGGAGAAGGTAGATGTTGACCTGCTTCTTCTCATGGCACGTAATGCTGTTGAGTTGAGTGAACAAGGCAAACTGGAGGAAGCGATTGCTGTCTACGACGAGTTTGTGCGGCGTTTCAATAAGGCTGATGCTGGCGCCGATATTTTGGAACTGGTTGTCATTGCTCAGGCAAATGCTGCGGAAGCGGCATTGGTTCTGGGGCGAAATCAGGATGCAGTTCAGCGCGCAAAAGCAGTGCAGGCACGGCTTGGTACTTCCAGCCCAGGCAACGCCATCATGTCTTTCATCATCTGGCTGGCAGATGAAAAAACGCCGCTACAAACCGTGCAGGATGCGATTCAGGGGACTAGCTCTGATGAAGATGCTGGCTGGAATTGGTCTTTCGAGGAAGTCAGCCCACTTATCGCCAAGCTCCCCGATGCACGCAGAAAGCAGGCTGAATGCTTTGTTAGCTATTTTGAGTCGTCTGACGCGGATAGTTTGAATGCCTGTTTGAAGCAATAACGCGCAGGCATTTGGTTACGCGCCTTCCATAGATTTACCGCCCTATGTGGACGCCCGCCCCGACAACCTTACCCGCAATGCCGCCTCGACCGCATCATCCAGTCCCCGATGTCGGACGCAAAGGATGAGGTGGTCGCGGTGGTCTTTGAATTGCCATTCCGTATCATCCAGCGCCAGCCAGGGTTCGCGCCTTTTCCCGGCAGATTCCAGCCAGTTCAGAATTTCCTGCTCACGATGCGCCACCATCTGTTTGACGCGCGGGATGACCGGCGTTGTGCCAATGATGCGTCGGGCGATGTCGGGCGAGAATCTTGCGCGTAAATCATCCAGCGAAGCATTCTCGCGCCAGCTTGAGCTAATGACGATTTGCACATCGGGGAAGTCGCGCAGGATGGACTCGAAGCGCGGCAAAAGACCGAACAAGTCCGCTTCGGCGGCCAGTTCCGAATGCAATACGCCATCGAAATCCAGAAAAAGAATCATGCGCGAACTCCAATGCCATAAAATAACGGGCGCAGCGCTGCATGGACTGCGGGTTGAATTTATCAAACATACCACGCGAAAGAGGTCAGGCAATGAGGTTTATTGAGCGTGTTCCCGAATCCCTGTTTGAATACAGCTACTTTCGCAAACGCATGGCGCGTGGCGAGGTGGCAGCTTTCGATGTCTGGCTGGACGCCAGCCCCGACACGCCCGCCGATGTGGGCGATGAATTGCCCATTTTTTGACCCCTGTCTTCTGATTCCTGATATGCCGCAAGCTTGCCAAACAGGAAAGCAGGAAAAATTTCGTTATTATCCTGTCTTGATGAAAACAAAGAACGCCTGCCATGAACACATCCTTTCTTGACTCCTCCTGTCGTGTCGCTTTCGCGGCGCTATTGCATGACTTGGGTAAATTTGCTGAACGTGCCGTGCCGGAGGTTGAGCGTGATCGGCTGGAGGCTCATGTCACGAACTACTGTAAGTGGCACGAACAGGGCGGCTACCACAGCCACCGACATGCGGCGTGGACGGCGCTTTTTATGGATGAAGTAGAAAAGAGTGCGCCCGACCTCATTCGTGCGGAAACTGCGCCTTTTTCCAGTCGGCAGGGTGAAGGCGAAATCACGGATTCGCTGGTAAATGCCGCCGCCATGCACCACAGGCCGGAGACCCTGCTGCAATGGATTATCGCCACGGCTGACCGTGTGGCTTCCGGTTTTGAGCGCGAGGATTTCGAGACATACAACAATGCCGAAGAAAGCTACACCGGGCGCAACCATTTTCAGGCGCGTTTGTGGACACTCTTCGAGCAGGTACGTCTTGCGGAAAATGCCAAGCGCCCTGATGCAGCCGCCGATTTTCATTGGCGTTATCGCTTGCAACCCTTGTCACCGAAAAACCTTTTTCCGGTCAAGCGCGACGGCTACGAGCCGAACCAAAACGAACCGGCGCAAGCGGAGTACCGCGCTTTGTGGGAGGATTTTCTCAAGGCTCTGGAGAAAATCCCCAAGTCACACCGCCAACAATGGCCGCTCTGGCTTGACCATCTGGATACGCTCTGGCAGAGCTACACGCATGCCATCCCGTCTTCAACCTTCGGCAAGAACAAGCCGGAAGTCTCGCTCTACGACCACAGCAAGGCGACGGCGGCTTTTGCCGTGGCGCTCTGGCGCTGGCATGTTTGGCATGTTGCACAGGATAATTTGAGCGACGCGGACGCCATCTGCCAGCACAAAGAACGCGCCGATTGGAACGAAAATAAATTCCTGCTCGTGCAAGGCGACTTTTTCGGCATTCAGGATTTCATCTTTTCCGAAGGCGCGGAAACCAACAAAAATGCAGCCAAGTTGCTACGTGGCCGCTCGTTTCAGGTATCGCTCTTTACCGAACTGGCGGCGCTCAAGGTGCTGGAAGACTGCGAACTGCCCTCGACCTCACAAATCACCAACGCGGCGGGCAGGTTTTTGATTGTCGCGCCCAATACGCCGGATGTACGCAAAAGACTGGAAAATGTTCGCAAGGAACTGGATAAATGGTTTCTGGATAACACCTTTGGTTTGGCTGGGCTAGGGTTTGCGTTTGAAGAAGCTTGTTGTAACGACTTCAAGACCAAGCACTGTGATGAATTTCCTGAAGGTCGATTTAGTGCTCTGATGGATCGTCTGCTTGATGGCCTTGACCGTGCCAAGCTTTCTCGTTTTGCTCTGACGGAGGATGCGCCGTGCGTGTTTGCCATCGAATATCCACATGGCGTTTGCCCGTATAGCTCCCGTTTGCCAGCGGATGAACAAGGTTCCGCGCCGCTTTCCCGTGACCAGATCACAATGGGCACGGAACTGGCACACAAAGATCGTCTGCTGGTAGTGCGCGACGAAGCGGAACTGTACAAAGGCAGCGTGAAGACGCTGGAAGTCCCCGTGTTTGGCTATCGTATCGGCTTCACCGAAGACGAGGAAGTCACGGGCAAATTCGGTGAACTTGCCCGCAACGGCGGGCTGGTACGCTGTTGGGATTTTTCCCTGCCGGAGAATCTGACCGACACGCTCTGGCACGGCTACGCCCGTCGTTACATCAACGCTTATGTGCCGCAGTTTGAATCCGACGACCTACTGTTAAGCGACAAATACCGCGATACAGACGCCGCCGAAGTGAAACGCCTCGCACCCAAGACTTTCAATCATCTGGCTTGTGAAGACCGGGTTTTGGACGATGACGGAAAAACCTGGATTGGGCAGATTGCCTTGGCAACCCTGAAAGGCGACGTCGACAACCTCGGTCTGATTTTCCAGAAAGGGCTGGAGAAAAACACCTTTGCCAAAATGGCGGCGCTGTCCCGCCAGATGAACGCCTTTTTCGCCGTTTGGCTACCTGCCTTCTGCAAGGAAAACTACCCGGACACCTACACGGTGTTTGCTGGTGGTGATGACTTTTTCCTGATTGGTCCGTGGCGTAGCACTCAAAAATTGGCGGCGGAAATGGCAACGCACTTCAAAGCCTTCGTCGCCGAAAACCCGGAAATCCATTTTTCAGCGGGCATCGTCACTACCAAACCCGGACATCCGGTACATGCCTTGGCGGAACAGGCGGAAACCGCGCTGGAGACGGTCAAGGGCTATGAATGCGACGGGGCGAAGGCCAAGAATGCGGTGAGCGTGTATGGGCAGGTTGTTTCTTGGGACAAAGAATGGTCTGAACTTGCTTCGTGCGAAGCCGAAATTGAACGACTCGATCGAGCCTGTCGTCTGTCAACCGGGTACGTCTACGGCTTTCTGAATTTGGTCGATCTTGCCGAAGATGAACGTAAAAACAAGAAGCCGGAATCCGCCATCTGGCGCAGTCGTGTTTACTACCGAACCCGACGTTACGTGGTTTCAAACAAACTTGGTGCAGGAGCGCAAGATCAGCTTATTCAAGTCTTTGCAAACGGAATAGATAACTTCCGTGGACGTTTCCGCATTCCGCTTTTCAACTTCTTTTATTCAAAACGCAGGGGATAACTCATGAACCTTGACCTTCCATTGCAGGAAAACATCTTCTCCGATGTCGCGGAAAATGCCGCGAAGAA
>JAITSU010000080.1 GCA_031287525.1 Zoogloeaceae bacterium | reverse complement strand
TTGACCGAAGGGTTAGGTTTCATCTTCATTCTCTTCACGAGGTGCACGTTCAATTATCCATTCGGAGTTGATATTAGCGCGCGTTGCTTGCCACCCAGGCTCAAGGTCTGCAAGGCCGGCCATCGAAGGATCAACTTCCAGGATGTGCCTTAGGCAGACAATGCATAAGTCATCAAGTTCCTCGCTCTCGTTGTCCAAAAATTGCCATCCATGATCGTCTTCGTCATGGGCGACATGAAGTATTGGCTTCCGTCTCTCGATAACACTGTTCGAGACAACTGTCGCGCAGTTCGGGGGCTGATCAAACGGCCACATATGAAACCTAACGTTTGAGTTAAGCGGTGCCGCGACAGCGGCGTCCGCTTGGACGAAAAGTTAGACTTTTGCACGAAACGCTCTACGAAGCAAGAACGTCGGGAGGCGAGGGTTTGAAACAGCGCAAAATGAAATGGGGACGTATCTGCCGCGCTGAAATGACCAGAACGCGCAAACCGCTTGCGGTACAACGAAGATGCGCCACTTGATACCCCGAAAAAATGCTTGTGGTATTGGACGAGGCGAACGTTCAGTATACACCTTGACAGGTGTATACTCAATTTCAAAAGGTGTATAACAACGTTTTTTCATGTCTACCTCACTGATTTTCAACAACTTTCAGAATTTATCATGCCTGTCGCCACTACACAATCTCCAAAATTGCTCGACCAGGTACGGGAACGCTTGAGGTTGAAGCACTACAGCATAAGGACTGAACATCAATATGTCCAGTGGGCGCGGCGGTTTATCTTGTTTCATCACAAGCGCCATCCTGCTGACATGGGCGCGGTTGAGGTGGAGGCGTTTTTGACGTATCTGGCGGTTGAGGGGCATGTGGCGGCGGCGACGCAGAATCAGGCTTTGTCGGCCTTGCTTTTTTTGTACCGGGAAGTGTTGGGCGTCAATCTTCCCTGGCTTGAAAATGTCGTGCGTGTCAAACGTCCGGCGCGGTTGCCGGTGGTGCTCACGCGGCGCGAGGTGGCGGCGGTGCTGGATCGGATGCAGGGGACGCATGGTCTGATGGCGCGTCTGCTGTACGGGACGGGGATGCGTTTGATGGAATGTGTGCGCTTGCGGGTCAAGGACGTGGATTTTGAGCGGGCGGAGATTCTGATTCGTGACGGTAAGGGCGGTAAGGATCGCGTCACGATGCTGCCGCAGGCTTTATCGGCTCCGTTGCAGGCGCATTTGCAGACGCGGCGGCGGCTGTACGACGATGATTTTGCCAAGGGGATGTCCGGGGTTTATTTGCCGGACGCGCTGGCGCGAAAGTATCCCGAAGCGACAACGAGTTGGGGCTGGCAGTATGTTTTTGTGGCGGGCAGTTATTCGCTCGATCCGCGTAGCGGCAAGGAACGGCGGCATCATATGGATGAAAAGCTGTTGCAGCGCGCGATGAAAAAAGCGGTGTTGGCTGCCGCCATCGTCAAGCCCGCCACGCCGCACACCTTGCGTCATTCTTTCGCCACGCATTTGCTGGAAGGGGGTTATGACATCCGCACTGTGCAGGAGCTTTTGGGACACGCGGATGTTTCCACGACCATGATTTATACCCATGTTCTGAATAGAGGCGGGCGGGGCGTTGCCAGCCCGCTGGATAGTCTTTGAGGGGAAATTGGAGCGCCTCCGATTTTCCTGATTTTTCCCTTGGTCTTGCCGTCCGTTCAGTAATCCTGTCTACGCGGGCTTGTGCGCCAGGCTTCAAATGGGGCGTTAGCGTGGGTGAGTTTCAGGTGTTGGCAGGGGATGCGGCGGGATTCTGGCGGAAGGTGGAATTCTTCGTAGAGGTCGTCATCGCAAAAGCCGACGGCGGCGGCTTCGTTGCGGTCGTTGGCATACACAATACGCGCCACTCTCGCCCAATAAGCGGCAGCGAGGCAGAGGGGGCAGGGTTCGGAGGAGGCGTAGAGGGTGGCGCCTTGCAGGTGGAAATGTTGAATCCGCTGGCAGGCGGCGCGGATGGCTTCGATTTCCGCGTGGGCGGTGGGGTCGCGCGCGGCAATGACCTTGTTCCAGCCTTCGGCAATGATGTGTTCGTCTTGCACAATCACCGCGCCGAAGGGCCCGCCGTCGCCCCGTTCCACATTTTCCCGCGCCAGTTCAAGAGCGCGGCGCAAAAAAAATTCGTCCTGCTGGCTTGGGGAAAAGGGGTGGGGGGACATGGCGGCTTTCCTTGCGGGGTTAGTCGCGGGTGTTGGAATCCGCCGCGAACTGGCTCAAATCTACCCTTGGCGCGGGTTGCCAGTCAGTTTTGCGGTGTTCCGCGACGACGTTCGTAAAAATGCCGCCGCGCACGTAAAACTTTGCGGTCAGGCGCATGAAGCGGGGGCGCGTGGCGGCGGCGAGGTCGTCCAGAATGCGGTTGGTGACGGCTTCGTGAAACGCGCCTTCGTTGCGGTACGACCAGATGTAGAGTTTCAGGCTTTTGAGTTCCACGCAAAGCTGGTCGGGGATGTAATCCAGCGTCAGGGTGGCGAAATCGGGCTGTCCGGTCTTGGGGCAAAGACAGGTGAATTCGGGAATCTGCATGTGGATGTGATAATCCCGTTCCGGGTTGGGATTGGGAAAGGTTTCCAGGGTTTTGCTGGCGTGTGCGCTCATAAAAGGATGAAATGCGGGGGAATGGGCAACCATTATAATGGGGATCTCCAATCGCCTCTTGCGAAAGCGGGAACGCAAGATTGTGGCAATCGTCTTTTCAGAACCCGAACACAATTCAAGTAAAACTTTATAAAACGCTTCTAACTCAATGAAATTCAAGCGTATCATACCGTATTGACGGTATGCGTTTCATGTCAAAAACATTATCGGAGTCGCGCATGGCAGTCTCTTCACGCAGGCAGGAAAATCCGCATCCCCTGCCCGAAAAAATCGGTTTTTTGTTGCAGGAATCGCGCTGGCTGATTGTCGGCGCGTTGGCGTTGTTTCTGGCGTTGTCCCTGTGGGGCTACCACGCCTCCGACCCTGGCTGGTCGCAGGCGACGGGGGCGGTCATCATCCAGAACCCGGCGGGCAGGGCGGGGGCGTGGGTGTCGGATGTCCTGTTGTTCGTGTTCGGCATTTCCGCATGGTGGTGGATTGCGCTTTGCCTGATGTTCGTCTGGTGGGGCTATCGGCATTTGAACGGGCTGAACGCTTTGCAGTCCAGTTCCTTTGGCGCGGGGGGCGAGGGCGGGAAGGTTGACCGGCGTCCCTTTTACATCGCGCTGGCGGGCTTTGTTGTGTTGCTGGTCGCCAGTTCCGCGCTGGAAGCCTTGCGTTTTCATTCGCACGGTTTCGCGCTGCCCTCACATGCGGGCGGGTTGTTGGGGTTGGAAACCGCGAATTTTCTGAAAGGCGCGATGGGCGCGTTGGGCGCAACCCTGCTTTTGCTGGCGGCGGTGGCGGTGGGGTGGAGCATGTTTTCCGGCATGTCGTGGATGTGGTTTTTCGAGCGTCTGGGCGGCGTTCTGGAAAGGATTTATCTGGGTGTAAAAGGGCTGTACGAACGCTGGCAGGATCAGCGCATCGGCAAGAGCGTGGCGGAACGGCGCGAAGCGGTGGTGGAGCAGGAAAAACGGCGGGGGGAATTCAAGGAACCCATCCTGATTGAACGCGCCGAACCCATGGAAAAGGTTTCGCCCAAGGCGGAAAAACGCATCGGACGCGAAAAACAGGCGGCGCTGTTTCCCGAAGCCATTGCCGGCGGTCAATTGCCGCCCCTGCATCTGCTCGACCCGATTCCACCGCAGAGCGCCAGCGTGGCGGCGGATACCCTGGAATTCACCTCGCGCCTGATCGAACGCAAACTCGCCGATTTCGGCGTGGCGGTCAAAGTGCTGGCGGCGCTGCCGGGGCCGGTCGTAACCCGTTACGAAATCGAACCCGCCACAGGCGTCAAAGGCTCGCAGATTGTCAATCTCGCCCGTGATTTGGCGCGCGCGCTGGCGCTGGTGTCCATCCGCGTGGTGGAAACCGTGCCGGGCAAATCCTGCATGGCGCTGGAATTGCCGAATCCCCGCAGACAGACGGTCAAACTTTCTGAAATCATTTCCAGCAAGGCATGGAACGACATGGCGAGTCCGCTCACGGTGACGTTGGGCAAGGACATCGGCGGTCTGCCGATTGTCGCCGACCTCGCCAGGATGCCGCATTTGCTGGTGGCGGGCACAACGGGTTCGGGCAAGTCGGTGGGCGTGAACGCGATGATTCTGTCGCTGCTCTACAAATCCGGACCGGACACCGTGCGGCTCATCCTGATTGACCCGAAAATGCTGGAACTCTCCATCTACGAGGGCATTCCGCACCTGCTCGCGCCGGTCGTCACCGACATGCGGCAGGCGGCGAACGCGCTGAACTGGTGCGTGGGCGAAATGGAACGCCGCTACAAGCTGATGAGCGCCCTGGGCGTCAGAAATCTCGCCGGATTCAACGCCAAGGTGCGCGAGGCGGAAAAACGGGGTGAGCATCTCGCCAACCCGCTGACCCTGACGCCGGAAACGCCGGAGCCGCTTGCCGTGCTGCCCTGTATCGTCGTGGTCATCGACGAACTCGCGGATTTGATGATGGTGGTGGGCAAGAAGGTGGAAGAACTGATTGCCCGTCTGGCGCAAAAGGCGCGCGCCGCCGGTCTGCACCTGATTCTGGCGACGCAGCGTCCCAGCGTCGATGTGATTACCGGACTCATCAAGGCGAACATTCCCACCCGCATTTCCTTTCAGGTTTCCAGCAAAATTGACTCGCGCACCGTGCTCGACCAGATGGGCGCGGAAGCCTTGCTGGGGCAGGGCGACATGCTCTACCTCGCGCCCGGCACCGGCTATCCCACCCGTGTGCATGGCGCGTTCGTTACCGATGATGAAGTGCATCGCGTCGTCGAACAATTGAAACAATCCGGCGCGCCCGAATACATCAGCGACATTCTTACGGGCAGTCTGGATGACGATGGCGGCGGAGCAGGGGGAGAAGAGGGCGACGACGACGCGGAAAATGACGCGCTGTACGACCAGGCCGTTGAAGTCGTGCTGAAAAGTCAGCGCGCTTCCATTTCGCTCGTGCAACGCAATCTGCGGATTGGCTACAACCGCGCTTCACGACTGATTGAAGCGATGGAACGCGCCGGACTGGTTTCCGCAATGGACGGTCGCGGCGGTCGGGAAGTTCTGGCGCGCGCGCCGGAGGGGGACGAATGAAAAAAGGATTTTTGACGTTTTTAACGCTGTTGGCGCTGGTTCCCGATATGGCGCACGCAGACGCGCTGGAAAGCCTGAAAAACTTTCTGGCGGGTACGCGAAGTTTTCAGGCGGAATTTTCCCAAAGCGTACAAGGGGTGAACAGCCGCGCGCCGCAGCTTTCAAAAGGCAAAATGGCCATCCTGAAACCCGGCAAATTCCGTTGGGAAATCACGCAACCCTACGTCCAGTTAATCGTCGGAGACGGCAAAAAAATCTGGCTGCACGACCCCGAACTGGAACAGGTCACGGTCAAAGAGATGGGGCAAGCGCTGGGCGCGACGCCAGCGGCTTTGTTGATGGGGACGAGCGACGACGTACTGCGCCAGTTCGACCTCACCGAATCCGGCAAGGCAGAGTCGCTGGATTGGGTCGAAGCCCGCCCCAAAAAAGGCGCGGACACCAGCTTTGAAAAAATCCGTTTGGGATTTGGCACCGCTGGCAAACTGGAAAAAATGGAACTATTCGACAACTTCGGTCAAACCACGCGCCTGCAATTTTCCCGGCAACAACAAAATCCCAAACTGCCGCCCGGATTATTCACCTTCACGCCCCCCAAGGGGACGGATGTGATCGGGGAGTAACGCTATATTCCCTTTGCCCACAAGGGGAGCGGGGACACACATTTTCAGGTAGGACGCACGCTCCGAGCGCGCCGGACGTTACGCCCGGCGGTTTCGGAGAAACCGCTTTACCTGAAAACCTCTAAATCGCACAACGCCATCAATACGTCACAGGGCAATCACATAAATGCCACATTGAAATACTGACGATGCCCCGCAAGGCATAACGCCCCGCCCAACCCCGCCCCTACGAAACATCCCCTTATCCACGAGGGGAGAACCGGACGTACATCCGGCGTGTTCTTCGATCCCGCCCCGCCTGACCCCGCCCCAACCTGCTCCGTGGTTCAGGTAGGGCTGTTTCTCCGACACAGCCGGACGTTACATCCGGCGCGTTCGGAGAACGCGCCCTACCTGACGCCCAACTCTGTAGGGGCGGGTTTCAAACCCGCCCTGCGCGTTCCGATGACGCAACGGCGGGCAGGTTTGAAACCTGCCCCTACGAACCATCCCCTTCCCCGCAAGGGTAAAGGGAAATCCTCGTTAAAACCGATACCTCACCCTCAAACTCCCCGTAATGCCCTCCCGTCTGCCACCATACCCTTGCACCCCCAAATCCATCGCCCAGCCTGCTTTGTTGGCGGCGGGCGTTACCGTCAGCCCAACTTCCGCCATTCCCGTATCTCCCTTCAGCTTGGGCGCGTCCAGTCTGTAGCCGTAGATGCTGGCGTTTGCCTTGCCGGCGTATTCGTGTTCCCATGCCGCGCCGAGGTAGGCGTGGGTTTTTGGGTTGATGGTGTGCGTCCACTTCATGCCCAATCTGGTTCTTTGTGAATCTACCGCCTTGAATTTGACGGTTTCGCCGGTGGTGAGTTTTACAGTGTCGCCATCCTGATGGCTCCAGAGGTATTGGGCATACAGGTTGATGTTGTTTTGTTCGTTCAGGTTCAGGCGGTAGCCCGTTCCCATGTGGCTGCTCACGTAACGGGATTTGCCATCGTAGGCGGCGGCGCGTCCGAAGCCGTCGTAGAGGTTGCTGTTGAAGTCGGTTTTGATTTGTCCGCCTCTTATGCTGGCTTCGAGGGATAGGGCTTCGTTGAAGTCGAAACGCGCGAGAATGCCACCGCCGGTGTAGCTTGTATCCCCTTTGCCGTGAATCTTCGCGGCATTCGTAAAACTGTTGTAGCTGTCGTAATTGCCTTCGCCGTGTTCGATGAAAGCGCCGGTGCTTAAAGTACCGGCTCCGGTTTCTTTGACGCTGGCAAGTCCCGCGATGAGGGTGTAGCCGTCTACCTCCACCTGTGAGCCGGTGTGATGGGTGAGTCTGCCGCCGCCCATTGCGGCGAAGCCGCGCCAGCCGGGTTTTTCGTCGTTCAGGGATTGGGCGTTTTTGAGGGCGGCAAATCCTTCGTCCGCGACAAAATCCTGCGCCTGATTCAGAAACGCCATGCCGCTTAAAAAACCTTCGGCGAGGGCTTTGGTTTGCGGGTTCAACTGGATGCCGGG
>JAITSU010000100.1 GCA_031287525.1 Zoogloeaceae bacterium | reverse complement strand
TTCAACCGCTTGTCAGCAGCCGGTAAGCCTCCAATGCTGATCATCGGCGCCATGATGCGTAAGCTCATTCATGTCGCCTTTGGCGTCTTGAAATCAGGCAAACCTTTCGATCCCGCTCTTCATGGCGCTTGACTTGGATAACAGTATCTACCTGAACCTGTCGCTTGGACGACGATAGGTCGCCCGTGCGGAAGCACGGTATATCCGAGGGCGGCAAAGCCGCCGATTATCCTGTCCTCTGTTCCCTGCCACCTGATCCTTGAACTATAACCCCCTCGCCCAGGCCGGACGCAAAGGCGCGTTTTCTGGATGGTCAATGGCGGCGCGGAGTTGCGCCAACAAGGTTTCCTTGTCCGTCGGCAGGTTGCCGCGCAGGGAGAGCCAGTTGGAGGCGTGGTCGCTTCTGAATACGGTGCGGCGCAAATCAAGGCGGTCAATGAATTGCTCCATTTCGGCAAGCAATCCGGGGATTTCCAGCGGCGTCCATTCGGAGAAGGCGGCGCGAAAACGCGCTTCGCCCAAGGGAAAGCTGACCACCAGCGTCGCCAGATATTCCGGTTGCGTCGCGTTGGCAAGGTCGGCGGAATGTTGCGCGTGCGCGTTACTGAACACCTGTCCGCCCAAGCCGTTCAGAATCATCACCGAGCGCGTGATGCCCGCCGCGCCGAGTTTCAAAAGCGCGTCCCGCGTGCTGGCGAAGGTTTCGCCCTTGTTCACTTTGGCAAGCACCGTGTCGTCGCCCGACTCCGCGCCCACGTAGACCAGTTTCAGCCCCGCGTCCGCCAGTTCGCGCAATTCTTCGACGCTCTTTTTTCGCACATTGCGCGGCAGGCAATAACTGGACACCCGACGCGCCTGCGGCAGATGCTCGCGGATAGCGGTGAGCGCGACGAGCAGGCGACGGGTGGAGAGCGCGAGGGCGTCACCGTCCGCCAGAAAAACGCGGCGCGCGTCTGCGCCTTGCGAGTTTGCCCACTCGCCCAACGCGCGAATCCCGTCCAGCACCTCCGCTTCATCCCGCGCCCGAAAGCGTTTTTGCGGCGCGGTGTACATTTCGCAAAAGGCGCAGCGATTCCACGAACAGCCGTCGGTGAGCGGCAAAATCAGGGACCTGGCCTCGCTGGGCGGACGGTAGACGGGTTCAACGTAGCGAATGGGGAGGTTGTAGAACATGGGGGACACGCGCAAACAAAATGAAAACGAAGCATACCCGAACGCCGTGGCGATGGCGCGTCATCGCCAGATATGGGCGACATGACGTTAATTTCCTCGCATCATTTCTCCCTTGCCGCTGACCTGACGTACAATAGCCCGCTGTTTGAAACCCTATTTGAACCCAGTGGAGGTTGCGTGTTTACAATCGTCAAGGATGCGGGCTGGCCAATCTGGCCTTTGCTGTTCGCTTCAATCATCGCGGTGGCGCTCATTATTGAACGCGCCATTACCCTGCGCCGGAATCGCGTTGTGCCCGCCGGTCTGTTGCAACGGGTGTTGGGCGAAGTCCGTAGCGACTCTGTGACCGAGCAGATGGTCAGTGATCTGGAAGCGCATTCGCCGCTGGGTCGGGTGCTGGCGGCAGGTCTCAGAAACCGTAACGCCTCGCGCGAGGTGATGAAGGAATCCATCGAGGAAGTCGGGCGCGCGGTTACGCACCATCTGGAACATTACCTCACCACCCTGGGTACCATCGCGTCCATCGCGCCCTTGATGGGGCTGTTCGGCACGGTGGTGGGGATGATTGAAATGTTCGGCGCGCAGGGCGTCGGCAGTTCCGACCCGATCGCGCTGGCGCATGGCATTTCCACGGCGCTCTACAACACCGGCTTCGGGATTCTCATCGCCATTCCCAGCATGATTTTCTGGCGGCATTTCCGGGCGCTGGTGTCCGGCTTCGTGATTGACATGGAACAGCAGGCGATTCGTCTGGTGGAAGTGTTGCACGGCGAACGCAACGATTAAGGGGCAGGCGCGACCATGAATTTTTCCCGCGTGCGTAGCGAAGAACCGGAAATCAACCTGATTCCGCTGATTGACGTGATGCTGGTGGTCATCATTTTTCTGATGCTGACCACCACCTATTCGCGTTTCGCCGGTCTGGAAATCAACCTGCCGTCCGCCGACGCCGAGCAACAGCAAACCGCCGAGCCGAACGAGGTCGAGGTGGCCGTGACGGCAAGCGGGCAGGTGTTGGTGAACAAACAGCCCTTGAAGTCGAACGACGTGCATTTCATCAGCGAAGCCTTGCAGGCGGCGGCGAACGGGCAAACCGATCCCGTTGTCGTCATCAGCGCCGACGCCAAGACGACCCACCAAAGCGTGGTGGATGTCATGCAGGCCGCGCAGGAAGCGGGTTATCCGCGCATTTCCTTTACGACCCAAACCGCGCCCGCCGCGTCCCGCTAGCCCTTATGGAAGCGTGGCTACGGGCAGCATGGCGCCGGAGCAGCGGATTTTTTCCCCTGCGTCCGGCGCTTTGTTGGTCAGCCCCGCTGTTTCTGCCCCTTACCCTGCTGTTCGCCGCCATTTCCGCCTTGCGACGCTTCGGCTATCGCGCCGGATGGCTGCGCTCCATCACCCTGCCCGTGCCGGTCATCGTCGTCGGCAATATCACTGTTGGCGGCGCGGGTAAAACGCCGCTGGTGCTGGCGTTAGCGGAAAGTCTGCGTCAGGCGGGACGGCGACCCGGCATCGTCAGTCGCGGCTATGGTCGTCAAAGCGATGAACCGCAACCCGTTTTCCCATCTTCCTCACCCGCCGAAGTCGGCGACGAACCCGTGTTACTGGCGACGAGGAGCGGCGTACCCGTCTGGGTGGGACGCGACCGCGCGGCGGCGGGCGCGGCGTTGCTGGCGGCGCATCCGCAAGTCGACCTGCTGCTCTGCGACGACGGCTTGCAACATTACCGGCTGCGGCGCGATGTGGAAATCGCGGTCTTCGACGGGCGCGGCGTCGGCAATGGGTTTCTGCTCCCGCTGGGGCCGTTGCGCGAACCCTTGTCGCGGCTTGGCAGTGTCGACGCCATCGTCTTCAACAGCGTTACCGACCCCTTCGCGTTGCCGGGCAGTGCGCCCGTCTTTGCCATGCGACTCGCGGCGGGAAATTTTTATCGTTTGGGCGACCCCGCCACACGCGCCACTGCCGCCGAACTGACCGGCAAAAAACTGCATGCCGTCGCGGGCATGGGCGACCCTGAACGTTTTTTTCGCAGCCTCGCGCAACTGGGGCTGCAATTCACTTCGCATCCCTTTCCCGACCATCACGCCTACCAGATTGCCGACCTCAAATTTCCTTCCGGCGAAGTCGTCCTGATGACGGAAAAGGATGGCGTAAAATGCGCGACATTCAATCTGCCCGATGCCTGGGTGCTGCCGGTGACGGCGCAACTGCCGCCCGCCCTGAACGAACTTTTGTTGGAGAAACTGAAAAATGGACGCCAAACTTCTTGATATTCTCGTCTGCCCCCTGTGCAAAAGCGAGTTGCTGTACAAAAAAACCGAACAGGAACTGGTCTGCAAACCCTGCAAACTCGCCTTCCCCGTCAAGGACGGGATTCCGGTGATGCTGGAAGAAGAAGCCCGTCCGTTGACGCCCGAAGAACGCTGAAATTCAAAACGCCAAAATGCAGCCCTTCAAGGTCGTCATCCCCGCCCGCTACTCGTCCTCCCGCCTGCCTGCCAAGCCCTTGATTGATTTGGGCGGCAAACCGATGGTGGCGCGCGTTGCCGAACAAGCCCTGCTGTCCGGCGCAAAAGAAGTGCTGGTGGCGACCGACCACGCCGACATCCTCGCCGCCGTGGAAGCGCAAAACATCAAGGGTCTGCACGCCGTGCTGACCCGCGCCGACCACATGAGCGGCACCGACCGCCTCGCGGAAGTCGCGGCGCGGGCGGGTTGGGCTGCGGATACGACGGTGGTCAATGTGCAGGGCGACGAACCGCTGATTCCGCCGGAGTGCATCGCCCGCGTCGCCGAATGTCTGCAAGAGAGCGGCGCGGACATCGCGACGCTGGCGCACCCGCTTGCCGACGCGGGCGAATTTTTCAATCCCAATATCGTCAAGGTGGTTTGCCGCGAAAATGGCGACGCGCTGTATTTTTCCCGCGCCCCCATTCCCTATGCGCGTAACGCTTTCGCGGAGCATCAGGCGGTTTTGCCAGCGAGGTTGCCCGCCCTGCGCCACATCGGGCTGTACGCCTACCGCGCCGACTTTCTGCGCGCCTACGCCAGACTCGCGGCATCGCCTCTGGAAACCTTCGAGTCGCTGGAACAACTGCGCGCCCTCTGGCATGGCTACCGCATTCGTGTCCTGTCCGTAGACGCCGCCCTGCCGCCCGGCGTGGATACGCCGGAAGATGCCGAACATATGCGCCGGATTTTCGCCGCGCGTTGATTTCGCGCGTCAATCCGCATAACGCCGCCGCAACAATGGCTCTGCTCGTCCCCAATGTCGAAACCGCTACCGGCAAATTCTTTGCCCGCGCGGGCTTGCTGCTGCTCGCCGTCATGATGTTGGCAGGCGGCGCGTTGTCCGTCTGGCGTCTGGCGCTCGCCCCCCTGCATGACTTCTGGCGCAGTAGCGACTGGCGGCAGGTGATGACGAAAATCGAATCGGCGCGTCTGCAACACGACCTGCAAGGCGTGCGGGTGCAGGTGCGGTACAGCTACAAGGTTGATGGCGTCACCTACCATTCTGACCGCTACGGGCTGTACAACAACATGGGCAACGCCGAAGCCGCCCGCGCCGCCTATGAGGAACTGCTGTTTCGCCGCAAGGCGTGGGCATGGGTGAATCCCGCCGCGCCGGAAGACGCCTTGCTGGAACGAAAAATCTACCCCCTGACAACCCTCACCGCCATCCCCGCCGCTGGCGTGGCGCTATTGGGCGCGGCGCTGCTTTGGGCAGCGGCGACAGCTTTCCGGGAACGCCGCCGGGAGCGCCGACGTCCACGTCGGCGGGTTTAGGTTAAATCGCCAACGTGGACGTCGGCGCTCCCGGAATGGTTCACGCACCGCGCTTTGTCAGCGCGTCTTTGCCGCCTTCGCAAATACCGTTACTCCGATCAGCAGTAAAAACACCACGCCGGAAGCCCAGAAAAATTCTACTGCCGACAGGGTAGCCGCTTGCGTGTTGATGAGGCGGTCGATGGCGGCAAGCGCCTGTTCTCGCGTCATGCCCTGATTTTCCAGCGCGGCGAGGCTCATTTGCGCGGCGGGGTGGTAGGGCGTGATGGATTCCGACAGGTGCGCGTGATGCAGGGCGGCGCGGTTTTCCCAGAGGGTGATGGAAATCGACGCGCCGAACGCGCCCGCCGTGATGCGGGCGAAGTTGGACAGTCCCGCCGCCGCCGCCGTTTGCCCGGAGTCAAGACCGGAGAGAATGATGGATGAAAGGGGCACAAAGAAACAGGCGAGGGCGATGCCCTGAATGAGTTGCGGCACAATCATGTCCACGAAGGTCATCTCGGTATTGAATTTGCCGCGCATGAATGAGGACAGCGCCAGCACGACAAAGGCGATGACCGCGAAAATCCGTGGGTCGATTTTGTGCAGCGACTTCCCCACCAGCGGCATGAGGAGGATGGCGAGCAGCGCGCCGGGCGCGGTCGCCAAGCCCGCCCAGGTTGCGGTGTAGCCCATGTATTGCTGCATCCACAAGGGTTGCACGACGATGTTGGCGAAAAACACGCCATAGCCCAGGGCGAGCGCCAGCGTACCGAGCGCGAATGAGGGGCGTTTGAACAGGGCGAGGTCGACAATGGGATGTTGCTGCCCGCGTTCCCAGACGATGAAAAAGCAGAACGTCACCACGGCGACAATACTCAAAGCCACGATTTGCGGCGAGCCGAACCAGTCCAGTTCCTTGCCCCGGTCAAGGGTCAGTTGCAGCGCGCCCACCCAGACCACCAGCAACGCCAGCCCGACGCCATCGACCGACAGGCGCAGCGTGGGCGTTTCCCGATGTTTCAACAGCATCCAGCCCAAGCCCGCCGCCAGCAGCCCCACCGGAATGTTGATGTAGAAAATCCAGCCCCACAGGGTGTTGTCGGAAATCCAGCCGCCCAGAATGGGGCCGACCACCGGCGCGACGGTGGTGGTGGATGACCAGACCGCCAGCGCCGAACCGGATTTTTCAGGGGGATAACATTGCAGCAGCAGGGCTTGCGATAGCGGAATCATCGGCCCCGCCACCAGACCTTGCGCGACGCGGCAGACCACCAGCATGGCGAGGCTCGTCGCCAGCCCGCACAGGGCGGACGCCACGACAAACAGCAGGGTGGCGAAGATAAACACCCGCACCGCGCCGAAACGTCGCGCCAGCCAGCCGGTCAGGGGCAGGGAAATGGCGTTGGAAACGGCGAACGAAGTAATAATCCACGTCCCCTGACTGGCGGAAACGCCCAAATCGCCCGCGATGGTGGGAATGGAAACATTGGCGATGGTGGTGTCGAGCACATTCATGAAAGTCGCCAGCGCCAATGCCAGCGTCGCCAGCACACGCGCGCTGCCAACAAGCGGCAAAATGGGAGGCGGCGCGGCGGGAGAAGGCGCGGCGACGGGCGCGACCATGATTCAGCGCGCGTTGTCGGGTAATTTGCCGGACGCCGCGTGCTGGCGAATGATGGCGGCAATGCGCGCGCGGGCGGCGGCGAGGGCAGCGGCGGAATCGTCCCGCGCTACAGGCAGGGCGGACGGGACGGCGGTCTTGGGCGGCGCGTCGCCGCTATCCCGCAAATCGACCATCACCTGCATCGACAAGCCGATGCGAAGCGGATGCGCCCGCAAATCTTCCGCTTCCAGTTCGATGCGTACCGGCACCCGCTGCACCACCTTGATCCAGTTGCCGGTGGCGTTTTGCGCGGGCAGCAGGGCGAAGGCGCTACCCGTCCCCGCCGCGAACCCCGCGACGCGCCCGCGATATTTGACGCCGGAGCCATAATAATCGGCAGTGAGGATGACCCGCTGCCCGACCTGCATCCGCCCAAGCTGCCCTTCCTTGAAATTGGCGTCTACCCACAAGGCGTCCAGCGGAATCACCGCCATCAGGGGCGCGCCCGCGACCACCTTTTGTCCCACCTGCGAATTGCGCTTCGCCACCTGCCCGCTCACCGGCGCGACGATGCGCGCCCGCGACCAGGCGAGCCAGGCTTCTTCCACCCGCGTGGCGGCGTGGCGCACCTTGGGATGCTGTTCGATGGCGTCTTCCGTCGCCAACGCCTGATTCGCCCGCAATTGTTCCCGCGCCGCCACATGCGCCGCTTGCCCGGCGACCAGCGCCTTGTTGGCGTGGTCGACCTCTTCCTGCGAGGTTCCGCCCATCGCGGCGATGGCAGTCCGGCGATTCCAGTCCGCCGCCAGCAGATCGGCTTCCGCCTGTCGCGCCGCGACCTGCGCGCGCAGGGCAACCGTATTGACATGCAGCACGCGCGTTTCGCGCACCGTCTGCGCCAGCGTCGCTTCCGCCTGTTCCAGCGCCACCCGGCTGTCGGCGTCGTCCAGTTCCACCAGCACATCGCCCGCCGCGACCGTATCGGTATCGTTCACCCGCACCGCGCGTACCGTGCCGCCGACTTGCGGCGTGATTTGCACCACATGCCCGCTCACATAGGCATCATCCGTACTTTCCTGCCAGCGTCCGACAAAAAACCAGTACGCGCCCCAGCCTCCCGCAAACAGCAGAAACACGCCCGCCAATAAAACAAGCGTCCGAGCGCGTGTACCCTTGGCAGGGGAGGCATTGAGCGCATCAGGGGGAAGCGGCGTGGGGGCGTTCATCGTGGGGGATTCCGTCATGGCGGTAACAGGGTACTGTAAAATATCGCATGTTCCCCCCAACTCCCAACAACAGCAAATAAAATGGTTCCCCGACTGACCACCGCGCTTTCCGGCCCCCTGCTGGAACTGGAACGCCGCTTTCTGGCGCAGAGCGCGCCGATTGAGCAATGGTTTCGCGCTTCCTGGCAGGAGCGTACGCCGCCTTTTTATTCATCCTGCGACCTGCGGAACGCCGGTTTCAAGCTCGCGCCGGTCGATACCAACCTGTTTCCCGGTGGCTTCAACAATCTGAATCCCGCCTTTCTGCCGCTTTGCGTGCAGGCGGCGATGAGCGCGGTGGAAAAATTCTGTCCGGCGGCGTGCAAGCTTCTGCTGATTCCCGAAAACCACACCCGCAACGCCTTTTATCTGCAAAACGTCGCGCAACTGGCTGCCATTCTGCGCCAGACCGGGCTGGATGTGCGCCTGGGTACCCTGCTGCCCGATGTCGCCGCGCCCGTGAGCGTCAGCCTGCCTTATGGTCAATCGCTGCTGCTGGAACCGCTGGTGCGGCGTGGCAACCGGCTGGAACTCGCGGATTTTTCGCCCTGCGCGATTCTCCTGAACAACGACCTCTCGGCAGGCGTACCGCCCATTCTGCGCGGGCTGGACGAACAAACCCTGCTGCCGCCCATCCACGCGGGCTGGGCAAGCCGCCGCAAGACCCGACATTTTGCCGCCTACGACCAGATTGCGGATGAATTCGCTGAATTGATCGACATCGACCCCTGGTGCATCAATCCTTATTTCGCCGCCTGCGCCCAACTCGATTTTCACGCCCGTCAGGGCGAGGAAGAACTGGCGGACACGGTGAGCCACCTGCTTGAGCGGATTCGCGTCAAATACCGGGAATATGACATCAAGGAAACGCCCTATGTCGTCGTCAAGGCGGATGCGGGCACTTACGGCATGGGCGTGATGACGGTGCGCGACGCCAGCGAAATCGTCGGTCTGAACCGTCGCCAGCGCAACAGGATGAGCGTGGTCAAGGAGGGGCTGGAAGTTTCCGAAGTCATCGCGCAGGAAGGCGTGCACACCTTTGAAACCGTGCGCGACGCCGTGGCAGAGCCGGTGATTTACATGATTGACCGCTACGTGGTGGGCGGTTTTTACCGCGTTCATTCGGCGCGCGGCATCGACGAAAATCTCAACGCCCCCGGCATGGAATTCGAGCCGCTGGCCTTTGAAACCGGCTGCAACCTGCCTGACCACGCCGAAAACCCCGACTCGCCGCCCAATCGTTTTTATGCCTATGGCGTTGTCGGACGCCTTGCCGCCCTCGCCGCCTCGGTGGAAATCGAAATGACCGAAACCGTGGCAGAACCGGCAGAAACGCTGGCAGAGGCGGCATGATGAACATGAAAAAGGCATGGCGTTCCCGCCTCTGTCTTCTGTCCTCTGTCCTCTGCCTTCTGATCACCGGCTGCTCAAAATCCGTCGTTACGCAGGAATCCTACGTCTTCGGCACGCGGGTGGAAATTCTCATCGCGGACGCGCCGGAAACCGTGGCGCAAACCGCCGCCGCTGCCGTGTTGCGTGATTTTGACGAATTGCATCGGAAATACCACGCCTGGCAGCCTTCGGAACTCACGACGGTCAATGACGCCATCGCGGCGGGAAAATCCGTGGATGTCAGCGCAGAACTGGCGGGCTTCATCGCCGACACGCAAAACTTCGCGCAGCAATCGCGCTACCGCTTCGACCCCGGCATCGGGCGTCTGATTCAACTCTGGGGCTTTCAATCCGACGAATTCCCCCCGCAGTTGCCCGACCCCGCCGACCTCGCCAAATGGCGCACGCATCCCGCTTCCATCATGCAACTGCATCTGGCAGGACGCGCCGTGACCAGCGCCAACCGCAATGTGGCGCTCGATTTCGGCGGCTACCTGAAAGGCGTCGCGCTGGACAGGGCGGCGGCAAGCCTGAAAGCGGCGGGCATCAAAAATGCCATCGTCAACATCGGCGGCAATGTCATCGCCTTGGGCGACAAATACGGCAAGCCCTGGAAAATCGGCATCCAGCACCCCCGCCGCCCCGGTACGCTGGCGACCCTCGAACTCCGCGACGGCGAAGCCATCGGCACATCCGGCGACTACCAGCGTTATTTTGAACTGGACGGAAAGCGTTACAGCCACCTGCTCGATCCCCTGCGCGGCGAACCCGCGCAACACACCCAGGCCGTCACCCTGCTCATCCCCCCCGCCGCCGACGCGGGCGCGCGCTCGGACGCCCTCTCAAAACCCGTTTTCATCGCTGGCGCGAAAGGTTGGCAAGAAGCCGCTCACGAACTCGGACTCAAACAGGCGCTCCGCATCGACGCCGACGGCAACATCGAAGTCACCTCCGCCCTGAATCAACGCCTTGTTTTTGTCGACAAGACGTTGAACATCAAGGTTGTGGATTAACGGGTAATTCGCCCGCGCCGATGCGCTAAAATAGCCCCTTTTTATTGGCGGGATTCGCATGATTGGCATTTTTCTGGTAACGCACGGCGCGCTGGGCGAGGCTTTGGTGCAGAACGTTTGCCATGTGCTCAACAAGCGCCCGCCGCTGTTGGCGCAATTGGGCATCGCGGCGCAGGATGATCCGCTGGATATTTTGCCGTTTGCCCGCCACATGTTGCGCCAGGTCGATGATGGCGAGGGCGTGCTGGTGATGACCGACATCTTTGGGGCGACGCCCGCCAATGTCGCCATGAAACTGTTGGAACCGGGGCGCGTGGAAGGCGTTTCCGGGGTCAATATGTCCATGCTGCTGCGCGCCCTCACCTATCGCGGCAAGGGACTGGAAACCGTCGTCAACAAGGCGGTCAGCGGGGCGCGGGATGGCGTGCTGAACATGTTGAAGGACATCTGATGTTGCGGCAGGAAGTTGAAATTTTGAATAAACTGGGTCTGCACGCGCGCCCATCCGCCAAACTCGCGCAACTGGCGGGCGAGTTTGAGAGCGAAATCTGGATGGAGCGCGGCGAGCGTCGCATCAACGCCAAGAGCATCATGGGCGTGATGATGCTGGCGGCAGGCTTTGGCAAGCGCATTACGCTGGAAACTTCCGGCAGCGATGAAGCCGCCGCCATGAACGCCATCAGCGCGTTAATCGCCGGTCGCTTTGGAGAGGCGGAATGAGCTTCACCCTGCACGGTCTTGGGATTTCCAGCGGCATCGCCATCGGGCGGGCGATGCTGCTGTCGCACGCCACGCTGGAAGTGGCGCACCTCACCATCACGGCGCGGCAGGTGGACAAGGAAATCGCCCGCCTTGACCGCGCCGTGGAAGAAGTCCGCGCGGAACTGCTCGCCCTGAAAGCGCACAATGACCGCGCTTCGACCGCGCCCAGCGAGTTGATGGCGTTCATCGACCTGCATGTGCTTTTTCTCGCTGACCCGGAATTCATCGGCGCGACCCGCCACATCATCCGCGAACGCCTGTGCAACGCGGAATGGGCGATGGCGCAGCAGATGGAGCACCTCACCGAACAGTTCGAGCAATTCGACGACCCCTATCTGAAAGAGCGCAAATACGACGTGTTGCAGGTCGGAGAACGCATCATCAAGGAACTCCTGGGGCGCCCCGGACGGGTTTCCCTGCGGAAAGCGCGGGACATGGCGGAAGAAGGCTGCGTCATCGTGGCGCACGACCTGTCGCCCGCCGACACCGTTTCGTTCAAGGAACACCGTTTCGCCGCCTTCATCACCGATGTCGGCGGCGCGACTTCGCACACCGCGATTCTGGCGCGCAGCATGGCGATTCCCGCCATCGTCGGTCTTGCCAACGCCCGCGCCATGATTCGTGATGGCGAAATGCTGATTGTCGATGGCGCGCGCGGCGTGTTGATTGTCGCCCCCGACGCGCAAATTCTGGACGAATACCGGATTCGCAAGGAGCAACTGGAACTTGAACGCGAAAAGCTGAAACGCCTGAGGACGGCGGCGGCCTGCACCATTGACGGCGTAGACATCCGCCTGCTCGCCAATATCGAACTGCCTTCCGACACCCGCGCCGTGCTCGATTCCGGCGCCGACGGCGTGGGATTGTTCCGTACCGAATTCCTGTTTCTGGGCAGGGGCGACATGCCTTCGGAAGATGAGCAGTTTGAAGCCTACAAAAAAGTGGTCAAGGACATGGACGGCAAATCCGTCACCATCCGCACCTTCGACCTGGGCGGCGACAAAACGCCGGACACCCAGCGCACACCGACCAATCCCGCCCTGGGGCGTCGCGCCATCCGCCTGTCGCTGGCGGAACCCCGAATGTTCCAGATGCAGTTGCGCGCCATCCTGCGCGCCTCGCGCTACGGCAAAGTCAAACTCCTGATGCCCATGCTCTCGCACGCCCGTCAGATTGACGCGGCGCTGACGGCGGTGGAAACCGCCAAAGCCAGCCTGCGCGATGAAAAAACCGCCTTCGACGAAACCATCGAAATCGGCGGCATGATTGAAATCCCCGGCGCGGCGCTCGCCATCAACATGTTTTTCAAGCGTCTGGATTTTCTCTCCATCGGCACCAACGACCTGATTCAATACACCCTCGCCATTGACCGCAGCGACGAACAGGTGGCGAGTCTCTATGACCCGCTGCATCCGGCGGTCGTCATGCTCATCGCCCACACCCTGTCCAGCGCCGAAAAAGCCGGAGTGCCCGTATCCATTTGCGGAGAAATGGCAGGCGACGCCCGCTTCACCCGCCTGTTGCTGGGGCTGGGGCTACGCCACTTTTCCATGCACCCCTCGCAAATCATGAGCGTCAAAAGCCGCGTCATTCAAGCCAACGCCGCCGAACTCGCGCCCCTCGCCCGCCGCATCCTGCGACTGGACGAAACCGG
>JAITSU010000082.1 GCA_031287525.1 Zoogloeaceae bacterium | reverse complement strand
GTACGCCGACTTTGAGCGCAGATTGCCGCACAAACACCGCTGCTGCCAGCGTGGACGCTGGCGTTCCCAGGAAAACCTTCACTCAAAAAAACGCTCTGTGCAACTTTGTCAGCAGCCTGAGAGGGGCAGACCATTGGTCTGCCCCTCTGGTTTTTTCCTGCGGAATTTTTACGCCGCCACAGGAATTTTCCCGATTTTGATTTTCCATTCCGCAGGCCCGCTTTCGTGCACGCTGGTGCCGGTGGAATCGACGGCGACGGTGACCGGCATGTCTTCCACGGTGAATTCATAAATCGCTTCCATGCCGAGGTCGGCGAAGCCGACGACCTTTGCGGCTTTGATGGCTTTGGAAACGAGGTAGGCCGCGCCGCCGACGGCCATCAGATAGGCGGAGCGGTTATCCTTGATGGCGGCAATGGCTTCCGCGCCGCGTTCGGATTTGCCAATCATGGCGATGAGTCCGGTTTTTTCCAGCATCATGCGGGTGAATTTGTCCATGCGCGTCGCCGTGGTGGGGCCGGCGGGACCGACCGCTTCGCCCTTGACGGGATCGACGGGGCCGACGTAGTAAATCACCCGGTTAGTGAAATCGACGGGCAAAGGTTCGCCCTTTGCCAGCATGTCCTGAATACGCTTGTGGGCGGCGTCGCGTCCGGTGAGCATCTTGCCGTTCAAAAGCAGGGTTTGACCGGGCTTCCAGGCGGCGACCTGTTCGCGGGTCAGGGTATCGAGATTGACCCGCGTCGCTACGTTGGTGTCCGCCTTCCAGGTCGCGTCCGGCCAGTCTTCCAGCTTGGGCGGCGTCAGTTTGGCGGGGCCGCTGCCATCAAGGTGGAAATGCACATGGCGGGTGGCGGCGCAGTTGGGAATCATGGCAACCGGCAGCGATGCCGCATGGGTGGGATAGTCAAGAATTTTTACATCCAGCACGGTAGACAGTCCGCCCAGACCTTGCGCGCCGATGCCAAGCGCATTGATTTTTTCAAAGAGTTCGAGGCGCAATTCTTCGGCGCGGGTGAGGGTTCCGCCTTTTTCCGCCTTTTGGCGCAATTCGTGAATATCGACCGGCGCCATCAAGGATTCCTTGGCGAGCAGCATGGCTTTTTCCGGTGTGCCGCCGATGCCGATACCGAGGATGCCGGGCGGACACCAGCCCGCGCCCATCGTCGGCACGGTTTTCAGCGCCCAATCCACGATGGAGTCGGAAGGATTCAACATCGCCAGCTTGGTTTTATTTTCCGAGCCGCCGCCCTTTGCCGCGCAGATGACTTCCACGCCGTCGCCTGCGACAATTTCGTAGTGCACCACGGCGGGCGTGTTGTCGCGGCTGTTCTGGCGCTTGCCCGCCGGGTCGAGCAGTACCGAGGCGCGCAGCGTGTTGTCCGGGTTCAGGTAAGCGCGGCGCACCCCTTCGTCAATCATCTCCTGCACGGAAAGCGTCGCGTCCCATTGTACGTTCATGCCCACTTTCAAAAACACCACGGCGATGCCGGTATCCTGACAAAGCGGACGATGACCTTCGGCGCTCATGCGGGAATTGGTGAGAATCTGGGCGATGGCGTCTTTGGCGGCGGGCGATTCCTCGCGCCGCCAGGCTTCGCCCATCGCCTGAATGAAATCCTTGGGGTGGTAATAGCTGATGAACTGAAAAGCGTCGGCGATGGACTGAATCAGGTCGTCCTGACGAATGATGGACATGGGGTCTCCTTGCGTTTTTGGGGGCGCGGCGGGTTAGTGACTGCTTTTACTCAACTGCGCGGCCTGGTACATCAGTTTGTCGGTATAGGCCATCGCCAGCGCGGAAACGATGAACGTCAGGTGAATGAACACCTGCGCCTGCCAGTTTTCGGGCGGCAGCGCGGTTTCTTTATTGCTCGCGTTGATGAAGGTTTTCAGGAGGTGAATCGAAGAAATACTGATGATGGCGGTAGACAGCTTGATTTTCAGGACGCCCGCATTAACGTGCGAGAGCCATTCCGGTTGGTCGGGATGGTCGTCCAGATTAAGGCGGGAGACAAAGGTTTCATAACCGCCGATGGTGACCATAATCAGGAGATTGGCGATCATCACGACATCAATCAAGCCCAGAACAAGCAGCATGACATCGTTTTCGCTCTGCACACCCGCGCCCATGACCAGATGAAAAAGTTCGCCAAAGAAATGGACGGCATACACGCCCAAAGCGACGATCAAGCCCAGATACAGGGGCGCTTGCAGCCAGCGGCTCCAGAAAATGATTTTTTCGATGGCGGGTTCCAAGGTATTTGCGATGGTTTTCATGATGAGGGGGGAGGGGAGATGAAGAGGGCAAGTAGTCTACCATGCAAGGGGAAGCGGGAAAAATCTTACCGGACGTTAATCGCGCCAGTCGATCAGGCGTACCACCACTTCATCGTGAAACTGACTCCGGTTGAAACGTCTGCCGCTGATTTCTTGCCCGGAAGTCAGGCGCGGAGCGCGGGCGTAAGTTTCTTCCCCGGTCGCGTCTTCCCGCCGTTCTCCGGCAAGGTTTCACCATGCGCTCCCCAAACCGGCGTCCCCCTCGCCGCAGAACGCCATGCAGAAGGGCGCGACCAGATAGGGCACGCTCTCCGAGCAGCCGGATGTATTGTCCGGCGGGTTCTTCGATTACGCCCTGCCTTTGCTGGAAAAGCGGAAACTGCCGGGCAACTTATGCTGATGACACACAAATCGCGCTGATTTTATTCATTCTGTACTTGCGAATTACGCAATAGACATCTTCATATTTTGATCAGATACGGACAAAGAAGAGGAGCGGCGAAGCTTGGGGTACGTTGTCTGAGAAACAGGCAAGTACAGCATAAAAATATGTGTTCGTACTGGTTGACGAGTGCCGGAATTTCTGGATAATGGCATTTTTCAAATCTTGGCGCAGGTTTCATATGAGTTTAGACATGTCTCGGACAAAAGAAACTAAAAGGCAGAATCCGGTTTCACGGTCTGTCTCCTGTGGTCATGGGAAATCGTGGTCTGTTCACGTTTTTTTCCGGCATCAAAGGAGTAGATTAAGATGAGAGTCGCCATTAATTCTGGGCAGATTTTATTGATACTAATAATTTTTCTACAGGCTCTTGTGTGTATTCATGCAATTAATAGTTCCGTATATATTAATTGTATGGAAAATATGGCAGTCTTTGTGTATTCATTTTACAAAATGTTGGGATTTAATTGGCATAACCAAGTAGCTCTAATTTTGACTTATTGTTTCGCAATTTCGTTGGCTGCTAATGTCTTTATAAGCATTGTTAATATAGTCCTGCCCAGAAAAACTCCGTTTGAGATTGGATCAAAAATTTTATATTCCCCCAAGAATTTCTTGTTTCTTGGTATATATATGCTAGCATTTGTGTGTTCTGTTGGCATATGGGGAAGTAATATGTCCAAAGGGATTAGGGAGATTTCTTTGAATTATGGTATTAATTCTTTTGATATTTTTGTAGTTTCATTTATTACATTTTTACTATCCAGTATGGTTGTTGATGTTATTGGATTTATTGTCTTTTTGAGCATGAAGAAATTTTGGAAATAATGGCATCAGTGAATTGTTTTCAAAATAATGAAGGAAAAGCTTGTTTTTGAACAAAATTGTTTTTGTGATCATGTTTTTTACGGAGGTTGTATGGAAGCTTTGAACATTCTCAAAACTGTGAACAATATTAGAACAGCGTATGCCATGGGCAATACAGCCGATGTCATTGCGGATACTGCAAAACTTATTGCACAGTTGTGTGCTGCGGCAGCAGCGGAACGCGCCTTAAAAGGAGCCAGTTCTTTGGATGGTTTTGGGGCGATGCTTTCAGCATGGAGATTGGGGAAGGCTATTTCTGGACATTCTTCTGACAAAGGAATAACAAAAGAACCATTTCTTGCAGGGTTGGCGGCAGCTGAGGCAGTGGGTTTTGGCATTGAATGGGCAAGAGAATCTGACTGGCTCAAAGAGAACTTTTGGTTCCCTACATTCGAATGGGTGGGTAAACTCTACGACGCTATGAATGACCCCTACCTCCGTGCCCGCGTCTGGCTCCTCCCCCGCGACCCCTTGGCGCTGGACTTGGACGGAGACGGCATAGAAACCATAGGTATTGGCGGACGCAACACAGTACTGTTCGACCACAACGCCAACGGTATCAAGACGGGCACAGGCTGGTTGAAGCCCGACGATGGTTTTCTGGTTCTGGACAGAAACGGCAATGGCAAGATTGACTCCGGTCGTGAGCTTTTTGGCGTGGATACCGTTAAATCCAACGGACAAAAGGCGACCGATGGTCTCGACGCTTTGGCGGATTTGGACAGCAACAAGGATGGCGTCTTTGACGCCA
>JAITSU010000018.1 GCA_031287525.1 Zoogloeaceae bacterium | reverse complement strand
GACAAAGTTGCACAGAGCGTTTTTTTGAGTGAAGGTTTTCCTGGGAACGCCAGCGTCCACGCTGGCAGCGGTGTTTGTGCGGCAATCCGCGCTCAAAGTCGGCGTACCGCCGACGTGCCTTTGTTGCCGTCGGCGTTCCCGGAAAGCTACTTCGGAGGTTTGTCAACAGTCTGGGCGCGGTTTCGGAGAAACAGGTCAGATCCACCAACAAATCACCTTCACCCATCGGAGTGTTGGGAATGGAAAAAGCCGCTCTCCGCTTGATCGCCTTCATCCGTTCATCGAAATTGTCGATGTCCAGAAATTCAACTTCGCGGGGAACAACTAATATCCCCCTCTTCGCAAACGCTCATCTCCATGATCTCCTTTATTCTCGCTCGTGTTTTATCCGCCAAACAGATATTGATTATCATTTGATAAGCACTCCCGCCCTTGGCACTCGAAGATTGAAAATGGCAGGATAAATCCCGATACTTTATCCATGCAATTTGCACATTTTCAAGAGATTCTTTATGCGTATCATCCAGGCTTGATCGATAAGACGCATAGACTCTATCAAGCTCTCTGTCGACAGCCTTATATTCATCAGCATAGCAACGGGTTAAATCCGTCTGTTTTTCATATTTGCTACAGTCTTCTGCCCAGACGATATGATTTGCGCCAAGCCAGAAAGCATAGCCAATAATAACAATTATGTGCTTTTTCATGAATTTATCCTCATGGCTTAAGAACATCAACGTCCAGATTCTTCCCGCCAGCGCCTACGGAATAGAAAATTCTCATGTCCCTCACCATTCCACCTTGTTCAGTTCATCCAGAATGTTGTCCTGCAACCCTCCGATGCTCCTGACTGCGGAGCATCGGAGGGTTCGCTTGACGCCAATCAATTGTATCACGACTCAATCCTGTACACAGTCAGACGATCATCGGCTACTTGATCAAATTGGGGTTTGGTGAGGAATATTCACCCTTTGGGGTCTCCTTGCGGCGTACTCGAAACTGTAAATAACTCTCCCACAACCCAAGCACCTTGTATTCTGGAGAGGTCAAGATCACGAGAGGGGTTGCCATTCCGCACTCCGACGTGGAGATTTCCGCAATGACTATTGCGTCAATAATCTTCCCGTTTTCAGTTGGTATTTTCACATTCTCGATGATTTCATATAAATACGCTTTATCATCTGTTGTCATTTCAGGCGGGTGAGGTTCTATTCCAACTTTCTTGAATCCGATGATTTTTACGAAAAAATCATCGTTATCAATTTCGGTCTTGTGCAAATATCCAGAATTTTGCAATGCGCGCACGGCGCTTCGCGCCACATATGAATCACAAAATGGCTCGAACACTTCCTGATCAGCAGATTCAAGTCCTGACAATTCTTCTGCATTTGCCACAGGAACAGTCATTGTCCAATAGCATATTGCAAACAAAAAATACTTTAACATGATAATTCTCCGGGCAAAAATTCTGGAAGTGGGCTATTGTACCCTTACTACATCGTAAAAATTGTTAGCGCCACTTTCTCCAATCGGGTCTTTAGTATCAGGCATGATCATTCTCCTTCATTCAGAATAAATATTCTGGAATCTGTTGCAGGCTCACATTGTTTCAGCGCTTCCTGATATTTCTGCGCTTCATCAACTGTAAAAAATATATTCCCAGAGAAAAAATCTTTGGAGTTTTTCAGTTTTCCAAGTTGTGGATAATCCCTGCTTGCCAATACATAATTCCAGTAATTAGTACAATATGGCTTAGGCGCTGTTTCTCGCGCCTGCACCATATCTGGATAAAAATCTATCACTACCACATAGAGAGGGAAGTCTTTTACAGGTAGTGGTATTGTTTCAATAGTGCCCCTGTCAGCTTGCCAGCGCAACATGTCGACTTCATAGGTATCATGGTCTTTTGCTGTATAGTTGGGAGACTGATAACGCAAAAACAACAGAACATGTTGCTTTTGATCGAAAACCGGGTAAACCCAGGATGAAATCCAGGGGCTGCCCGGGTCGCCTGAAAATGACCAGACTTTTTTGAGTTTCCCCTTGTAAATCACATAAAGTTCGTGATTATCAGTAACATGTTCCCATCCCCTGCTTTGGGTAACCAAAAGCCCTGTATTGACCGCATCCAGTCGCACCGTTTGTGCCCAGGTTACACCACGGGAAATTTCATGACCAGAAGACCAGGAGCGCAGCTTTCGTTTGGAATAATCAGGCACAAAATGTTCAGCCCTGAAATCCGGCAACAATGATGCCTGAGACAGGATTGCCTTATCTACCCGCTTGCCGTTTTTCAGCAGATGAATTGTCATCGGATATTCTGTCCGGGCCTCGTTCTCCTCAGACGGATCTTTTATCACAACGCTCGGCTCAACGGCAATTTGATATTGGAATTCTCCTGCATGAAAGGTTTCCAGAATTTTGTGACCTTTTGGGGCTTTGGCAAGCGCGTCTGGCAGACACAACAATGACAATACTCCAGTCAAAATCGTAAGCAGCATGTATCGCAAGCATGGTCTTGTCATTTTAATTCCCAGACGTAATAATCGGGTGAAAATGTGCCTGTGTTCCAGTCAAGTATTCCAGCGGATTCCCGTCTGCCTTGCGTACCGTCAGCCAGGCTTCAGCTACGTGCTTGCCAGTCAAACAAATGGAATTTAGCATGAAATTCGGGGGCACATTTCGTGCCCCCGATATTTACGCCTTGAACTATGTTACACCTTGAACTGCGCTATCTCGCTGTTCACCTCCCCGGCAAGCTGGTTCAGGCGGGTTGCGCCGCTGGCGGTTTCTTCGGCGGCGGCGTTGTTTTCGTCGGTCATCTGCGCGATGCTCTCGACATGTTTGGCGATGTCTGAACTGGCTTGGCTTTGTTCCTTCAAGGCGTTGGAAATTTCCGTAATGGCGCTGGAAACCTTGCTGGTTTCGCCATGAATGGTCTGGATATGTTCGTGCGCCTGTTGCGCCAATACCTGACCTTCGCCAACCTGTGACACCACGCGCTCCATTTCGCCCACGGCTTCCTTGGCGGCAACCTGAATCTTGCCAATCATGGCGCTGATGTCGCCCGTTGATTGCGCGGTGCGTTCGGCGAGTTTACGCACTTCGTCGGCGACAACCGCGAAACCGCGTCCCTGTTCGCCCGCGCGCGCCGCTTCGATGGCGGCGTTCAGGGCGAGCAGATTGGTCTGGTCGGCGACTTCCTTGATGACTTGCACGACAGAAGAAATCTGTTCGGATTCTTCGCCCAAAGCCTGAATCACCTTCGAGGCGGCGCTCACGCTTTCGGAGATGGCGCTCATTTCGGCGGCGGTGCGCTTGATGATGTCGCTGCCTTCGCTGGCCACTTCGCCCGCATGTTGCGCCATCACTTGCGCGTCGCCGGCGCTGTTGGACACGGTGTTGATGGAAACCGTCATTTCTTCGACAGAAGCCGCCATTGCCGAGGTGGAACTGCTTTGGCTGGCGGAACTCTGGGCAACTTGCTGCGCGGCAGTCGAGAGGGATTCGACAGCATTGCTGACTTCGCCGACGCTCGTCTGGATGCCTCGAAGGGCGGATTGCAGCTTGCCCATCATGGCGTTGAAAGCCGCCGTCATTTCGCCCACTTCGTCGCTGGAGTGGTAATCCACGCGCAACTGGAGATCGTTGTCGCGCTCAACATGCTGCACGGCGTCGCGTACTTTTTCGGTGGGCCCCACCACGGCTTTCAAGGTCGTGATGCCCAGGAAGATGGCGGAGACAATCAAAATGGTGGAGAAAATGACCTGCATCCAGAGCGCGTTGCGCGAAGTGCGTTTCGCCTCATTGACCGCCTCTTCTGTCACTTTGTTATTAAAATCGACCAGTTTGCTCAAAAGATCCGTCATCACGGTCGTTTCCTGCCGAACCGTCAAAGCGTTTTTCATGATGTTGTCAACCATGATCGCCAGATTTGCTTCCGTCGGATTGCTCAAACCGCGCTCTATTTCCTGCGTAGCGCCAGCCCCGATAATCGGATGCCATTTGGAATAGGCGATCTTGATCTGGGAGAACATCGCCTCCGCCTCCGGCAAACGTGGCAATTTGTCGTACTGGTCAAACGCCTCTTGCAAAAGCCTGTCGGCTTCCTTTTTTCTTTCAAGACCTTGTTGCAGCAGCGAAATCCGCTCTGCCAGAGGAAGCGTATTCAGGGCGACGGCTTCGTAATTGCGCCGAACTTCATTATTGACTTGAGCGCGCATATTCAGCAATCCCTCGACCTTGGGCAGGCGAATCGCGGAAATATCCTTGATGATGTTCTCGTCCTCTATGGAATTGGAGATGCCAATTGCCGAAATGACAACCAGCCCCACCCAGGCAAGGGTAGCGAGAAGGTGAATTCTCAGTTTGATTTTCATGGTTAGACTCCATAAACAAGAGAAGAAGCGGACAGCGCCGAACCCTGTTCAACACTATCCGCCTGGACAAGCCGCCGCGCCCTTCTTTTCAGCGGCGCCACATCATTTCCCCTGCGCCCGAATCCGGTCTTCAGGAAATGCTGTGTGTGTGTGTGTGTGTGTGTGTGTGTGTGTGTGTGTGCAAAAAATATGCCAAACACAAAATAATTTTTCATCATCCCCTCACGTTCCTCATTGGACAAATAATATTAGTACAACCTGAAAATACCTTGGATATTTTTACAATCGCCACCATGATGACTTATGTCATCCGTATGATTTGACAGACTGCCGTCGATTCGGGCGAACAACGGCGGGTCAGATGTCTTCAGTCTGCGCCCGTTTCAGCAGTTTTTCCAGCTTTTCCACCCGCGCCGCCAGCTTTTCCAGATGCCGAAGTTGCGCGGCGTTTTTGAGCCAGTGTTCGTGCCGTTCCAGCGGATAGAGCGCGGTGTATTTGCCGGGTTGGGTGATGTTTTTCATCACCATGCTGCCGGGGGAGATTTCCGTGCCGGGGGCGATTTCGAGATGTCCCAGAATCATCGCCGCGCCCCCCAGGGCAGAGTGGTGTCCGATGTGAGCGCTGCCGGCGATGCCGACGCATCCGGCGATGACGGTGTGCGCGCCGATGACGCAGTTGTGTCCAATCTGAATCTGGTTATCCAGCTTGCAGCCGTCGCCGATGATGGTGTCTTCCAGCGCGCCCCGGTCGATGCTGGTATTGGCGCCGATTTCCACGTCATTGCCGATGATGACCCGCCCAATCTGGGGAATTTTGACCCATTCGCCCGCCTCTTTGTCGTTGGCAAAATCGGGCGCGAAGCCGAAGCCGTCCGCGCCGATGACCGCGCCGCTATGCAGGATGGCGCGTTCGCCAATCTGACAGTCGGCGTAGATGCTGACGCCGGAATGAATCACGCTGTCCGCGCCAATGGTCACGCCCTCGGCAATCGTCGCGTGGGCGCGGATTTCCACCCGTTCGCCCAGGGTCACGCCCGCGCCGACCCAGACGCCCGCGCCGATGTGACAGGAGGCGGGAATGTCGCTCTCAACGGTTGCCGTGGCGTGCACGCCAGCGGCAAGGCGCGTAGGCGGGTTCAGGAGGGCGGCGACACGGGCGTAATAAACGTAGGGTTTGGGCGTCAGAATCGCCGCCATGCCCGCTGGCAATTCCGCCGCCATGTCCGGGCGCAGAATGACGGCGCTGGCGCGGGTGTCGCGCAGGTGTTTTTTGTATTTCGGGTTCGCCAGAAAAGCGATTTGACCGAATTCGGCGCTTTGCAGGGGGGCAATCTGGCGAATGGGCGTTGCGCCCTCGCCATGAACTTCGCCTGGACAGACAACAGAAAGACGCCCGACAATCTGGTCGAGCGTCAACGTCCCCGCATGTGCCGACATGAACGGATTACTTGTCGGAGAGCGCCTTCACCACCTTGTCGGTGATGTCCAGACGCGGACTGACCCAAACGACATCCTGAAGTACCAGGTCGAGTTTTTCGGTCTCGGCAATTTGCTTGATGACCTTGTTGGCTTTTTCGATGATGGCGGCGTTGGCTTCGTTCTGGCGCAGATTCAGGTCTTCGCGGAATTCACGCTGTTTGCGCTGAAACTCGCGGGAAAGCTCGGAAAATTCGCGTTCTTTTTTGCTCCGATCGGCGTCCGACAGGGTGAGCGCGTTTTTCTCCACGCTTTCTTGCAAGCTCTGCAACTGCTTCGCCATTTTCTGCAAGCTCTGGTCGCGGGCGGAAAACTCGTTCTCAATGTCTTTCGCCGCCTTGACCGCAGCGGGCGCGGTACGGAAAACACGCTGGGTATCCACGTACCCGATTTTCAGTTCCGCCGCCTTGACCACAGCGGGCGCGGTCGCCTGCGCGAAGGAATCCGCAAACGGGACTGCCAGCGCGCCGACGCAAAGACTGGCGACAATGATGGATTTGGTGTTCAAGATTGATTCTCCTGCGTTAAAAAGTGGAACCCATTTGGAACTGGAAGGTTTCGGTATCATCCCCCTTTTTGTCATTCAAGGGGTTGGCAATACTGAATTTCAAAGGGCCGATGGGGGAAATCCAGGACAAGGAAAGGCCGGTGGACATGCGGATACTATCATCATAATTGCTATGCTTCCTGCCCTTGTTGTATGCCTGCCCCGCGTCAAGGAACCAGCCCATGCGGAGGCTCTTGTCGTAACCCGGCAGCCCCCACAACACTTCGACATTGCCGACAACCTTGCGATTGCCGCCCAGACGTTCGTTGTCATCATACTCGTCGACAGGCCCCAGACTGGACGAAGCGTAGCCGCGCACGGAATTGATGCCGCCCACGTAGAAATTCTTGTAGAACGGCAGGTCGCTGTTCTTGCCGAAGCCATCCGCAATCCCCACTTCGCCATTCACCATGAGCGTAAACCGCTTGGAAAGCGGGAAATAACGCTGATACTGGTAGGTGAGTTTCCAGTATTGCAAATCACCGCCGGGCAGCGCGACTTCCGCTGACGCCCGCTGATAGACGCCACGGGTCGGAAAAATGGCGCTGTCCTTGCCATCGCTCGCCCACCACGCCGTCGCGGGGAGCGTGATGTTGGATTTGCCGTATTCCCGCACAAACTCCTGATACCGCCACGGGCTTCGGCTATACACATCAATTTTGGTGTGGTCAATGGCAAGCCCCACACCGATGGATTCGCGCTCGGAAATGGGAAAGCCGAAACGAATGCCCGCGCCGGTCGACGCGCTTTCGTAATCGCCGATGTCGATGGTGGAAGACGTGGGCTTGAAGGTGCGGTGATACACGTCAACCCCCTGACTGATGCCGTCAATGGTGTAATAGGGATCGGTGTAGGAGAGGGACAGGACGCGATTTAACTTGCTGGTATTCACCCCCAGGGTCAGGTGCTTGCCGCTGCCGAAAATATTGTTCTGCGAGAGGGAGCCGGAGAGCATGACTTTTTCTTCTTTGGAAAACCCCGCGCCCAGCATGATGTTGCCGGTGGGTTTTTCCGTCACGTTCAGGTTCACGTCCAGTTGGTCTGCCGTGCCGGGTACGGGCGGCGTTTCCACCGTAACGTCGGTAAAGTAGTCGAGTTTGTCGACCCGCTCGCGGGAAATTTTCACCTGCTCGGCGTTGTACCAGCCGCCTTCCATCTGCCGCATTTCCCGACGGATCACTTCGTCGCGGGTGCGGGTGTTGCCCGTGACGTTGATGCGGCGCACATAAACGCGTTTGCCGGGATCCACGAAGATGGTGAACGCCACCTGCCGGTTTTCCTTGTCGATTTCCGGCGCGGCATTGACATTGGCGAAGGCATAGCCCCGGTCGGAAAGTTTGTCGGCGATGAGCCTGGTGGCGCTGTTCAATGCTTCGCGCGAAAACACCTGCCCCGGTTTCAGGGGAATGAGCTGGCGAATTTCGTCTTCCGGCAAAATCAGTTCGCCCGCCAGCTTGATGGAAGAAATCTGGAAACGCTCGCCTTCGCTGATATTGACGGTGATGTAGATATTCTCTTTGTCCGGCGAAATGCTCACCTGCGTGGAATTCACTTCAAATTCCAGATAGCCGCGATTCATGTAGAAAGAACGCAGCTTTTCCAGATCGGCGGAAAGTTTCTGCCGCGAATACTGGTCGCTTTTGGTGTACCAGGTGAGCCAGCCGGGTGTGGTTTGCTCGAACAGGTCAAGCAGTTCTTTTTCGCGGAAATTTTCCGCGCCGACAATGTGAATATCGCGGATTTTCGCCGCGTCGCCTTCAACGATGTTGAAATTGACACCAATCCGGTTGCGTTCCAGCGGCGTGGTGGTGGTGGTGATTTGCACCCCGTATTTGCCGCGCGTCAGGTATTGACGCTTCAATTCCTGTTCGGCGCGCGCCAGCAGGGCGCGGTCAAAAATCTGGGTTTCCGACAACCCCATTTCCTTCATGGCGGTCATGATCTGGTCTTTTTCAAACTCTTTCATGCCGATGAAATCAATCCGGGCAATGGCGGGACGTTCTTCCACCACCACGACCAGCACATTGCCTTCCACCTCAATCCGCACATCCTTGAAAAAGCCGGTGGCGAACAGCGTTTTAATCGCTTCTGCCGCCTGCTCGTCGTTCAGGGTATCGCCCACCTTGACGGGCAGATAGGAAAACACCGTGCCGGCTTCCGTGCGCTGGATGCCTTCGACGCGAATATCCCGAATGGTGAAAGGCTCAAAAGCCTGGGCGGCGCTGGCAACGACGCCTGCGACCAGAACAGCGCAAAGTTTTTTCTTCATGCATCAACCGTTGAACAAGGGGGTCAGCAGGCGACTGAAATCGTTAAAAAACGCAAAAACCATCAGGGTCGCCAGGAGCGAGAGACCGATCTTCTGCCCCACTTCCATCGCCTTTTCCGAAACGGGGCTACCCTTGATGAGTTCGAGCGCATGATACAACAAATGCCCGCCATCCAATACGGGAATGGGCAGCAGATTGAAAATTCCCAGGCACAGGCTGACGATGGCCATGAATTTGAGATAGGCATCCAGCCCGATTTTCGCGGTCTTGCCCGCATAGTCGGCAATCGTGATCGGGCCGGAGAGGTTGCGCCAGGAAAATTTGCCCGTGAACATTTTGCCCATCATCCTCACCGTAAGCGCCGTTTGCACTATTGTTGCAATCGTCGCCTTCTTCGCCGCGTCGATGGGACCGTAACGCACCACCGCGTGCAACTCGTCAAACGCCGCCTTCACTTTTTCCATTTCGTCTGCCGACACGCCCGCGCCGATGCGCCCGATTCTGCCATTTTTCTCCGGCGTCAGGGAAACAGGGATCTCCTGCCCCGCCCGCGTGATGACCACCCGCAAGGTCTTCTCCGGCGAACGGCGCACGACATCGACGAACGCGCCCCAGCTTTGCACGGCAATCCCGTCGACGGACAGCACACGGTCGCCGCTACGCAGCCCCGCCTTTGCCCCCGGCAAATCGGGCATTACCTCACCCACGACTGGCGCGACCGGCAGTTGATACAGACGCAAGCCGAGAATATCAAGCGGGTTGCCTTCCCATGCTTTTTCATCCAACTGCCGTGTATCCAGAACCCGCGTATGCGTCACTTGCTGGCGATCCACCACTTCCAGTTCGACCCGCTTATACAGACTCGCCTGCCGCATCAGCCGCAAATGAAAATCTTCCAGCGTCGCCACCACCTCGCCATCCACGGCAAGCACCCGGTCGCCATTGGCAATACCGGCTGCGGCAGCCGGAGTTTCCGCGTCCGGCGTCCCCAACACCGGCAACAGCGCGTCGCTGCCCACCATGAACATCAGCCAGTAAATCAACACCGCCAGCAAAAAATTGGCCATCGGCCCGGCGGCAACAATGGCGCTGCGCGCGCCCACGCCCTGACGGTTGAAAGCGCGCGGCAAATCTTCCGGCGCGATGCGCTCGCCCTCGTCCACTTCGCGCTCATCCACCATCCGCACATAACCGCCCAGGGGAATGGCGCAAAGCGTTAATTCCGTCTGGTCTTTACCCAGCCGCCGCTTCCACAACACGCGCCCGAAGCCCACGGAAAAGCGCAATACCTTGACCCCGCAAAGCCGCGCCACGGCGAAGTGACCGAATTCGTGAATCACCACCAGCACACCCAGCAGCACAAGAAAAGCCAGCGGGTAGAGAATAAAAGAAGTCATGAAGTCGAAGGTTCCAAAAAATTGACATGAACGGCAAAACCGCCCTCGTTAATCATGCCGCCTGCAAACGCGGCGTGATGCGCGTCAAGGTGGTCTGCAAGGACTGCTGGCTGATTTTCAGGTCGTAACTCGTTTGCAGATTCATCCACAATTGCGGGCTGGTGCCAAAGTAACGCGCCAACCGAATCGCCGTATCCGCCGTAACGCCGCGCTTGCCGTGCACAAGATCGTTGATGCGCGGCGCAGACACGCAAAGCGCAATCGCCAGCGCGCTGGCGGAAAGTTTCAACGGCAGCATGAATTCTTCCAGCAAAATTTCACCGGGATGAATGGGCGGCAAACCGTCTTCGGCAGGGATGCTGGCGCGTTGATCCATGATGGCTCTCTTTTCAGTGGTAATCGACAATTTCAACCTCGTAAGCATCTCCGTTTTCCCAACAAAAGCAAATGCGCCACTGGTCGTTTATGCGAATGCTATGCCTTCCGGCACGGTCTCCGAACAATGCTTCAAGACGGTTTCCGGGTGGCGCTTTGAGGTCGCTCAACAAAACTGCGTCATTTAAGTAGCGCAACTTCCGAATCGCCACCTTGTGGATATTGACAAAACGCCGCACAGATTGACCCGCAAAAAGCGCAGCACTCTCCGGGCAGAGGAAACTTTTGATCATGCGTCCATTCTATAACGGCGCACGTTAAACGCCAATCGTTACAAGGTAGGGCGGGATCGAAGAAACTGCCCTACCTGAAGCCTGCCCTACCTGAATTTAATAGCGCCCCCGCCCGCGCCCGCGCCTCGACATCTGCCGCCCGCACTGCTTCCAGCGTATCCGCTGACGCGACGGGGATGGCGTCCAGTACGGCGGCGACCAGGCGGGCGATGCCGGGGAAGGAGAGTTGTCGGGAAAGGAAGGCTTCGACGGCGATTTCGTTTGCGGCGTTTAATATCGCTGGCGCTGTGCCGCCCGCTGCCAGCGCCGCATAAGCCAGTTGCAGGCAGGGGAAACGTCCGAAATCCGGCGCTTGAAAATCGAGGTGGGTCATCTGGAACAAATCCAGCGGCGGGACGCCCGACGCAATGCGTTCCGGGTACGCCAGCGCGTGGGCGATCGGCGTTCGCATATCGGGGTTGCCCAACTGCGCCAGCACCGAGCCATCCACGTATTCCACCAGCGAATGAATCACGCTTTGCGGATGCACCACCACCTGAATCCGCTCGCCCGGCACGCCGAACAGCCAATGCGCCTCAATCAGTTCCAGCCCCTTGTTCATCATCGAGGCGGAATCGACCGAGATTTTACGTCCCATCGCCCAATTGGGATGCGCGCAGGCTTCCTCCGGCGTGACCGATTCAAATGTTGCCGCCGCCCGATTGCGAAACGGCCCGCCGGACGCCGTGAGCAGCAAACGGCGCACGCCGGTTTTCTCCAGCCCCGGCTTGAAGCCCGCTGGCAGGGATTGAAAAATCGCGTTGTGTTCGCTATCCACCGGCAGCAAGGTCGCGCCGTGGCGGGCGACGGCTTGCATGAACAGGTCGCCCGTCATCACGAGCGCTTCCTTGTTCGCCAGCAACACCCGCTTGCCCGCCCGCACCGCCGAGAGCGCCGGAGCCAAGCCCGCCGCGCCGACAATCGCCGCCATCACCGTATCCACTTCCGTCGCCGCCGCCACCTGACACAGGGCATCCGCCCCGTGCAACACTTCGGTTTTGACGCCGGAATCGCGCAAGGCAACCCGCAAACGCGCCGCATCCTCCGCGCCGCCCAAGACCGCGTAATCCGGCGTGAATTCCCGGCACTGTTCGAGCAAGCGTTCCCACTGCCGATGCGCGCACAAGGCAAATACGCAATAACGCTCCGGGTGCCGCCGCAGGACTTCCAATGTGCTTTTGCCGATGGAGCCTGTGGAGCCGAGAAGGGTGAGGGTTTGGGGGGAGGTCATTACAGCGGAATGTTGTGCTGAACAGCGTAATAGTAGACTTTTGCCATATGCGACAAATGCAACGTGGCAGCATAGCAGGGCAAAATCGCCATCAGGCTGTCAATGCGGTCAAGCACACCGCCATGCCCCGGCAGAATGTTGCTGCTGTCCTTGATGCCCGCCTGACGTTTCAGCAGGGACTCAAACAGGTCGCCCATGATGCCGAGCGCCGCAAAGAAACTGGAAAAAAGCGCAATAGAAACAAAGACCAGCGAGATGACCAGCAAAATATGCCCTGCATCCCCTTCATGCATCAATGACCAAAGCTTTGAGGGTCCATGGGATGTTATCGCCCATAATGCAATGCCATAAATTACAACGCCCGCCAACGCGCCCCAAACGCCCGCCCATGTTTTGCCTGGACTGATTTCGGGCGCCAGTTTCTTGCCGCCAAATTTGCGTCCAGTAAAGTAGGCAGAAATATCAGAAACCCAGGCAATGCCAAGCACGAACAGCAGTATTTGAGGACGCCAATGCAAATGGATGAAAGCGGACCATGTAGCGAGAATCAGGGTGCCCCCCAAAACCAGCAGGATGCTCTTGCCCCACCATGTCGCCAGATTCAAACGCCAACGCCGCCACAACCAGAAAGGCGCAACCAGACACCAGAAAGCTGCCGACAAATACAATTCCCACCGTCCCCAAAAAAACCAGGAAGGAAGCTCATACAGGCGGACAAGGTTCAAATACTGTGAAACCCCAAAAAGAGTAAGAACATCATTGGTTGGCGAGATACGAATGCTCCAAACACAACAAACCAACAGCATCGCCCCCCCAAACACCAGCCGCCCGCGCTGTTGCAGCCCCGCCAGACCGCCCCACTCCCACGCCGCCACCGCCGCCACCAACGCCATCAGCCCTGCCCAATACAAGGGCGGTAAATAAAACAGCGCGGCGAGCAAGCCGATGAGTAACACTATCGCCGTGATAATCCGTTGTTTCAGCATCAGTTCAGCCTTTCGGTTGTTGCCTCGCCCCTTGCGTGAGAGGCACATTTACGTCCCCTCTTCCCTCGTGGGAGAGGCATATTTACGCCCCCTCTCCCCTTGTGGGAGAGGGTTGGGGAGAGGGGGATGGTTCAGCATGTTCCGCCGTTGTTTCGTGCGGAACCGCCAAGCCCCCTCTCCCCCTGCCCCTCTCCCACAAGGGGAGAGGGGAGTAGAAGGGTTCCAGCGTTCAAGCCTTCCCCTCCGTCAGTTGTTCGCTGGTGCGTCCGAATCTGCGTTCTCTGCGTTGGTAGGACGAAATCGCGGCTTTCAGGGCTTCGGAGTCGAATTCCGGCCAGAGGGTTTCGGTAAAGTAAAACTCGGAGTAAGCCAGTTGCCAGAGCAAAAAATTACTGATGCGCTCCTCTCCCCCCGTGCGAATGAATAAATCCGGCTCCGGCGCGAAGTGGGTGGAAAGGTAGGGTTCAAGCTCGGCTTCTGTCCAGTTTCCTGCTTTTTCCGGCTGCTCGGCGGCGAGGCGGTTGGCGGCTTGCAGGATGTCCCAGCGACCGCCGTAGTTGGCGGCAATGGTGAGGTTGAGCTTGCAGTTGCCCTCGGTCGCGGCTTCGGCGGCGCGGATGAGTTCCCGCAATTGGGCGTCGAAACGGGAAAGGTCGCCAATCACCCGCAAGCGTACGCCGTTTTTCTGCAATTTTTTGACTTCCTGTTCCAGGGCGGAAACGAAAAGTTGCATGAGCAGGCTGACTTCTTCGGCGGGTCGCCGCCAGTTTTCGGAACTGAAGGCAAACAGGGTCAGGTATTCGACGCCCTGCTCGATTGAGGCGCGCACGGCTTCGCGCACGGTTTCCACGCCTTTGACGTGTCCGGCGACGCGGGGCATGTAGCGTTTTTTCGCCCAGCGTCCGTTGCCGTCCATGATGATGGCGATGTGGCGCGGCACTGCCCTGATTTCCGGTAATTCGCGGGTCGCGCTTTTGAAGAATCCCACGCAGTTTCCTTTCTGTTTCCTGATCCCCATCAGGGTTGATCAGTGAGTTTGACCGTCACGCCCAGTTTTTTCATGCAAGCGTTTTCATTCCGGGTGTAACGCTGTTGCCAGTCGGCGTCGAAACGGTCGAGGCGTTCCTGGAGTTCGGGATTCGGCGCGGCGGGTTCGGGTTTGTTTTCAGTGGCGATGGCAAAAACCCGGTCGAAGCCCGCGCCCCAGATTCTGCCTTTTTCCACCATGATGGCGTCCCATTCCACCCATTCGGCATCTGTCATGCTGGCGTAGGTCGCCGCGTGAAAACAATCGCAGAATTGCTGGCGCTTCACCTTTTCCAACTCTGGATAATCGTGATTGACGCAACCCGTCAGCAAACCTTGCATGTATTCGGCGCGTCCGGCGAGGGCGGTTTGGGCGTTGCCTTGATCAGGGGCTTCTCCGGCATCCGCTGCGCCCGCGACACTCACACCCGGCGCATCCGGCAGCGCGGCGGGTTCTGTGATGTTTCCGGCGGTCTCGCCATCCTGCCCGCACCCCAAAAGCGCCAGCAAAACCGCAAACAGCCAAGCCGCCTTGTTCACGAACATCCGCCCGTTTCGCCGATTACCGCTGATACGCGGGAGTGACCGTCACGCCCACCCGCTTCATGCAGACGTTTTCAGCCTGGGCGTAACGCTGCTCCCATGCGCGGTTGTTACGGTCAAGTTTCGCTTCCGTTGCGCTATCAAGCGCCTTTTCATGCCGATCATGCCGCTTCAACCCTTCCTCCAGCAACTTCCTGCGCCAGGCAAGCTCTTCCAGCCAGGCCTGAAATTCCGCATTCGTCATTTCCCCGAACACTTCATCATTCAAACACCCGCAAAATTGCTTGCGCTTCACCGCGTCTTTCAGCCCGGTAGGGTAGCCGTTCTCGACGCAAGCTACTTTCATCCCCTCAATTACATCGGCGCGGGAAACGGGACCGATACTGTACTTGCCGTCGTCATCACCATCGTCTTCGCCGTCATCATCGCTGCCGACAACATTCTGGTCAGCGGCGACCGCTTCCGCCACCGGCTGCGCCGCCACGTTCGCCTTGCCCGCGTCTTCTTGCCCGCATCCCGTCAGAAAAAACAAAAAGAAAACGCCAGACAGCCATCCGCATTTTTTCAACATCATCATTTCCTTCTCCATGAAAGCGTCGCTGCCTCAAACCGCCATCAGTTCGGCTTCTTTCTGCGTGAGCAGACGGTCGATTTCGGCGATGTATTTGTCGGTGAGTTTTTGCACTTCGTCCTGGGTGCGGCGGTCGTCGTCTTCGGAGATTTCTTTTTTCTTGACGCTTTCTTTCAGGTGGTTGTTGGCGTCCCGACGCAGGTTGCGGATGGCGACCCTGGCGTTTTCGCCTTCGCCCTTCACGACTTTGGTGAGGTCGCGGCGGCGTTCTTCGGTCAGCGCGGGCATGGGTACGCGAATCAGTTCGCCTTGCGAGGAAGGGTTCAGCCCCAAATCGGAATCGCGGATGGCTTTTTCCACCTTGCCCGCCATCGGCTTTTCCCAGACTTGCACGCCGATGGTGCGGGCGTCAATCAGGGTAATGTTGGCGACCTGCGTCACCGGCACGAGCGCGCCGTAGTATTCCACTTGCACATGGTCGAGCAAGCCTGTGTGGGCGCGCCCGGTGCGGACTTTGGCGAGGTCGAGTTTCAGCGCCTCGATGGATTTTTGCATTTTGGCTTCGATGTTTTTTTTGAGTTCGGCAATCATGGTCAATCTCTCGTTCAGCAATACACCAGGGTGCCTTCGTTTTCGCCGCGCACCACGCGCAGCAAGGCTCCCGGTTTGAAAATGGAAAATACGTTAATGGGGAGTTTCTGGTCGCGGCAGAGCGCAAAGGCGGTCGCGTCCATCACCGCCAGACTGCCTGCAATGGCTTCATTGAAACTGATGCGTTCATAGCGGGTGGCGGCGGGGTCTTTTTTGGGGTCGGCGGTGTAGATGCCGTCCACCTTGGTCGCCTTCAAGACGATTTCCGCCCCGATTTCGGAGCCGCGCAGGGCGGCGGCGGTGTCGGTGGTAAAAAACGGATTGCCGGTGCCCGCGCCGAAAATAACAATGCGCCCGGCTTCCAGATAGCGGATGGCCTTGCCGCGAATGTACGGCTCGACCACCTGCTCGATGTTCAGCGCCGACTGCACACGGGCATTCAGCCCTGCCCGTCGCATGGCGTCGGAGAGCATGACGGCGTTCATCACCGTCGCCAGCATTCCGACATAATCGGCAGTGGCTCTGTCCATGCCGCTTGCCGTGCCTGCCATGCCGCGAAAGATGTTGCCGCCCCCGATGACAACGCCGATTTCAACCCCCAAATCCGCGACCGCCTTGATTTCGCCAACGATGTTGGTCAAGGTCGGGGGATGGATGCCATAGGCGGCGTCGCCCATCAGGGCTTCACCGGAGAGTTTCAGAAGGATGCGCTTGTATCTTGGCTTGTTCATATGAAATTCCTGCGGGCGTGGAAACAACGACAAACAACAACACAGCGAACAAAAAATGCGGCGACGCGCAAGGCGCGCCGCATTGCGCGACAAATTACTTCTGCGCGGCAGCCGCTTGCGCCGCCACTTCAGCAGCGAAATCCGACACCTTTTTCTCGATGCCTTCGCCCACCACGTAGAGGGTGAAGCCGGCAACGGAAGCGCCCTTCTTCTTCAAAAGCTGTTCGATGGTTTCCTTGCCATCTTCCGCCTTGACGAAGACTTGACCCAACAGGGTGACTTCTTTCAGGAACTTCTGCACCGAGCCTTCGGCGATTTTTTCCAGCATGGCTTCGGGCTTGCCCGCTTCCTTCGCCTTTTCGATGGCGATGCGGCGTTCGGAATCGACCAATGCCTGTTGGACGCCGGAAGCGTCCAGCGCCTTCGGCTTGAAGGCGGCAATGTGCATGGAAAGGTCTTTGCCCAGTGGCTCGTCGCCGCCCACCAGATCCAGCAACACGCCAATTTTGGCGCCGCCGTGGATGTAGGAATACAGCTTGCCCTTGGCTTCGGTACGCGCGAAGCGGCGCAGGCTCATGTTTTCGCCAATTTTGCCGACCAGCGCGGCGCGGGTGGATTCGACCGTGCCGCCAGAGAGCGGCAACGCGGAAAGTTGGGCGACATCGGCGGGCGCCTGATTCGCCACCAATTCGACGCTGTTTTTCACCAGCGCCAGAAAATCATCGTTTCTGGCCACAAAGTCGGTTTCGCAATTCACTTCCAGAATCGCGCCCAACTTGCCGTCGGCGGCGATGTGGATGCCCACCACGCCTTCGGCAGTCACGCGGGTAGCGGCTTTGGTCGCCTTGTTCCCCAGCTTGACGCGCAGGATTTCTTCGGCTTTCGCCAGGTCGCCGCCCGCCTCGGACAAAGCTTTTTTGCATTCCATCATCGGCGCATCGGTTTTTTCGCGCAGGTCTTTCACCATGCTTGCGGTAATTTCCGCCATTTCTCACTCCTCAATTTACAAAAATGGCGAAGTTGCAAGGCACGCCAGCATTACGCCTTGCGTCGCAACTCCGCCACGGATACCCCTTATTCGGCAGCCGGTTCTTCGTCGACTTCGATGAATTCCTCGTCGCCGTCGGCGGCTTCCACAATTTCCTGCACGGATTGGCTGCGACCTTCCAGAATCGCGTCGGCAACGCCACGGGCGTACAGGCGGATGGCGCGGGAAGAATCGTCATTGCCGGGAATCACATAGCTCACGCCAACGGGCGAATGATTGGTATCCACCACGCCAATCACCGGGATGCCCAGCTTGGCGGATTCCGTCACGGCGATTTTGTGATAACCCACGTCCACCACAAAAATGGCGTCGGGCAGACTGCTCATGTCCTTGATGCCGCCGATGGATTTTTGCAGCTTGGCCAGCTCGCGGGTGAAATCCAGCGCTTCTTTTTTGGACAGATTCGTCAGTTCGCCCGCTTCCACGGCGGCTTCCATGTCTTTCAGACGTTTCAGCGATTGCTTCACGGTCTTGAAGTTGGTGAGCATACCGCCCAGCCATCGTTGGTCGATATAGGGCGCGCCCGCGCGACGGGCTTCTTCGGCGATGATTTCGCGCGCCTGACGCTTGGTGGACACAAAGAGAATGTTCCCCCGTTTGGATGACAGCTTTTTAACGAAACTCATGGCTTCGTTGTATTTTTCCAGGGTTTTTTCCAGATTGACGATGTGAATCTTGTTCCGCGCCCCGAAGATGTATTGCTCCATCCTGGGATTCCAGAAACGGGTCTGGTGACCGAAGTGCACACCAGCCTCCAACATTTGACGCATGGTTACAGACATTCAAAAACTCCATAAGGGTTGAACCGCCACCCGCCGTACCGTTCCGCGACCAAAGCCGCGACACCCTTAACCGGCGAGTGTGAGGATTGCCGGACAAAACCATTTTTGCCCGGAATTTTTATCGCCGTACCCCAAGGGGCGCGACTAAAAGCTTTCGATTCTAACAGGATTGGCGGATTTGTGGAATGGCAACAAAGGCAATTCTGGAAAACCCTACGACCCCGGCAAGGTCACAAACCCCAACTTGACCACGCCCGCGCGTTTGGCGGCGGACATGATTTCCGCGACGCGCTGGTAGCGGGTGTCGCGGTCAGCGGAAAGCTGCACTTCCAGTTCACGATTGGCGCTGGCTGCCACGCGCAGACGCCCCTCCAGCGTTTGCCCATCCGTTTCCGCGAAAAGCGCGTCATTCCAATACAGCCTGCCCCTGTCATCCAGCGCCAGGCGCAGGGTTTCCGGTTGGGGGTTCGCCGCTTCGCTGGAAGCCTGCGGCAAATCAACCTTGACCGCCTGGGTCATCAGTGGCGCAGTGACCAGAAAAATAATCAGCAACACCAACATCACATCGACCAGCGGCGTGGTGTTGATTTCTGCCATCGGGCGCGACGCGCCGGAATTGAAGCTGCCGAACGCCATGTCAAGCCGCCTCCGCGACCGGCATGCTGACCGGACGCAAGCGGCTGCTGCCCTGCGAGGTGGGCAGGGGATAGCCGGTGGTGAAATAGGCGTGCAAATCGTGCGCGAAGGCTTCCATGTCCGCCGTGGTCAGGGCGAGCGAACGGGTAAAGGCGTTGTAGGCGAGCACGGCGGGAATGGCGACGAACAAGCCCGCCGCCGTCATGATCAGCGCCTCGCCCACCGGCCCCGCCACCTTGTCCAGACTGCTTTGCCCGGTCGCGCCAATCTGCGCCAGCGCGTGATAAATCCCCCAGACTGTGCCGAACAGCCCGACAAAAGGCGCGGTAGAGCCGACAGACGCCAGCAGGGTCAACCCGCCTTCCAGCCTTGACGCGGTGCGGGCGATGCTGTTTCGCAACGCCCGCGTGACCAGTTCGCTGGCAGAGAGGTGGGCATCCAGATGGCTCTGTTCACGCCGATGCGATTCCAGATGATGAATCGCGCCCTGCCCCTGCGCCGCCATATCGTGAAACGGTTGCAGGGCAGCGAGTTTTTCCAGACCGGCGCTCATGGTGGCGGAATCCCAAAACTTTTCCAGCGCGCGCGGCGTTTTTTGGCGCAGCGTCCACAGCAGCCAGCTTTTGCCGAGAATGACGCTCCAACTGGCAACCGACATGGCGACCAGCGCCAGCGCAATCACATGCGAAACCGCATCCCCCTGCCCCCAGAAACTGGCAATATCAAGACCGGCAGCGGATGTTTCTACGGAAGTATTCATAAAATCAAAACTCCAATTTGAAAACGATGGGAACAACAACCCAGGCGGCGACGGCAGCATTGCCGCGCCGCGCGGGAACAAAACGCCAGCGATGAACGGTGGCTTTGGCGGCCTCATCCAGACGGACGCTGCCAGAACTGCGCTTGATTTCGATGTCCTGCGGACTCCCGTCAGGCAACACAAAAACACGCAACATCACCTTGCCTTCTTCGCGCAAACGTTGGGACATGGGCGGATAAACGGGTTTGGGATTGCGTAAATAGGCGGCGTCGAAACTGGCTTCCGTCAACGCCTCGCCGCTTTCCGCCACTCCGCTGTCCCGCGCGGGCGCGCTGCTATTTGTGGATGCAGATGCCGTCATAACAGGTTCGACAGCGGGAATATCGGAAAGCGGCGTTTCCGGTTTCGGAATGGCTTGTAATTCAGGAATCTGCCTGGGCTTGACCAATGGTTTGGGTACGGGTAGCGATGGCTCCGGCATTAAAGGCGTTTGCGCGGAAGACTCAGATACGGGCGCGGGGTCAAGCAAACTCACCTGAATCGGCGCAGAAAAGCGCGCCGTTTCAAGTGAGCCGCGCGGCACGGCGAACAGCAATGCGGCATGTAGAAGGAACGCAAGCCCCACCCATGTCAAGCGCATTTTTCTGGAGAGTTGAGTGTCAATCAAGGTGTTTCTCCAATGAAAAACGTAGCGCCGCCTCAAGACCGAGAGAAAACATTTCGCCATGTGTTTTGCCTTTGAACAAGACGGAACGCGCGCTGACATTGCTCCAAACATTCAGATATTCAATCAGTTTGGGCAGACTGTCTTTGGGTATGGAACCGCGTTGCAAAATTCGCGCTTGCTGTATTTCCGTGCGAGTGACATTTGGTATTTGTGTTTTTTCATCGGCTTCGTCTGTACCAGACAGGACAAGAAGTGTGCGGGTTTGTGGCAAGATTTGAGCGCCAAAGGCTTTCGCTTCCCGCAAAATCCAGCCTTCCTGCCACCATAGCGAGGGGCTGATGGCGATGTAATGCTGAAAATCTTCGGGATGTGTAAACAGCGTGTGCAGCACGAACAAGCCGCCATAAGAATGTCCCCATAATGTCTGGCGCAGCGGGTTGATGCGCAACTTTTTGTGGAGTTCCGGTTTCAGGCGAGTTGCAATGAACTCCCGAAAAATGTCCGCGCCACCCGCTTTGCGCCCGCTGCCAGGCAGATCTTCCAGACTGGCTTTGCCCGAAATCGGCGGCGTGTAGTCGTAGGTACGGGCAACAACATCAAAACGTGCCCGCGTTTCGTAACCAAGCAAAACGAGCAACGGCGGCGAGGCGCTGACGCCGATTTCTTCCAGCAGCGCCTCCTGCGCGCGCAGGGCATCCAGCGCAGCGTTACCATCCAGCGCATAAATCACCGGATAACCTTCGGGCGGCGGCGCTTTTCGGGGAATGCCGAGATAGATGCGGTAACGCGCCTCATCAAACACCGCCTTCGTTTGCGCCAACATATCGAAACGCTCGAACACATAACCGGCTGGCGCGTCATGCAATAGCCGCGTGTCGGCGGCAATGCTTGAATCCGGCTGCGCGCAAACGCTGGAAGCGAGAAAAACGCCAAGACACAAGATAAATGTCCATAGAAAAAAGGGAGGCGCAACATCAGGGCGCGATGAGAGATGCGGCATGTTCATGGACTCCGCGCGAATACCGTCAGCGCCAATCCGGCGATAAAGCTTGAGGTCACTGTAACCGCAAAGACAGGACGCAGCATTTTGGGGCGGTAACTGAGCAGCAACGCGATTGCCGTCGCGGAGATGGCGAGAAAACCTATCCACACGGCAATGCCAATGGAAATGCCGTAGGTCTTGATCGCCGGATACAAAGCCAGCGCCAGCAAGTGCCAGCCGACCATCAAGCGCAGGCGGCGGATGCCAGGTGATGCGATGTGTGATGACCTATTGGAAATCTGTTTCGCGTGGCGATTCATGCTGGCGCTCAAAGCGGCAAAGCCGATGAGGGTCAGCGCGAGGATCAGAAAATCGGCAATAAGGCTCATGCGGGTTCCTCCGTTTGCAGTTGGGCAAAATCGGGAAAACTCAATTTGGATTCTGTGTCTATTGCGGAAGCGGCTTTTGTTACCCGAAATTTTGGCGTGTGCAGCATGACCTTGTGTGCGGCAAACAGCAGCCCGCCGCCGATGGCAAGGGCGCAAATGTCAAAACCCGCCAGCAGCCATCGCCCCTGCTCCACGCTGCCCGGCAGAGAAAGTCCACCTGTCAAGGCGTTCAGAATGGGCAGCGCGGCGATTAACGCGCCCGCGCAAACGAGTTGCTCAATCCATGCCGTTTTGCGTTTGCGGAGCAACGCATGGATGCAGCTTGCGCTCCAGGCGATGAAAAACACTTTGATTTCCCAATCGCCGCGGTGGGCAAGGTCGGCGGGAATCAGCCGATTCGCCCAGAAATGCGCGCCGATGGCGATCAGCAAACCAGCGATGCCCGCTACGTTCAGGACATCGACCAGACGATGGCCGAAGGACAACTTTTCACGCGCTTTCGCGCGGGCAATGCTCCACATCACAAGCCCGGTGGCAATCATCAGCGAACCGCCGACGCCCGCCAAAAACAGCAACCAACGTGGTACGGGTGAGGCAAAAAATCCCCGGTGCAGCATGACCTGGATGTTCCAGACCGACTGAACAATGGACGGCGGCGCGACGGCAGGCATATCCAGCGTCTGACCGCTGACGCCATCAAACCGCAGGATTCGCGCCGCGCCGCGTCCACCCATGAGGCTGTCCATGTTGGCGGCGCGCAATTCCACCGTGGCTCGCCGATCGCCGGGATGGTTGACCGTGATGGAGCCGATCGGCTGCCCATTCCATACTTGTTCGGTAAACGCCAGTAGCGCGGACAAATCGGTCAAGGGCGCGCGCTCGCCGGAAGGCGGTGTTACAGGCGTATTGCCGCCGCGCACACTCTGCATATAGGCGCGGCTATCGCCCTGAAACGCGCTTTGCACGGCAGAAGGCAGCAGCAGATTACCGAGCAGCAACAACCCCGAAAAGGTGATGATCAGATGAAAAGGCAGGGAAAACACGCTGCTGGCATTGTGCGCGTCCAGCCAGGAACGTTTGCCTTTGCCGGTTCGGAAGGTGAAAAAATCCTTGAAAATGTTGCGATGCACGATGACGCCACTCACGATGGCCACCAACATGAACATTGTGGCAATGCCGACAATCCAGCGTCCCCAACCGGGTTCCAGCCCGTATAGCTCGAAATGGAAACGATAAAGAAAATCGCCGCCAGCGGTTTCGCGGGCAGTCAACGCTTCACCCGTAGCGGGATCGAGCGTCAGGCGTTTCATTCCCGGCCGACTGGAAGTTGTGTTGCCTGCCGCCGATGCAGAGGCATTGTTTTTTTCAAATTGCGGGCGCCCTTCTCCACCCTCATGCCTGTTGCCGTAATTTTCACCACGCGCCTCACCGCCACGTCGGGAATGAGTGGTTTTTGCCACAGGTCTGGGCGCATCCGCGCGCCATGCCAGCCCCAGGGTCGGATTGCGTGCGCCGGGGAGCGTGATGATCCACATCGGCGAATCAGCGGCTTCTTGTTCCAGAATTTCTTGCGCCCGGCTCAGCGCCAATCCGTTCGTCTTCACCCGATGCAGTTCGGGCTGCATCCAGAAGGTAATTTCGTTACGGAAAAAAGACAGCGTGCCGGTAACAAAAATGGCAAACAACAGCCATCCCAATACCAGTCCCGACCAGGTATGCAGCCAGGACATGGAGAGACGCATACTGCGCGCTTGATCGAATCTCATATCGCCGCCCCTTACGTTGCGAAATGCAGCCATCCGCCAAACAAGGCGGCGGGAATCGCCAGACCGAGCGCGGCGCGCAGCAATGTTGCCGTAGCGAAGATCCACAAAACATTCACCAGATACAGCAAAAATGTCAGCATCATCGCCAGCGTAACCGCATCGCTTTTTGATGCTGACGGCAATCCTGTCAGCGCCGCAGCGCCCAACCACGCCACACCGTAACCCCCCAAAATCGCCATCAGGACGCGTAGCCCCGGATTCAGCCGGGGATGCCGTTCGAGGGCGGCGAACCATTCAAAACAGGTTTTCATTTCGTCGCCTTAAAAAGAAGTCGTCAGATTTACGAAGAACGAGCGCCCCGGTTCATTGTAAGTTTCCGCACCTTGCGCCGAGCCGTTATCCTTGCGATACAGGCGTTTGTCAGCAAGATTGTTGATGCCGACACGCAGGTGGGTTTCTTTGGTCAGCGCGTAGCCGCCGCTGATACTGTAGATGGCATATCTGCCACGCGACTTCAAGGCATCGCCGACTAGCGCAGTTCCATTCGCCCGGTTCATGGTACGAGGCTTCTGCTTGCCATAAAAAGTTGCTGTCAGCAGGAAAGAAAGTTGGTCGGTCGGATGCCAATCGACTTCGCTGTTGATGGTGTATTCGGGAATCACCGACAGCGGCTGACGGGTCGATTTGTTCTCGTTTTTGTCCATCCAGGTGAGATTGTTGTTCAGCTTCAGGACGCTGCCTTCGTTCCCAAGGAGAGGAATGTTCAGATAGCCTTCCACGCCGCTCACAACCGCCTTGCCCGAATTCACCCACTGGAAGGCGCGATAGCCGTTGACCATCGGCGGAATCGTCTGGTCGCCCATATCGGCAATAACCTTGTTCTTGTAGGCATTATGGAACCAGGTCAACCCGGAAGCCCAGCCCAGGTCGCGCCACGCCACGCCGATTTCCTTGTTCACACTGATTTCAGGGTCGAGTCCATCATTGCCAAAAATGTTGCAAGGTCCGCCAACATTGACGCCGCCAACGATAGGGCAACCATTGCCGCGTGTGCTGTAAATGTAGTTCGGATTGGACTGGTACAGATTCGGCGCCTTGAAGGCGCGGGCAACGCCCCCCTTCAAGGTGATGGTGGGCGTCAGGGTGTACGAGGCATTCAGGCTCGGACTCCAATTGTTGCCGAACTTGTCGTGGCGGTCGAAGCGCAGCCCGGGCGTCAGGATGAAATCGCGGGTGATTTCAATATTGTCTTCGACGAACAATGCCATCATTCTGGCGTCGCTCTTGCTGTCCCTGCCCAGAATTTCCGGCGGTATTGTCCAGCCCGGCGCAACAGTGGGCGTCGAGGTATTGGAATACGGGTCATCCAGCTTGCTTTCGGAATACTCCGCGCCCACGGTCAACACCTGGTCAAAACCACCGAGTTTCAGCGGCGTGTTGTATTCGCCATCAAGACGATAGTTATCCAGCATAGAGGTCGACCGCTGTGCGTCAAGGTCGCTAATTGCGCCCTCGATGCCCCCCGCCAACCCCTCATTCAGGCGGGCATTGGTCGTGCCTTCATAGGCAAGTGAAATCCGCGAAGTTCGCCCCTCGCCATAACTGCCTCGATGTGTCACAGAACCCGTGCGGCGATACATCGTATTCGTTTCCGCCCCCTGATTGGCCAACGTAGACATTGCCGCATTGCCCGCGCCCATCAGCCGTTCGCCCGCATAGATATTGCCCTGACGGGAAAATCCGGCTTCAAATTCAAGGGTGTGTCCTTGCAATAAATCCCAGCGCAACAGGGCGTTGATGTCGCGGTTTCGCACCCCTTCGCGTCCGGCAGGGGGAATCGTCGTGCCCGATACGCTTATGCCGGCAGCGTCTGCATTCACTTCTGGCGTATCGGAAGTCGTTTTGTTCACGTTGCCATAAAGCCGGAACGAGAATTTTTCGCTCAACGGCCCTGCAATATGAAACCCCATCCGCTTCGTATCGGATTCGTCATTGTCTTCCGGCAAAAGGGTATAAAGCGACACCGACCCCACCAGCTCTCGGGCAGGTCGTTTGGTGATGATATTGACCACGCCGCCTGCAGCGCCAGAACCGTAACGCGCCGCCGCCGGACCGCGCAGCACTTCGATACGCTCCACCGCTTCGGCGGGCACCCAGTTGCTGTCGCCGCGCGTGTTGCGTTCGCCATTACGCCCCATTCGCACCGAATCACGGGAACTCGCCGGTTTGCCATCAATCAAAATCAATGTGTTCTCCGGCCCCATGCCGCGCAGATCGATCTGACGATTATTGCCGTAAGCGCCCGAAGAACTGTTGCCGGTGAGATTAACCCCCGGCATGGTGCGAATGATTTCAGAAAGGTCGTTGGCGGGCGGGCGTCTGGCGATGTCCTCGGCAGTTATCACCGAAACACCGGGAGCCTGCTTCAATTCTTCTTCCGCAGTACCCAACACATGCACTTCCGGCAGCGTGGATTCCGATTGAACATCCTGTGCAAGCGCAGGCAAAGCGGCAAACGTCATGCTGACAGCAAGCCAGCGCACAAGGGGTTTCGTTCGTACAAGGACATTCGAGCGCGGTTTCGTGGGATGCATGTTGCGGGCCTTTCCATGGTGGTTGAATTTCTTGAAATGATAATACGAATTATTATCATTAGCAACAAACCATCTCGCTTTCAATATTCGACAAGGTCGCGCAACCTGCCTGCGCCATGCACAGTTCGGGACATGGGCAGATAAACGGGTGGGATTGCGTAGATAGGCGGCGTCGAAACTGGCTTCAACCAGCGCACGCTACCGGCGTCCTGCGCGGGCGCGCTGCTGGCAGACGCTCAGCGCCCGGAATCTCGGCGGACGCTACCAGACAACCCTGCTGACGATGGTTTGATTGCCGAAACCCATGCTACGATTCCAAATCAAAGTTGCGCCGCCCTCCCTCAAACTTTTGCCAAGGATCGACCATCATGGATTGGCTTCCCCTTCTTATTGTTTCGTTTGTCTTTATCGCCGTGCTGCTGTGGCTCATTCAGAAAATCATGCGGGGCGCGTCGCAGGTAGTGCGGTTTGCCAAGTTTGAGCCGAGCCACTATGTCTTTCGCTATGCAAAGGACAAAATCATCGCGCAGGGCGAAGGCTTGTCCTTTTTCTATTTTGTCCCCACGACTTCTCTGGTCGTCGTCCCCATCGGCAGCGCGGATGCGCCGTTCATGCTCTCGGAAACCTCATCGGATTTTCAGGAATTGACCATTCAGGGGCAGATAACCTATCGCATCTCCGACCCCGCAAAAGCCGCGAAAATGTTGAATTACACCATCAGCCTTGACCGGCAGGGGCAGGTCTATATCTCTGATGACCCGCAAAAGCTGCCGGAACGTCTGGTGAATCTGGCGCTGGGCGTTATCAAGGGCGCCATCAAGAATTTGACCCTCAAAAAAGCGATTATTTCCTCGGATGAAGTCGCCCGGAGGGCGCAGCAGGTTTTGGCAGACCATGAGATGGTCAACGCCTTGGGCGTGGAAATTCTTGAACTTTCCGTCGCCGCCATCAAACCCAATCCCGAAACAGCCAAGGCGCTGGAAGCCGAAACCCGCGAGGAAATTCTCAAAGAATCCGATCAGGCGATTTTCCAGCGGCGCAATTACGCCGTGGAACAGGAACGGATAATCCGCGAGAGCGAACTGAATACCGAAATTGCCATCGAAAACAAAAATCGGGAAATTCAGGAAACCCGCATGGAAACCGAACGGCTGGCAATGAAAAAAGAACTGGAAATGGCAAAAGAACGCCTCGCCTTTCAGGTGCAGCAGGAAGAACGCAATCAGGCATTGGTGGATTTGAAAACCCGCAACGACCGCGCCGAAGCGGACACCAAAGCCTATGCCCTGAAAGCCGTGATGGACGTTTACGAAAAAGTGAACCCGGAGATATTGAAATCGCTGACCAATGCCGGGCTGGATTCCGGTCACTTGCTGGCGCTTGCCTTCCAGGGCATTGCCGACAAAGCGGAAAAAATCGGCAATCTCAATATCACGCCTGACCTTTTGCAAAGCATCATCAAAAGTTCAATCCCCGCGAAATCCTGACCGTGGTGACGCATGAAAAAATACGAAACCCGTATTGTCGTCATCACCCGCGAAACGCGCCTGGAAAAAGTGCTGGCAAGCCAGAACACGCTCTCCCAGGCTCGTTTCTACATTCAGCAACTGGGCAGCGACTTTGCGGAATACGAGGAAGAACATCGGCAATACAACGCCTCGCTGCGACAAACCCGACAGGAAGTGGAAGCTCTGGGCAATATCCAGCTTTTGGAGCGCAAATACCTGCCCAATTTCATTTTTGCGCCGGATGATGTCGTCGTCGTCGTCGGGCAGGATGGTCTGGTGGCGAACACCATCAAATATCTGGACAATCAACCCGTCATCGGCATCAATCCCGATGCCCGCCGTTGGGATGGCGTTTTGCTGCCCTTCACGCCCAAAGACGCCGCAAAAATCATTCAGGAAACCCTCGCCCGAAAACGCAAAATCGAAGAAGTCACGATGGCGAAAGTTCGCATTCAAAACGGTCAGGAATTACTGGCGGTCAATGACTTTTTCATCGGACAACGCACCCATACCTCCGCCCGCTACATCATCAAACATGGCGGTCTGAAAGAACCGCAATCCTCCAGCGGCGTTATTGTTTCAACCGGACTGGGTTCTACCGGCTGGATGAAAAGCGTCATCGCCGGCGCATCGCGCATTTCCTCTTCCGTGATCGGGCATCCTTACGGCGGGCAACAGGAAAACGACCATCTTGTACGGGAAGATGACAAAATGGCGTCGCAAGAAGCGTCAGCCCCGATGAGCGATGACGAGATGTCGCTGGACGCATCAGGAGATTACGGCATGGAAGTCCTCGCCGCAGGAAATGCTTTTACGGAAACCACAGCGCCAGCGCCATCCAAAATGTTGAGTCGGCGCAAAACGCAGAAAAAAAGCGCCTTCGGCGTCTCCGAATTATCCAAAGTCATCGGCAAATGGGCGAGTCCCGAACTCATTTTCGCCGTGCGCGAACCTTTCCCCAGCAAAACGACGGGCACCCATCTCGTCTTCGGAAAAATTTCACCCGATGAGCCATTAAAAATCGAATCCCTGATGGGAGAAAACGGCGTGATTTTCAGCGACGGCATGGAAAGCGATTTTTTAAGCTTCAACTCCGGCACCGAGGCGCTGATTACGCTGGCGGACAAGCGGGGGCATATTGTTGTGTAGGGTGGAATGCGCTTCGCTTTTCCACCTTGCGCGATAGTCGTTCTACGCTTGTTTCGCTTGCTGTTCGGCTGCTCTCCCCCCGAAATGAAGCCGTCCGTCGTTTGTTTATGGGCTACAATCGAAAGCATTGAATCGTAGAATGGTCAGATGGAAGCGGACGGCTGGCTCATTGTTGGCGAAATACGGGACGCCGAGACCTTCGCGGAAGGTCACGGCATCCGGGAATTGCAACACCTCATCAAAACGCACGGCGGCAAGAACTGGCGCAAGCGCAAAGGTTTGGCGCGGGTACTGTTGCCGACTGGCGAGACAGCCCCCGTCGAAATACACTGGTACGAGGCGCACGGCGTCGGCAAAGTTGGGCTAAAAGTGAAGGAGTGGCTATGAAATGGGCTGTTTGTCTGGAGAATAAAGGCTTCGTGGAGTCCTTGGAGCTTCGCAAGCTGTATCAGGTTGTCGAGGATGAAAAGTCCGCGCAGCGTGGCTGTATGCGTGTTATCGACGAAACCGGCGAAGCCTATATCTACCCCGCTGACATGTTTTTCCCGCTGGCTGGCAAAATCGACAAGCCCGCAGAGGATCGACTGTTAGCCATTGCCTAGCCGCGCCTCGGCGCTCTTTGTCATTTCTGGCTGTTGTTGCCGTCCCCTTTGCAAGGCAAATTTAATGGCGTCGCCATGAAACAACGGGTTTCGACGAAGCGAAATTTGCGGCGCGGAGCGCCGGTAACACCTGCCACCCGTCACCTGCCACCTGACTCATTCTTCCGCCCCCACCAGCGCCCCGTTTTCTTCCATCCATGCCCGCCTGCCAGCGGCTTCGTTTTTGCTCATCAGCATGTTCATCACGGGGCCAGCTTCGGCGGCGAGGGGCAGGCGCACACGCATCAGGCGGCGGGTATCGGGGCACATGGTGGTTTCCCAGAGTTGTTCAGGGTTCATTTCGCCCAAACCTTTGAAGCGGGAAATGCCGACGGATTCCGGTTTGACTTTTTCAAGACGCAGTTTATCCAGCGCCGCTTCCCGCTCGGCTTCGTCCAGCGCGTAAATTTTGCGAAGCGGGCGACTCTTGCCTTGCCCCGGCACGTCCAGACGGTACAGCGGCGGCTGCGCGAAATAGAGATGTCCGTGTTCCACCAATTTTGGAAAATGGCGATAAAAGAGGGTGCATAGCAGTACGCGAATGTGCGAGCCGTCCACGTCGGCGTCGGTCATGATGACGACTTTGCCGTAGCGCAGGTTGGCAAGCGCCGCGTCGTCGGCTTCGGGCAGGTGCGGGTCGATGCCCAATGCCACGGCGATGTCATGCACTTCCCGATTGGCGAACAGGCTGCCCGGCTCGATTTCCCAGGTGTTCAAGACCTTGCCGCGCAGGGGCAGAATGGCTTGCGTTTCCTTGTCGCGCCCCGATTTTGCCGAGCCGCCAGCGGAGTCGCCTTCGACCAGAAAAAGCTCGTTGCGACTGATGTCTTCGGATTGGCAGTCGGAAAGCTTGCCGGGCAGGATGGCGACGCCGGACTGTTTGCGTTTTTCCACCTTCTGTCCGGCGCGGGCGCGGGATTGGGCGGCGCGAATGGCGAGTTCGGCGATTTTTTTCGCGGCTTCCGGGCGCTCGCCCAACCACAATTCCAGCGGGTCGCGCACCATCCGCAACATGAGCGCCACGGCGTCGCGGGAATTCAGGCGTTCCTTGGTCTGTCCCTGAAAGGAAGGGTCGAGCATCCGCGCCGCGAGCACGAAACTCATGCGCGAAAACACGTCTTCGGCGGCAAGTTTCACGCCCTTGGGCAGCAAGGCGTGATGCTCGCAAAAACTTTTCACCGCCTCGAACGCGGCTTGCCGCAAGCCCGCTTCGTGCGTACCGCCCGCCGTGGTGGGAATGAGATTGACATAAGATTCACGCGCCAGCGCCCCTTCCAGCGTCCAGCACAGCGCCCATGCCGCGCCCGCGCCCTGCGGGAAATTTTCGTCGTGGGCAGGCGCGTATTTTTCGGCGGCGAACAGCGGCGCGGCGAGTTCATCCTGAATCTGCCCGGCGAGATACTGCTGCATCCCCTGACTGAAACGCCAGGTACGGGTTTCGCCGCCCTCGACGGCAAGACTCACTTCCAGCCCCGGCAGCAGCACGGCCTTGCTGCGGAGCAGGCGTTCCAAATCCGTAAGCGAAATTTGCGGACTGTCGAAAAACTGCGCGTCCGGCCACGCCCGCACCCAGGTGCCGCCAGCTTTTTTGGGCGCATCGCCTGTCTTCTCCAACGGTTCAATCACCGCGCCGCCGGAAAACGCCATCCGGTAACGCGCGCCGTCGCGGGTGACTTCCACTTCCAGCCGGGTCGACAGGGCATTGGTGACGGAAACGCCGACGCCGTGCAGCCCGCCGGAAAAGCGGTATGCCGAATCGCCATCGTTCTTGTTGAACTTGCCGCCCGCGTGCAGGTGCGTAAACACCACTTCCACTGTCGGCACGCCCTCGGCGGGATGAATCTCCACCGGAATGCCGCGCCCGTCATCGCGCACGGAAACCGACTGGTCTTGATGCAAGGTCACGTCGAGACGTTTGCAGAATCCCGCCAACGCTTCGTCGGCGGCGTTGTCGATGATTTCCTGAATAATATGCAGGGGCGAATCCGTGCGGGTGTACATCCCCGGACGGTGACGCACGGGGTCAAGACCTTTCAGGACTTCGATGGATTGGGCGGTATAACTCAAGGTGTTCTCCGACACTTGGCGCAAACGAAGGCGCGAGTTTAACGCGACTTGCCCCCACTCGCGGGAAGATACGAATGACGAACTTGTTACACGAATCTGTCACAACCGCCCGCCTCTCACCAAATGCGGCAACTTCGCCCGCCTGTGCTAGAATCCGCCTTCCCCGGACGCGCGCCGCCGGGAAATTTTATGGAAGTGTGGCAGAGTGGTCGATTGCACCGGTCTTGAAAACCGGCAACGGGCAACCGTTCGTGAGTTCGAATCTCACCGCTTCCGCCAAATCATCAATAACTATGCGGGTTACAAGGGTGTTTGATTTTTTACCCATCATTCCGCCCATCAAAAAAGGCTGCCGCAGGCAGCCTTTGCTTTTATGCGAATTCGGTTTACCGCCGTCCGGCAGGACGGGGTAGGAGCCCCGCCCTGCCGGGCGGGGCGACGCCGCGCCGCAGCGCGGCTATCTTTAAGTATTTATATTATACTTTAGTATACAACCCGTACTGGTGCGGGTATTTTTGTGCAAAGATACCCGCACCAGTACGGGTTATTATCCTATTTGTCATATTTATTTGTCATATTATCGCATCTTGCCGCATGTTACCGCTTTTCGCCCGCATGTCACCGCATGTCAACCACATTCAGCCACATTCGTTAAAGTTTTGCATTCTTCTTTTTTTGTTAATTCCGTTAAAGTTTTGCATTTCTCTTATTCTGTCGATTTTGTCAAAGTTTTGCATTTTTTGCGCCCACCTTTTTACTAATTGTTACATATTTCAGCAAGCCCCGATTTTGCTGGCTTCCGGGGGGAATTTCGAGCAAAAAATGGGGCATTCCAAGTGAATATTTGCATCATTTTGGTCTAACTTTATATCTTTTTTTGGTTTAACCAAATCCCTCGAAAAGCCGCGCAGTTGCGCGGCTTTTCTTTTTTCAAAGTCAAAAAAATGTCGATTTTTGACAAAAATTTTTGTTGTTTTGACAAAAATGAAATTGCATTTTGCATGGCTTGCGCGGCGGCGGCGGGCGACTAAAATTGATTCAGGGAACCCCCCCGAAATCAACGGAGACCGACATGGAATGCCAAACTAAATTATTGCGATTGCCCGATGTGATTTTGTTGACTGGTATGTCAAAAGCATTGATATACAAGTTGCAAAAAGATGGAAAATTTCCCCAAAATATAAAAATTTGGGGGAGGATGGCGGGCTGGTTGGAAAGCGATGTAAATCGCTGGATTTCCGAGCGCGTCGCCGGACAAAAACAACAAACAAACGAGAATAAATAAAATGGAATCAAATGAATATAAAGCGGATTTAATGCAGTTATATCAATTATATAACATGATTGATTCCGATGATTTTATCTTGATTCCCGGAAATGCAATTAAAATATATCTTGTGATAAAAAGATATTCAAACAAAAATGACGGCACATCTTTTCCGTCAATCAAAAAAATCACAGAAAAAACAGGTTTAAGCGAAGACCAAATAAATCGTTTGTTGAAAATTTTGATTGAAAAAGAATACATAAAAAAAGAAAGATATGGACGAAGTAATAATTATAAGTTAATTGAAAAAGTATCAATTAGAGACAAAATATCAGACACGCAAGTTGCAGTGGCAAAATATGAATACAGCACCAATCCTGTTCACCGTAATGCCGCGTTCGCCGAAATCGAAAAGGCGATTTTGAGCGAATTGACTGAAACAGTTATTCAGCAACTAAAAATAGTAAAAATAGAGAGAATAGAACAATTAAATGTTCAAATAAATCTTGCCGAAAATAATCAACAAAATGTTATGAACAGCGAGGGTAAAAATGTCAAATAAAATTGACCTTTCGGCGTTTTCGGTAAAGCAATTAAAAGAATTCCAAAATGAAATTAAAAATAGAATCGCCGGATATTCTAAATTCAGCAAAAAAAATATAAAACTGGAACATCGCCGTAAGATAATTATCGGCGGCTGGATTTTGAAAAATGCGCCTGAAATCGTTACACAAATTTTGCCAGTTTTGGAACGTGAACAGGATAAAATAGCATTCCAAAACTGGAATAAAAAAGGAGAATAAAAAATGACACCCGATTCAAGGATAATAATCGAAAACGAGCGAGATGCGGAACAATGGGCGGCGTTGCGGGCGACGCCAGACCAAATTGAAAAATGGCTTGCCCAATTAGGTAATCGCCGTCCATATGTCAGCAGCATATATAAATGGCTTAAAATACCGCTGCCGGTTTTCCCTGAAAATCGCCCCGTCAAAATGCCAAAAAAAATTTTCGCGGAAAAATTAGCCGAAGCCCGCGCGACTTTGAGCGGCGGCGGCAAAATAAATTAAACAAAATTATGCGCCCCGAACCCCGCTTTTTTTGCCGCCACGCTAAAAGCCATCCTGAGCTGGCTCAGGATGCGCGATACCTCGTTTCTCACAAAGTGAGAAACGACGCGCCCTGCCGGGGGCAAAACCAAAAGCAAAATTTCTCGTACACGGAGCAATGACAAATGGCTAACGAACACACCGGCTTTAAGGTGCGCGGCAGGGGAAAAGGATTAAGCCACGCTGATTATATCGCCGGTAACGGTAAATTTGGAACCCGCCCGGACGTTATTTTTTGTGTTGATGAAAATTTACCAATCTGGGCTAAAAATGGCGCTGATTTTTGGCTATCGGCTGACCTAAATGAGCGGGCAAATGGGCGGGTTTATACCGAGTTGGAATGGTCAATTCCGCGCGAAGCCGAAGACCCCGTGAAATGGGCGCAAGACGCTGCCCAAGATATTTTTGGAAAAGACTATGTATACCGTCTTGCCATTCATAATAAACCGGCTTCCGATGGTCTCCCTAATCCGCATCTTCATCTGATGTTCTCGGAACGTCAACTTGATGGAATCCAGCGAGAAACGCCCAAGCATTTTTTCAAAAAGGGCAATGCTAAAAATCCTGAACGTGGCGGCGTGGCAAAAAATAGAGAGTGGAATAGTAGAGAAATGCCCGGAAAAATGCGGGAAAAATACAAAGAGCATGTCAGGCGCGTTGTGCCGGATTTTGATTTTGCCCCATCCGAATTCCCTGAAGAAAAAATCGGTCCGGCAGTGCCGAAGGCGGGGAAATTTTATAAGAAAAAACGTGAACAACGTCAAAAATCTGTCAGCGAACTTCGGCGGGCAAAAGCCGAAATTTCAATTCTTGAAACTGCAATAAAAGGTGAAAACATGACTGAAATTACTTTCTCGGAAAATACCAAAAAAATTGCCACTGATATTGCTGCTGCCCTGAAGAACAAATTTGGTGGGGGCGGTAAAAATGATTACTTGTCCGTAATCGCGCCGCCGCATGCAAAGCCCTCAAATTCATATTTTCAGATCGCCGGTTATTCCAATCGTGACGATGGCGGAGATATTATGTATTTTGCGAGAGGCAATTCAGAACCGGTTTTAATTGACCGACGAAACGGTAAGCAAATTGATGTTATGTCATATGATGAATATGCTATTCTCTCGTCATTAAGATTGGCGCAAAAAAAATGGGGAAGTTTTGATGTAGTCGGAGATGGCGAACGCATGAAAATATGCAATCGCTGCTTAGCGGGGGAAAATTTAGGCAAATTGGCGGCGATGACCGATGTTGAAATTTCAGACCGCGATGAAAAACCAAATTCAATGGGTGTCACTGCAACCAATTATTTCGCTGATGAAGCTCGCAAACGATACTACAAGGTCGAAACAGAAGCCGGAGAAGCCCGCGCCGCCGCCGAAAAAGCAGACAACGCTGTGGAAACGTATCGGGCAGGAAACGATATCAACGGATTTTTAGCGAGCCTGCGGCGAATGGCACGACAACAAAACGTTCGAGCGAGGGACGCGGGGAACTATCAGTTACCCGAGTTGGACGCCCTGGAGCAGACTGCCGAAAAAGCAAAAACTTTGGCAGCGGAAGCCCGAGCGGCCTTGAAGCAAGCCACCGAAAGTCTGAATGCGGCTGAGTTGAAAGCCCGCGAGGCAGAATCTGATTATGCTAAAGTTCGAGAGCAGGAACGGAAGCAGCAAGAAGCAGAGCGCATCCAGGCAGCGGAACGGAAGCAGCAAGAAGCAGAGCGAGCAGAGCGCGACGACTACGACGGACCGAGCATGTGATGCGCCGGAAAATCCATTGATGGCAGCCACGCCAACAGTCGCGGCGGCGTCGCCGCGCTGTGGTGAACGACCAGACCGCTGGATGCAAAGAACGCATCCAGCGTCCGCGTAAAGCCTGTCTGCTGGCTAAAAACCCAGCCAGCAGCCATTTACGCGGCGGCTGTGCCGTCTGGTTTCACTTACCCAAGGGGGAAGGTAGCCAAAACGAAAAAAATCGCTCACAGGGGCGCGCAGGGGGCTTCCGCGTTGTTTTTTTCGGCAAACATCGCCCAATCATCCATTAGCCTGATGCGTTTTTTGAACAAATCTGTTCGTGAATACGCCTCAACTACCGGATCGGGTTCTTTGTGCGCCAGCGCGTGTTCCATCACATCCCTTGGATAATTCGTTTGTTCGCCGCCCCACTTGCGGAATGTGCTACGGAAACCGTGCGCGGTAATGTCGTATCCCATTCTGGCGAGTAGCTGGGAAAAAACCATGTCTGACATCGCCACGTTTTTCTTGACGGACGGGAAAAGCAGATTCGTCCCCTCAATGCGAGGCAGCGAGCGTAGAAGCGATAGCGAAGCGTCGGAAAGCGGAACTCTGTGCGCCTGACCTGCCTTCATTCGCTTGGCGGGAACCGTCCATACCTTTTTTTCCAAGTCGATTTCTTCCCAAGTCGCGCCCCGGACTTCCCCGGAGCGAGCAGCCGTCAAAATCAGGAATTCTAGAGCTTTAGCGGACGGCACACCGTCCAGACTTCGCAGCTTTCGGACAAACTCCCCGACTTCCGCGTAAGGCAAAGCCTTGTAATGCTGCACGTCCTGCACTTTGCCGGGTTTGGGCAGTTCATGCTCAAGATGCCCGCTCCACCGCGCCGGGTTGTCTCCTGTTCGATATTTTCGGACGCTTGCCCAGTCCAGAATCGCCTCGATTCGCCCGCGCAGACGGCTCGCGGTTTCGTTCTTTACCTTCCAGAACTCGCCGCTTTGCTCATCCCGCCCCTGTGTCTTCTGTTGCAGCACAGCCAGAACCAGACCTGTGTCTATCCGGGACACAGGCAGCCCACCGAGCACAGGGAAGGCGTAGGTCGCCAGCGTCGACTCCCATTGCTTTGCGTGTTTCGGATTCCGCCAGCCGTCGCGCTGCGCCTCTACGTAGAGCGTGGCGCATTCCCGGAAGGTTTTGTTCTTCAGGACAGCCAGCTTCTTTTCCGCCCGTTTTGTCGCCCGTTCTTCAATCGGGTTGATGCCATCCCGAATTTTCAGATGTTGCGCCGCCGCCGTCGCCCGCGCCGCTTCCAGCGAAACGGTTGGATACCTGCCTAGCCCGCAGTCAAACCGCTTGCCACCCATCGAGAAACGATAAATCCAGCCTCTACTCGCCTCGGCGATTCTGAGGTACAGTCCTGCCTCCCCGCCAACGGCGTGAAGCCCCTTTTTTTTCAGACTGGCGACTTCTAGCGCCGTCAGCCTCTTTGCAATTTTTGGCATTCTCCGTCGAACTCCTGCCCATCGTCTTGACCATCATAGAATACTGGACTTCAGTGAATTTAGCAAGACGAATGTGGACGATGAAAATCACGTAAGTCATTGCTTCAAAAGTGGTTTTTTTGACATCCGCGAACGCCGATGGACTATGAAAAGGCAGACACCGCTTCCGCCAGATCATCAGTACAGCCCCATCAACCAGGCTGAAAAAAACCCGCCGGAAGGCGGGTTTTTTTGGGTTTGTCCGCAGATACCGGGCAACTTACCGGATTTGCCGCCAGCTTTGGCGACCTCTTTTCTCGCTGCTGGCGATTTCAATGCACTCCAGATTTCCGGTTTCCGGGTTTTTCGTCCAGACGCACTTGCCTCCCCCAACCCTGTCATGATCCTTGTCGGTGAGATCAAGAGAGCCGTCGCTACGACCGACGCCATTGTTGACACCACCGCTTATCGGCGGGGTGAGACCCGCAAACCCGCTTCTGCTTACGCCAAACCCCAACGAAACATTGACAGAGTTCTCTCCCTTGGGTTCATACAGCGCTTTCGTTATCCTGCCGTTGACCGCGTCAAGCTCCAGGTTAAAGCCCTCAACCGCGCTGGCGCAGGGGTCGACGCTGGGGAGCATGAAGGGAACCTCAATTTGCGCGCTCTTTTCTTTCAGCGCCTCCGTTCCCTTGTCAATCACGCGCGAACCCTTCAAGTCCATCAGCAAACCCTCTACGTTAACTTTGCCGGTCAGATCGAGATAGAAGCCTTGGGTCACCTTGTAGTCAATCTTGCTCACAATATTCTCAAACTTGAACAAGGCGCTCCGTGTCGCGGTCGAGGGAGTACACCCCACCGTGATGCCGCAATTGTCACGCACACTGTAGATCGTTTGCACATCGGTGTTCTCCACATCCGATTGCTCAAGGAACTTGCCCGTGCCCACAATCACCTGAACGCCAGTCGTACCGCCGTCATTTTCCACCAGGATAAGCCTTGGAGGGGCGGTAATCGGCAGGGGGTTTCCGCCCGCGTCTGTCGCTACCAGAAGCTTTTCCGCCGTCTTGTTGACCAGGTCGAATTTCCACACGTTGCCCAAAAGGTCACCCGCATAGGCCAGCGGCGCTGTGCCGCCACGGGGTACTGAACTCCCCGGCTCTATCGTCATGTCGCTCATCCCGAAATTGACAAATGAGGGGGTACCCAGTCCGTTGGGCGTACTGCCATCCCCTGTGAGCGTATCAATAAATTTGGCGACGCCGGAGTTGATATCCACCAGAAACAGCCCTGCCCTGCCACTGGCGCTGCCATAGCCGTTACCGAAGAGGGCATACCATTTGCCATCCGGGAGCAAGGCGATTTCCGCCCTGCCGTTCCCCGGCACGCCCAGTTCAGCGTCCGAGAATTCCCAGAGCGCGTCCCCTGCGCCAAAGGTCGAGGCTTTTTCCACATTCAGGGCGAAGTAACTGCTCCCGCCATCGCTGCGCCCGGTGGAACCCACCGCCACAGTCGCCCAGTTCCCGCCCCGCACAATATCTTCGTTGACCGTCGCGCCATCCACGTAGAAGGAATGTTTCAGGGTGTCGATCTGGCTGTATTGCGGGTCGGCGAGCTTTTTCAGGATGGGATGCACCGCCTTCGGAATGTAGGCGAATTGCTCTTGCCCTGTTTTCTCGTCAAAAGCGTGCAACATCCCGTCCCCCGCGCCGACCAGCACGGTTTCCTCACGCGCCGGCTTGACCCCCACCACCACGCCGCCATCAATGTCATCCTTGTATTTGGTAAAGGCTTTCTTGCGAAGAAGGTAACTGGCGGCATACCCGCTCGCCGGGACAAGCGGATTTGTGGACGCGCCCAGCGCGGTCGCCTGATCAAAGTTGCTTTCGATGGTTCTGTTCGTGATCAGGTCAGGGCTGCTGTTGACAATGTCACCCAGAAGTTTCATCTCTTTGACGCCGCTGGCATTCACATAACTTCTCTTGCGAAAGCCGTTGTAGTTCACCGTTGCGCCGGTCGTGGTGTCTTC
>JAITSU010000002.1 GCA_031287525.1 Zoogloeaceae bacterium | reverse complement strand
ACGCGGCATGGCGCTCGTCCCCCCGGCATTTTTCCCCGTTTCAGAATGGCTTGACCGGGCTGGCTATCCTCTTGTGTCTCATCGCGTCCGTATTCAGCAAAGAATCCGGCTTGCTGTTTATCCCGCTCATCATCTGGATGGAACTGTTGATTTTCAAAGGTCAGAACCACAAGGGGCAAGCCGTTCGGCTGGGGGCAGTAACACTCCGGCAACTCATCTGGGGCAGTTGCGGTCTGGGCTTGCTGACCCTGCTCTTTCTGTTGCCCCCCTATCTTGCCCCGGAAAATTTTTATAACCGCGACTTCACCCTGACCGAACGGGTACTGACGGAAAGCCGGGTAATGTTCTATTACCTGCGCCTCTTTTTTCTTCCCTCGCTCTCCGAACTGGCTTTGTACCATGACGATTTTCTGATTTCGCAAGGCTTGTTGCAGCCTTACACAACCCTGCTCTCCGTTGCGGGGCTGATCGGCATTACGGTTGCGACGTTTCTCGTCAGAAAAAAATCCCCCTTGTGGCTTTTTGCCTGGGGTTGGTTTCTCATCAGCCACGCGCTGGAGTCTACGGTATTCAGCCTGGAACTCGTGCATGAGCACCGTAACTACTTCGCCACGCTTGGCTTTCTGGTGCTGCTCCCCTGTCTGCTTTTGCGCGCCACACCAAAAATCCGCCCCTTCGCCTTCCTGGTCACGGGCGCATTCGTGGCATTGTGCGGCTTTATTACCTGGCAGCGCGCAACCATCTGGTCAGACCCTCTGACACATGCCACTTTCGAAGCTGAAACTCATCCGATGTCTGACCGGGCAAATCTTGAGTTAGGGTTTATTTATAGCAAAATTTTTTATCAGACAAAAGATATTCGCTATGTCGGTCTGGCAAAACAGCGCCTGCAAAAAGCCCGTGTCTCTTACAGAGCCGATAATTCCGCATGGTATTTTTTGATCCTCCTTGCCTATCAACAGAACGAAACGCCCGATCCTGCCCTGGTTCGTGAGTTTGAACAAAGATTGCGTGAACATCCGATTACGCCCGCTACGATTAATGTTCTCAACACTTTTTCCCTCTGCCAGTTCATGCAAGAATGTCGTATGCCACACCATGAGGCAATCAAACTGTTTGCCGCTGCGCTCGAAAACCCGAATATAACCCCAAAAACACGCGCGGAACTCAATCAGATAACAGGAATTTTCATTGCTCAAACCACTCCAGACCTGGAAAAAGCAGAAACATTTCTGAACGAGGCGCTGCGCCTTCATGAAGATGCCGAGGCGCATATTCTGTTGATGCCGGTTTTGCGCTTGCTTGGCAAATTTGATCTGGCGCGGGAGCACCTTGAGCGCGCGCGGCAACTGGACAGCAAAAACGCCCACGTTTTCGACATTGAGCGCGAACTGAAGCGGACTGCCAAAGCGGAACAAGAAAATCAGGACAAAGTTTCTTCCCCGAAGGTGCCATCTGGCAGTACGCTACACCCCTAGCATCCACTCATCTACCTGTATACGAGAGCGATCCATGCAAATTTCCGTTGTCATTCCCGCCAAAAATGAGGCCGCTGCCATCGGTCAGACTGTCGAGCGCGTTCTGGCTGTGCTGCCGGAAGCAGAGCTTGTGGTGGTGAACGATGGTTCTACCGACGATACCGCGCAGGTTGCCCGCCAGGCCGGAGCAACCGTGATTGACCATCCTTATTCCAAGGGCAACGGCGCGGCCATTAAAACCGGGGCGCGCGCGGCGACGGGCGAGGTGATTGTATTTCTGGATGGCGACGGTCAACACGCGCCGGAAGATATTTCCCGCCTGCTCTCAAAACTGGAACAGGGTTACGACATGGTGGTCGGCGCGCGGCAGGCGGGTTCGCAGGCGAGCGTCGGGCGCGGGCTTGCCAATACGCTGTATAACAAGTTGGCAAGCTATATGGTGGGGCACAAGGTCGAAGACCTGACTTCCGGCTTTCGCGCCGCGCGCGCAGAGAAATTCCGCGAATTTCTCTATCTGCTGCCCAACGGTTTTTCCTACCCGACGACCTGCACGATGGCGTTTTTTCGCGCCGGTTATTCCGTGGCTTATGAACCCATTGACGCCAGCAAGCGCATCGGCAAGAGCCACATCCGCCTCCTGCGCGATGGCGCGCGCTTTTTGCTGATTATTTTCAAGATCGGCACCCTGTTTTCCCCACTCAAGCTGTTCACTCCGATTGCGGCGGCTTTTCTGGGCACGGGGTTACTGTATTATGCCTATACCTGGTTTGAATACGACCGCTTTACCAATATGAGCGCGCTGTTATTCACCACTTCGGTGATTGTCTTTTTGATCGGGCTGGTTTCCGAGCAGATTACGCAACTTGTTTATCTCAAAGCCGGAAAATGATGGATTCCGTCAGCGTTCGATTCAGTCCTCTGCTCGGTCTGTCCGCAATTCCTCTACGTTGGGTGCCATCCTTGCGCTACCTGCTTCGGCGGCGGCGTATCCTCGCCTTACTCGACAAATTGCCCGCTGGCTCGGTACTGGAAATTGGCTGTGGCGCGGGCGCGCTGTTGGTGGATTTCGCGCGTGGCGGTCATCGGGTAAGCGCGGTGGAAACTTCCGCCAATGCCTTCAACCTCGCGGAACGCATTACTCATGCGGCGGACATCAACGCTGCGCTCTATCCGGCACTCGAACAACTTTCTTGCGAAACATTCGACCTTGTTTGCGCGTTTGATGTGCTCGAACATATCGAAGATGACACGACCGCTTTACGTACCTGGGTGGGTCGTGCGCGTCCCGGCGGCAAGTTGTTGATTTCGGTTCCCGCACATTCATCGCGCTGGGGTGCAGGGGATGTTTGGGCAGGTCATTTTCGCCGTTACAATGCGGCTGATTTGCGGGCGCTTTTTGCAAATTGCGGGCTGAAAATCGAATACATGGAATGTTACGGTTTTCCGCTGGCAAACCTCAGCGAATATCTGGGTGAAGCGGGCTACCGTCGGGCGCTTGCTCGACAGGCACCCCATGACAAATCTACTGCTACCGCTGCCAGCGGTATTGATCGCACAAGCCTGATTTCGTTTTTTGCGTACATCAACTCTTTTCCGGGTCGTTTGGCATTGCGTCTTTGTTTCGCCCTGCAAACCCTTTTCCGCAAAACGCCATTCGGTAGCGGCTATCTCGTATTGGCATCACCAACATGAAAACCAAACGTATCCAGCCACTCAAAATATTTGGGTATGTCGTTTCCGTACTGTTGCTGATTTATTTTATTGTATTCGTCAGCCGTAATTTTTCCGCAGAAAACCTGCGCCCATTCAGCGCCCCAACGACTTTGATTTACATGGGTGTCGCCAGCCTTGTTTATTGTCTGATTATTCCATTGGCTGGATGGGCGTGGAGCCTGTTGCTCGCTGGAACGGGCGAGCACTGGACAAATAAGCGCACAATTGCCATTATCGGTATCACCCAGATTGCCAAATACATTCCCGGCAATGTCGCGCAAATTGCAGGTCGGGCGACACTGGCAATATCCAAAGGCATGAATCCAGGAGTTTTCGGAGCCACTGTTCTGATTGAAACACTGCTCACCATGGCAGCCGCCGTATTCACCGGTCTGATCTGCTGGCTCATTGCCGGAGAACATTACGATGCACTGGACACTGCTTTCTGGCACACCCTCGCCACATTGTGCGCCGGGTTGACATGCGGCGTTCTTGGCATGGTTGTGCTGTTAAGGTCCTTGCCCACCTTGCGCCGCCACACTTTATGGGCTATGCGCTGGATTCCCGCAGAGATGCAAATCCCGAATATGGACATCATCTGTAAAACCAGCGCAATTTATTGCTTGTGCTATATCGTGGTCGGACTGTCTTTATGGATTGTTGCTCGAAGCCTTAACACAGAATCTTCACTCAGTTATTTCTATCTAAGCGCCATTTTTGCGCTCGCCTGGATCATCGGCCTTATTGCGCCAGGGCTGCCTGCCGGGCTAGGTGCCAGAGAAGGCGTGATGACCGCATTGCTGATAGAGAAATTAGCTGCGCCCGACATTCTGAATTTGATGATCGGCATGCGACTGGTGACAATCGTAGGCGATCTGCTCAGTTTTGGAATGGGTGCAGTATTAATGAATTTATGTTTCGGAAAAACCAGCCATGACAACAGAACTTGAATGTTCAGGGGAACGCATGATCGAGGATGCCTACCGCCAGACTCCGGGCGGGCGGGCAATTTATTTGATGCACATCGCCAGCTATCGTTTTGCCATGCCGTATTGCAAAGGGAAGCGTGTGCTTGATCTCGGCTGTGGCAGTGGTTATGGTGCGGCACTCATTGCAGAAACCGCCATCAGCGTTACCGCTGTTGATGTCTCTGCGGAAGCCATCGCTTATGCCAACAACCATTACCGTAACAGCCGCATCAGTTTCACGCGCATTGAAAAAGATAAACCGCTGCCCTTTGCGAATGAATCTTTCGACGTTATTTTATCCTTTCAAGTCATTGAACATGTTGCAGACACAGAAACTTACCTGTGGGAAGCCGCGCGCGTCCTCACCTCGGAAGGAACATTGATCCTGATAACCCCGGATCGCACACACCGGCTGTTGCCCGGGCAACGCCCGTGGAATCGCTGGCATTTGAAAGAATACGACTCGGAAAGCTGTTGCCACATGGTCGCCAGCAGCGCCTTTGTACCGGAAAAAGTTTTGTGCATGCACGCTCCTGCCGAACTTGCCAATCTTGAGTTGAAACGTTACGCCCGCTTGAAATGGTTGACCTTCCCTTTCACGTTTCCAGGTGCTCCGGAGAGATGGCGACAATTTGGTCTCGGTTTGCTCCACGCAATCAATAACCAAAAAAGTACGCAGGGCAATACACAACACGCAGCATTTTCGTTTGATGAACACAATATTAGTTTCACCGAAACGGGAAGTCCATCACTTAATATCGTTGTGATAGCACATCGAAACAGACCGGTCTAACACGTTACGACCCACCCAGACGGGTCAGTACCTCAGCCAGCCGATGGATCACAACATCAATCGACAATTTGCGCATATAAAGCGCCCGTCCACATTGCCCGATTTCGTCGAGCCGCTCCCGGTTTTCGACCGCCCAACGCAACGCGCCTGCCAGCGCCTCGGCAGAGCCTTGAGGTACAAGCAGGCAGTTTTCCCGGTCAATAAAACCGGGGTTATCTTCGGCAGCGCCGATGAGGGTCGGTCTGCCCAAAGCCAATGTCTGCGAGGTTTTCCCGGTAATCACTCTTCTGGCTTGTGGCGTATTGCCAAACGGACCGCCAAGACAAATATCCGCCTTGGGAATCGTTTGCGCGACCAGTTCCTCAAATGGCACCCATGCTCGCCAGGTATGACGAACTGCGCCTGCATGAGCAAATACGCTGGCAAGATGTTGCCCCCATTTTGCGTTACCGCCGATGAAATCAAAACGCAATGGCAAATCCCGCAGCAACGTCACCGCTTCGAGTATGACATTCACGCCATGCAGCGGCAGAAATGAGCCATAAAAAAGTACGCTCAAAGGGCAGTTTTCCCCAGCAGGGGCGCGGACAGCGATGGGTTGTTCCACTGCCCCAACCGGCACCGGCACCACCTGCCCCGCCGCAAGCCCAAACAGCCGACCCAAATGCGCTACATGCGCTTGGGTATCCGTCAAAACAAGATTGGCATCGCGCATGATGGTACGCTCCATCGGCAACAAGAGCCGTGCCGCCAAACATCCGGGCAAACCGAATTTTCTTTCTTCTGCGAGTGCTGTGGCGGGTGACATCATGGCATCAAACACAATGGGCTTGCGCCCAACCAGTCCGCGCAACAACCAGTAAAACTCATGCCCGCGAAAACCCAGAATATAGAGATGAGGGTCAAACGTCGTCCGAATCTTCCGCACCTGTTGCCAGGTATCCGCATAGCGCCCCAAACCAATGTGCGAGTTGATTGCAAGTTGCACTTCCATGCCGGGTATTTTCCGCAATGCGGACACCAGTGTTTGTGTGCGAATGTAGCTGGGAGAACGGTAGGAAAGGACGTAGCAAATACGCATTGGTGAAGTTTCCTGGATTAGTCTTGCTCCGGCAGCACTTGCCAATGCCCGCCCTTGGCAGAACCAACACGCGCCAGCCGTCCCGATTCGCGCAGGGTGCGGATGGCACGTTCGACAGCGCTTTCAGATTTGTTCAAACGTAATGCCAGTTCAGGAATGGACAAGGTGGGTATTTCACGCAGCAAAGCCGGAATCAAGTCGGCGGTTTTCCCCGGCGTTTTCCCCGGCGTTTTCTGAGGCAAATCAAAAGTCAGCACGACTGCCGCGCCCGCCCGTACCGTCGTATGTGGCGGTGTAAGCCCTGCTTCGCGCATCAGGCGGGCGATTTTCAGAGTGCCGCGCCCCCATGTTTCGATGATGCCGCGCCGATAGAAAGCGTTGGCAATCATCGGGTTCCAGGGGCGGGATTCGTGTTCGCGCAACAAGGCTTCCGGTGTCAGCCCAAAGTGCAGATCGCCGATGGAAATGATTTCAAGCCTGTCGTCATAGAGCGCCACGCTCACCGAGCCGCCGCCAATGGCGTAATCCCGATGCACGAAGGCATTGGCAAGCGCTTCGCGCAAGGCTTCTACCGGCAGCAGGGGCGTATCTTCACGTTCCATCCTGTCCGGCACAATGCGGCTCGCCACTGGCAGCGACTCAATCAGAAAACGCTCCGCCTTCCGCATGAGCGCGAAAGCGTTGCCGTGGAACTGGCGATTGTCGAGGAATTCGTCGCGTGTCACGCCCTTGAAACGCGCCACTTTCAGCAAAAGTTGCGGAAAATCCGGCAAGGGGATTTCGTCTTTGCAGAACAGCGCCACCGCTGCCCGCGACAATTTATCGCCATCCACCAACAACCCCAGACCGCGCAGGATTTCCAGCGGTTCGCGGGAGCCAGGGTCTTCGATGCGCCCCCGGCGGATGGATTCTTCCAGCGTCAGTACCAGTTCGCGCCTATCCAGCCGCGCCGCGTCCCACCCCTGGGCGATATGGTTTTCCCAACGCGCTATGCCGTGCAGTTCTTCCAGCAACAGGCGTTGATGCGCGTCACGTGACATGACCCGCGTGGTGTTTAGCGCCCGTTCGTAGGCGACGCCACGAAAACTCACTACCCGCGCATTGCGCGCCACGCTTGCTACCAAAACTTCAAGCTCCGGCGCGACACTGACGCGCTCAATGACAGGGAAAAGCGGTGGCTCGAAATTCTGGAATTCCTGCGCCAATTCTTCCAGCGTGCGGTCATTCACCATCTGCCCCACGGCTTTACCCGCTGGCGTCACGCCAAACAACACGCGCCCGCCCTGTCCGTTGGCAAAGGCGCAGAGCGTGCGGCAGGCACGCTCCTTTTCGGCGGTGGATTTCTTGAATTCGAGGGTGACAGATTCTCCAGAGAATGCCCACGCCGTCAGTTGTGAAACCGATGTTGCCATCATGCTTCCCCGGTCATTCATGCTGTTTTTTATCATGAGTGGGGCGGTTCTCGAACCGTCCCTGCGCGGGCGGCGCATACAGGCGCGCCGCTATCCGCCCACGCCAGCAGATAGCTTCTGATGGGAACGAAACGGGTGGCGATATTGCCGCGTATTTTCTGATCAATGGTAATGGCCTGCTTGCTGTCGCCGCTGCCCAACGCGCCCAGCATGGCGATCACCAGCAGGTGTTCGCGGGCGTTGGGGTGAAGCGTGGCGGCATCCGGCATCGCCAGAGTTGCTTCGGCTTCTTTCAACATGGCTTCTGGGTTACGCGCCGCCGCCGCCGCATAGCTGCGGATCAATGCCGTCGCCAGAGGAGTATGTGTTACTTTGGCAGGGAGCCAGCCCGGATTGGGTTGCCAGATGTCTCGCAAATCTTCCGCAGGCAACAGACCAATGGAATTTTGTGCCAATACGGAGATGGCGGCGCTCCATTCCCGTATCTGTTCCGGCGTATCCAGAGTGGTGGTTTGTTGTGTGATGGACAGCGCGTAGCTGATGGTCTGCGTATCCAAAGACATGTTTTGTTTGAGTTCAGAACCGATACGTCCTTTCCGGATGGCGTCAATGACTTGCAGCGCCTGAAACCGTCGGACGCTGATGGTGTTGAGAAATTCCGTCGAATTTTGCGATTTGGCGCCCAAAGGAACGCGACAATCCAGAATATCCAGTACGGGTAAGCCATTGCTGGGCAGGTTGGGCAAGAAGGCTGCCCATTGTTTCTTGAAGCGCGTTCTGGGCGCGTCAAGCGATACGGTTGGGTAATAGTCGGAATGAACTTCGGCATCAAACAGACGGACATAGTTGCGAATCACTTCACCACCGCCAATTCGGCGTAAAGTAATTTCGTCCATACCACCAAGCCCTACGCGGGCAAGTTCCGTCGCCAATATTTCCTCGCGCCAGGGCGCATCCTGAAAAGGGCGGACAAGTTCTGTTTTGGGCGCGAGAATCAGCAGGTCGCTATTGTTAATCGCGTAAATTTCAGCATTCGGGAATTCGCTGACCAGCGCCGAGAGCATGGTAGCGGCCAGTGGATCACTGATTTCGTAGGTTTGCAACCATTGCACCAGCACACCGTTTTCCTTGAGGTGTTTTTTCAGAAACTGATAAAACTCGATGGTAAACAGGTTGGCAACGCCGCTCACCCAGGGATTGGAAGGTTCGGAGATAATCGCGTCGTATTGACGCCCGCCGGTCGAGAAGAAAGTACGGGCGTCGTCAATGCGGACATGTGAGCGGGGATCGTTATAGGCGCGCTCAACCCGCTGACCAAACATTCTGGCGGCGTCGTACATGACCTGTTCGATTTCGATGGTCTCCACGTTCTGCGGGATGGAACTGCCCAATACCGTATGCGTACTCAAGCCGGAACCCCAACCAATGAGCGCAATATCTTTGGGTGACGGATGCGCAATCAAGGGCATTAACCCCGCCATGATCATGGTACTTTCATCCGCTGATGGTCGCTGGTTGATGGGCGTCAAGGCAGCATCAGACTTGCCATTGGTCATAATGTTAAGAAGACTACTCTGGCTCAGAATGGCGACGGTGGCGGTTTTGCCGTCTTTAAGAAAAGGAACGGAAGAATCATCGCTCAGTCGCGCTTTTCCGCTACGAAATACACCAGATGTCTGCACATTGGGGTCAAGCTGCCCCAATTGGACGCTGATGCCTACCGCGATGAGCAGGCTCGCCACGGCGGCAGCAAACCCGATCGTCGCCCGCGCCGGGCTGAGGGTTCGCAGGAGATACAGCCCCAATAGCACATCGATCAGCGCCGCCAGCATCAGTCCCAGTTTCACGCCCATGACCGGAATCAGGACATGCACCATAACGATAACGCCCAGAATGGAACCCAGTGTATTGGCGGCGTAGATACGCCCGATGGCGCGTTCGTCGGCTCCGGCGCGCAGCAGCGCCATCGTAAACAGAGGCAGGGTCATGCCCGCGAAGAAGGCGGCGGGGAACATGACGGACAGGGAGATGATGGCGGTGCCCAACTCGAACAGGATATAGCCATTGTCGGTTTTTGCCAGCCCTTCCATCATCCAGCCGACCCAATGAAAACTTTGGGCAAAGACCGGAATGGAGAGGAGCGCGGCGATGCCCATGAAGACTTGCGCGTAGCCTACGTAACAGATGGGGTCGCTGATTTTGCGGCTACGACGACGTATCCACAGACCGCCAAACGCCAAGCCGAGAATGAAGGCGGTCAGCATCAGTTCAAAGCTGTGGATGGAACTGCCCAAGGCCTGATTCAGCATCCGCACCCAGCCGAGTTCGTACACGAATGAGGTCGCGCCGGAAATGGCGGTTGCCGCGAGCATGACGCGCCCCAGCTTGCGGATGGTTTCGGTTTGGGGCGGGTTGTTGTCAGGTATCGGGGATGCTGTTGCGCGCTGTTCGGTCGATTCGGGTTGCTTGCCTTCCCGCATCCATGCGCTGACCAGCCATGCGGCAAGACCGACGGCGATGTTCAGCCCGCCTGCGGTCATCACGGTACCGGGCAGTCCCAGGGCGGGCAGCAGCAGGAAAGTGGCGGCGAGCGCGCCCAGAGCGGCGCCCAGGCTGTTGGTGAAGTAGAGTCCGCCAAGGATTTCGCCATCCTGTTGCGGGGAAACGCGCAGATAACCGGCGCTCAACAATGGAAAGGTCGCGCCCAGCAGCAGGCTTTGCGGCAGAATCAGCAGGGCAGCGGTGATCCATTGGTAGGCGTGGGCAAGCGTGGCGTTGTCGAGCAGGGGCAGGATGCTTTCCTGCGAAACATGGGTGTAGGTCTGGAACACGCTTTGAAAGAGCAGCCCGACGACACCAATCAGCAACTCGACCAGCGCGTAGCCTTTGACCAGTTTTTTCCAGCCTATCGTGCGGCGGCTGATGAACCAGGCGCCCACGGCCATGCCGCCCATGAATATCGACAGCACCAGCGTTTGCGCGTAGGCGGCGTGTCCCAGGGTCAAGCCCAGGTATTGCGACCAGACAGATTGATAAATCAAACCGGCAAAACCGGACAAAACGAAAATGGTCAGTAAAATCCGCCCTGCGGCTTTGGAGGTAAGTGGGTTCATGGTGGTCGAGAACTTGTTGTAAAAAGGGAAATTGCAAGGCGCAATGCTTGCGCGCGTACTTTGGTCATATTCGAACAAGGGCGTTATCGTATGGAAACACGGTCAAAAAGTACAGACATCTTCTGTAAAGTCATCGACAATCTGGGCGACATCGGCGTGTGCTGGCGACTGGCGCGACAGTTGGCGACGGAGCATGGGCTGGATGTGCGCCTGTGGGTAGACGACCCCGCGCCGCTGGTGGCGATGGCGTCGGATAATGCTGTTGATGTACGGGTTTGTGAGTGGTCAGCGCCATTCATGTTCGACGCGGTAGCGGATGTGGTGATTGAAGCCTTTGGTTGCGCGTTGCCGGAAAATTATGCGCGGGCGATGGCGGCGCGAACGGTAGCGCCGGTTTGGGTCAATCTGGAATATCTGGGGCTGGAAGATTGGGTGGAGGGCTGTCACGGCATGGCGTCGCCGCATCCCAAGCTATCGCTCGTCAAGCATTTCTTTTTTCCCGGCTTTACGGCGCGGACGGGCGGGTTGTTGCGGGAGCGGGATTTATTGGTTCGGCAGGCGGGGTTTCGGGGACGCGACGAGTTGTTGGCGGAGAGCGGGTGGCGACTCGCCGCCCCTACGACAGCCCATGAATCCAACGATCCCTTGCTGGTCAGCCTGTTCTGCTATGACCCTGCGCCTTTTGCGCCGCTGCTGGCGGCATGGGTGGAAGATGATGCGCCGCTTGTCTGTCTTGTGCCGCCGGGCAAGCCGTTGGCAGTGGTTCGCGCTTGTCTGAAAGGCAATGCGCCCTGGACGATGGGCAATGTGCGAATCATCCCCATTCCTTTTTTGTCGCAGGAGGCTTACGACGAATTGCTTTACGCTTGTGACCTTAATTTCGTGCGCGGCGAGGATTCTTTTGTGCGCGCGCAGTGGGCGGGCAAGCCGTTTGTCTGGCAGATTTATCCGCAGGATAAAGACGCGCATGTGCAAAAACTTGAGGCTTTTCTTGACCGTTATCGTCCCGACCCCTGCCTTGCCCGTTTTTGGCGCGTCTGGAATGCGGTGAACGCAGACTTCAAACAGGATTGGTCGCTGCTGCGGCAGGCGTTGCCGGAAGTGGCGCGGCACAATGCGCTGTGGCGGGAAAAACTGCTCGCGCAGGAAGACCTGGCTTCCGCGCTCGTCAACTTCTGTTCGGCGCAGGTATAATCCGGCGTTTTGTTTTTGACGAATGCGCTGAAAAATTATGAAAACCGCACAGGAACTCCGCTCTGGCAATGTCATCATGGTGGGCAACGACCCGCTGGTGGTGCAGAAAGCCGAATATAACAAGTCTGGTCGCAACTCTGCCGTGGTCAAGATGAAACTTAAAAATCTGCTTTCCGGCTCGGCTTCCGAAGCCGTCTACAAGGCGGATGACAAGTTCGAGGTCGTACAACTGGAACGCAAGGAAGTCAGCTATTCCTACTTCGCCGACCCGATGTATGTGTTCATGGACGCCGAATACAACCAGTTCGACATCGAAGCCGAAAACATGACCGATGCCCTGAAATATCTGGAAGACGGGATGCCCTGCGAAGTGGTGTTTTACAACGACAAGGCGATTTCCGTGGAACTGCCGACTTCGGTGGTGCGCGAAGTGACCTACACCGAACCCGCCGTCAAGGGCGACACTTCCGGCAAGGTGATGAAGCCCGCCCGCATCAACACCGGCTTTGAACTCCCCGTGCCCGCCTTCGTGGAAATCGGCGACAAAATCGAAATCGACACCCGCACCGACGAATATCGCAACCGGGTGAAGTGATTTTTCACGGAAAAATATCGTTTCCTTGAAAAAAACCGGGGCGGTCTGCCATCCGCAGGTCGCCCCGGTTGCGTTTGATTCCCCAAGGTGTCTGTTTTTTGCAACGGAATTCGGGAAACAGGTTTTGCTTGTCGCGCTATTGTAAAATGTCTTGACATATTAATTACGCCTCGTCATTCTATGCCCGTTGATAACACGGCATAAAGAAAGGGAGCGCACTGTGGACGAAGTCCGTTACAAGGTTGTTTTCAATGGCATGGTGATGATGGAAACGCCGGAAGAGACCGTGAAGGCGAATATGGCGCGGTTATTCAAGTGCGACCTCGCCCGCGTCGAGCCGCTGTTCAGCGGGGAACCTGCCACATTGAAGCGCCATCTTAATGAGCAGGAAGCCAACCACTATGTGCAGGTTTTACGCAACGCGGGAGCGATTGTGCACAAGGAGCGCGAACAGGTGGTCAAGCCTGTTGCCGCGCCCGTTGCGCTTGAACTTGCGGAGAAACCGGAGCCGGTCAAACCTGTTGACGCGTCGACAACAAGTCCCGCCACCAGCGCGGTCACGCCGACCGTAAACGCGTCCACTGACCCATTCGGCGGCCCCGCTGTTCGAGCGCAACCGCGCGCACAAGAGCAACGCCCCGTCTACAAGTCGCCTTCGCAGGAACTTGCCGCGCGGCAGGAAGAGGTCTATTGCGAACTCAATTTCATCAGTCTGCAAGGACGGTTGGGGCGTCTGCGTTATCTGGCCTGGGGGTTGGCAATGATATTGCTGATGATTCCCATATCCGTGGTCGTCGGGATCGGCGCCGCTATCGCGCTGACGTCTCCGGTGCTGAAGTATCTGATTATGGCGGCAATCGTTGGTGTGGTCATCGCGTTCGTCGCGTTCCTTATCACACTAATGGCTCGACGCTTGCACGATGTCAACCTGTCCGCCTGGTGGATATTGGCGCCTCTACTGCTCACTGTTCTTGCGCTCATGTCCCCGCGCCTGTTTATCATCCCCGCTGTCGTTGTAAATTATTTCCTGTTTCCGCTGTTCCTGTCGGTAAAAGCGGGCAGCGATGGCGACAACGACTTTGGTCCGCCACCCCCGCCCAATAGCACTGGCGTTATCATCCTTGCCAGCGTCTATATCGTTTTTCATGTCATTGGCCTTCTGGGTTTTTTGCTAAACGATGGTTTCACGCAGCTACAAAGAGCGGTGAGCCTCTACTCTGCGGCCAAGGAAGGCGATAACGATGAAGTCATGCGGCAGATGGATGAACAAATAGAGGAGCAGATGAAACGTGACCCTGAATTCCGGCGAAGAATGGAAAACGACCCTGAATTCCGCAAACAGATTGAACAAATGCGGGAACAAATGAGAAAACAACGCGGTTCAAGGCAATAAACAAAAATGCGGCGCAAAACGCCGCATTTTTCTGCCACCTGCCACCTGAACCCCGGAATCCCCCGCAACAGCTTGCCAAAGCCATCTACAAGGCAAATGACAAATTCGAGGTCATGCGACTGGAACGCAAGGAAGTGAGTTATTCCTGCTTCGCCGACCCGATTGCGTTGTCCACCCCACCCCTCCCTCCGCGTTACAATCTGTTGCTTCATAAACGGCGCGAGTGAGTGCGGCATGGACGAAGTACGTTACAAAATCGTGTTTAACGGCATGGTGATGATGGAAACGCCGGAAGAGACCGTCAAAGCCAATATGGCGCGTTTGTTCAAATGTGACCTCACCCGCGTCGAACCACTGTTTAGTGGCGAGACGGCCGTATTGAAACGCAACCTGACCGAGCAGGAAGCCAACCACTATGTGCAGGTCTTGCGCGAAGCGGGGGCGATTGTGTACAAGGAACGCGAACAGGTCGTCAAGCCCGCCGCCGCGCCGGTTACGCTTGAACTTGTGGAAAAACCTGAGCCTGCAAGTCAACCGCAACCCGCCGCTGACGCCTCGACAGCCCGCGCAGCCACCTCGACCGAAAACGTATCCACCGACCCGTTCGACAGCACGCCCGTTTGGGCGCAGCCGCAAGCACAAGAGCAACGCCCCGCCTACAAGTCACCGACGCAGGAGCTTGTGGAGTTGCGCGCGCATGAGGGCGACGGTGGCTACTGCGAACTCGATTTCATCAGTCTGGAGGGACGGCTGGGGCGCTTGCGTTATCTGGCGTGGTCGATCGCGATGTATCTGCTGCTGATTCCCGTGATCGTGGTCGGTGCCTTTCTCGCCGCCAAGTTTCAGCCCTTGGCAGTTCTTGGCGCGGTAGTTGTCGGGATTCTTGTGATAGCGTTCAATTTCACGCTGACCTTCCGACGCATGCACGACATCAACATGTCCGCCTGGTGGATGCTGCTTTTTTTCATGCCCGGCATCAATAATTTTTTCACGCTTTTCCTGTTACTGAAATCCGGCGATGACGGCGACAACGACTACGGTCCGCCGCCGCCGCCCAACAGCACTGGCGTTGCGCTCATCGCGGGCGGCGGTCTGTTGTTGATGTTGCTGCTCGTGTTTTCAGTGATGCTTCCCGCCTATAACGACTATACGCACCGCGCGCGCGCCGGACAGGGCGGTTACGAAAAACAGAAGAAAGAAGACCCGAAAGACCGCGAGAAATCCCAACAGCAATTGCAGGAAATTCTGCAACAAATGGAACGACAACGCGACTCAAGGCAATAAACAAAAATGCGGCGCAAAACGCCGCATTTTTCTGCCACCTGTCACCTGAACCCCGGAATCCCTCGCAACAGCTTGCCGATGCTGCCTTTGGAAAAGTGTTTCATCATTTTCTGCGTCTGTTCAAACTGTTTCAAGAGCCGGTTCACTTCCTGCACCTGCACACCCGCGCCGGTGGCATACAGATTAGAATTGGAATAAGCTCTTCCAAACGTCGTTGAAACATAAATGAGGAGCGCGGCATGGACGAAGCGCAAGCGCAACACCCTACCCTACAGCAGGAGCTTGTCGAACTGCGCGCGAATGAAGACAGCGGCGGCTACTGCGAACTTGATTTCATCAGTCTGAAAGGGCGACTGGGGCGGCTGCGTTATCTGGTATGGTTTATGACGATGACGCTGCTGCTGATTCCCGTGGTCATGGTCGGTAGCTTTCTCGTTCCCAAGTTTGAGCCTCAGGTAATTTTCGGCGGAGTGGTTGTCTGGATTGCGTTCCGTTTCACGCTGCGCTTTCGGCGTTTGCACGACATCAACATGTCCGCTTGGTGGATGCTGCTCTTTTTGGTGCCCTTAATCAGCAATCTTTTTGGGCTTTACCTGCTCCTGAAATCCGGCGCCGATGGCAACAACGACTATGGTCCGCCGCCACCGCCCAATAACAATAACATTGCAGTCTTCGTGGGCGGCAGTCTGTTGCTGGCGGCGCTCACATTTGCAGCGGTGTTTTCAGTGCTGACTTTCGCTCATTGAGCGGCTATCAGGATCGCATGAAGCAAGCGCAGGAAATTCTGCAACAAATGGAACGACAACGCGATTCAAGGCAATAAACAAAAATGCGGCGCAAAACGCCGCATTTTTCTGCCACCTGTCACCTGAACCCCGGAATCCCCCGCAGCAGCTTGCCGATGCCGCCTTTGGAAAAGTGTTTCATCATTTTCTGCGTCTGTTCAAACTGTTTCAGGAGGCGGTTTACTTCCTGCACCTGCACGCCCGCGCCAGTGGCGATGCGGCGTTTGCGGCTGGCTTTGATGAGTTCCGGTTTTTCGCGTTCGGTCGGGGTCATGGAATTGATGATGCCCTCCACCTGACGAATCATTTTGTCTTCCGTGCCTTGCGGCAGTTGTCCGGCGGCTTGGGCAATCTGGCTGGGGAGTTTGTCCATCAGCGCGGTCATGCCGCCCATTTTTCGCATCTGCCCCATTTGTTCCTTGAAGTCGTTCAGGTTGAAGCCTTTGCCGCTTTTCAGTTTTTTGGCGAAGGCGAGCGCCTTTTCTTCGTCGATGCCTTTTTGCGCTTCTTCAATCAGCGTGAGCACGTCGCCCATGCCGAGAATGCGCGACGCCATGCGTTCGGGATGGAAGGCTTCAAGTCCGGTGAGTTTTTCGCCGACGCCGGAAAATTTGATGGGCTTGCCGGTGACATGGCGCACGGAGAGCGCCGCGCCGCCGCGCGCGTCGCCGTCCAGTTTGGTGAGAACGATGCCGGTCAAGGGCAGGGCTTCGTTAAAGGAACGGGCGGTGTTCACCGCGTCCTGCCCCAGCATGGCGTCGACCACGAACAGGGTTTCGATGGGGTTCAACGCGGCGTGCAGCGCCTTGATTTCCGCCATCATCGCTTCGTCAATGGCAAGCCGCCCCGCCGTGTCGACCAGCACCACGTCGCAATAGTGGCGTTTTGCCCAATCCACGGCGGCAAGCGCGATGGCTTCCGGCTTTTCGGCAGGCGAAGAGGGGAAAAATTCGACGCCCGCTTGTCCGGCGACGGTTTGCAACTGGGCGATGGCGGCGGGGCGATAGATGTCGACGGACACCACCAGCACTTTCTTTTTCCGGGTTTCTTTCAGGAGTTTGCCGAGTTTGCCGACGGTGGTGGTTTTGCCCGCGCCCTGCAAACCCGCCATCAGGATAACGGCGGGAGGCTGGGTGGCGAGGTTCAGTTCTTCATTCGCGCCGCCCATCAGCGCGGTCATCTCCCGATGCACGACGCCAACCAGGGCTTGTCCCGGCGTTAACGCGCCGATGACTTCCGCGCCCAGCGCCTTTTCTTTCACGGCGGCGATAAAATCCTTGACCACCGGCAGGGCGACATCCGCCTCCAAAAGCGCCATGCGAACTTCGCGCAAAGCCTCGCCAATGTTGGCTTCTGTGAGTCGCGCTTCCCCGCGCAGGGTTTTCATTACTTTGGCAAGACGTTGCGTCAGATTATCAAGCATGGCAGCTTCGAGTAGAATTTCGGGATGTCTATTGTAAATCAGCTCACCCTTCTCGGCTTGGCGGGCGTCGTCTACCTGCTGCTCGGTTTCCACTTTTGGCGCACGCGCTGGTCGGAGAAATACACGGGCACGGTCGCGCCCGCCGTCGCCAGAGTGGAAAAAACCCTCACAGGTATCGCCCTGTTCCTGCACGCCACGGGCTTGCAGATGGCGCTGTTCGGCGCTGGCGCGGGTCAGATGCAGTTTTCTTTTGGCCTCGCCTTTTGTCTGATGGCGTGGCTGGCGGCGCTGATTTACTGGCTGGAAAGTTTTCAGGCGCGCATGGATGGCGCGCAGCCCATTGTGCTGAACACGGCGGCGCTGGCGGCGTTTCTGCCGTTGATTTTTACGCATAGCCACGCGGTTCCCCACAGCAACACCCTGATTTTCCGTCTGCATTTTCTCGCCGCCATGCTGTCTTACGGATTGTTCGCGCTGGCGGCGGCGCACGCCTTGTGTATGCGGCTGGTCGAAAAACATCTGCATCGCCCGGAACGTTCGCGCCGGATGGCGAGTATGCCGCCGCTTTTGGTAATGGAGTCGCTGCTGTTCCGTATGCTCACCATCGCCTTCCTGCTCCTGACGCTGGCGGTGGGCAGCGGGCTGTTTTATTCGGAAACCCTGTTCGGCAAGGCGCTGACCTTCGATCACAAGACGATTTTCGGCATCATCGCCTGGATTATTTTCGCCATTCTCCTGCTCGGTCGCCGCATCTACGGCTGGCGCGGACGGCACGCGCTGAACTGGATGCTGGCGGGTTTCGTGGCGCTGCTGCTCGCCTATGTCGGCAGCCGCTTTGTGTTGGAAGTGTTGCTTAATCGCCCCTGAACTCGCATTGGACAAAATTCCCCTTTCCCTGCTCATTGGCATCCTGATTGCGCTGCTGGCGCTGTCGGCGTTCTTTTCGTTGAGCGAAACGGCGATGATGGCGGCGAATCGCTACCGCCTGCGCCACCGCGCCAGCGAAGGTCATCTGGGCGCGAAGCTGACGCTTCTGCTGCTGGCGCGCACCGACCGGCTGCTGGGCGTTATCCTGTTGGGCAATAATCTGGTCAATGTCGGCGCCGCCGCGCTGGTCAGCATCATCAGCCTCCGCCTGTTCGGGAACGATGAATGGATGCTGGGCGCGGCAACCCTGTTGCTGACTTTCGCCATTCTGGTGTTTTCCGAAATCACGCCGAAAATCATCGGCGCGACTTACGCCGATCGCTTGAGCCAGACCTTGAGTTTTGTTTTTACGCCGCTGATTCGCGTGCTCTATCCGGCAATCTGGTTCATCAATCTGTTCGTCAGCGGTTTGCTCAAACTCATGGGACTTTCCCTGCGTCCGGCGGCGGGCGCGCCCAAGCTCACGCCGGAAGAGCTGCGCACGCTGGTGATGGAGAGTCGGGAACTGATTCCCGCCACGCACGCCAGTATTCTGGTGAACCTGTTCGACCTGGGCAAAATTGCCGTGGAAGACGTGATGACGCCGCGTGGCAATATCGAAATGCTGGATGTCGACGCCGACTGGGAAGACGTGAAAAAACGCCTCGCCGTCTGCGGACATTCCCGTCTGCCGGTGTGCCGCGAGGCGCTCGATCAGTTGCTGGGCGTGCTCTCCATGCGACAGGTGTTGCCGCGTCTGGGCGACGACGATTTTGACGAAGACAGATTGCGGACGCTGTTGCGACCACCGTATTACATCCCCGCCGGAACCTCGCTGATTGCCCAACTGGGATTTTTTCAGGAAAACCGGCAACGCTTCGGCTTCGTGGTCGATGAATACGGCGAAATTCTGGGCATCATCACGCTGGAAGACATTGTTGAGGAAATTGTCGGCGAATTCACCACCGCCCTCCCCGGCGCGCCGAAGACGCTCGTCTGGGACGAAGAAGGCAGCGTCATCGTCGAAGGCGGGCAGTCCTTGCGCGATTTGAACCGCAAACTGGAACTCGACTTTCCGCTGGATGGTCCGAAAACCCTGAACGGCTTGATTCTGGAACAGTTGGAAGACATCCCCGAAGCCAGAGTTTGCCTGAAATTGCGCGGCGTCGCCGTGGAAGTCGTCCAGACCCAGGACAAGAGCGTCAAAACGGCGCGAATTTTCCGAAAGCGACAGAAGGATGAGTAAAGGCGTGCCCATAACAGGGAAAAAGCCCCTGTTTTTTGACACTAAACATCAATTAACCTTTACAAAACATTGATGTCGTTGCATTATTAACCACCATTTATGATGTTTATCGGTTAACCATGGCTGAATCGAACTTAAGCGGACTGGCACTGGCTCTGGTGCGCGCAAACCTGCTGGAAAGCGGCGAAGCGGAACGCATGTTGGAGCAGTCGGTCGCCAACAAGACTTCCTTTCCGGAAGAAGTGAGCGGCAGCGGCAGAATACAGGCATCAGCGCTGGCGAAATTCGCATCGGAAACCTTCAACACGCCGCTCCTCGACCTGGCTGCCTTCGATGACGCCTACTTCCCGTCCAATGTGGTTGACCAGAAGCTCATCGCCCAGCATCGTATCGTTCCCCTTTTCAAGCGCGGCAACCACCTGACCGTCGCTACGGCAGATCCCGCCAACCGGCGAGGACTGGAAGAAATCCGTTTTCAGAGCAGCCTGACGCTCGATTGCGTTGTCGTCGAGATCGACAAGCTCTTGCCCCAGATTGCCAAGTTCTCGGAAACCGCCAACGAAATGCTGAAAAAGTTGAGCGACTCCGACATGGATTTTAATTTTGCAGATGATGAAGGCGGTGTCGATGATGTAGAAGACGCGCCTGTCGTCAAATTCCTGCAAAAAGTGCTGATCGACGCCATCAACGAGGGGGCGTCCGACATTCATCTGGAACCTTACGAAAAGTTCTACCGCATCCGTTTTCGCATAGACGGCGCGCTGAAAGAAGCCAGCTCGCCGCCGCTCGCCATCAAGGACAAGCTCGCTTCGCGCATCAAGGTGCTGTCCCGGCTCAATATCGCGGAAAAGCGCATACCGCAGGATGGGCGCATGAAGCTGGTGTTGTCGAAATCCCGCGCCATTGATTTCCGGGTCAGTACCCTGCCCACCCTGCACGGCGAAAAAATCGTGATGCGGATTCTCGACCCGACTTCCGCCACGCTGGGCATTGAGGCGCTGGGTTATGAGCCGGAGCAGAAAGCCACACTGCTGGATGCCGTCCAGCGTCCCTACGGCATGGTGCTGGTAACCGGTCCCACCGGCTCCGGCAAAACGGTATCGCTCTATACCTGTCTCAACATCCTGAATAAACCCGGCGTCAACATTTCCACTGCCGAAGACCCGGCGGAAATCAATCTGGCAGGCATCAACCAGGTCAATGTCGACGATAAATCCGGTCTCACCTTCGCCGCCGCGCTGCGCTCCTTCCTGCGGCAAGACCCGGACATCATCATGGTGGGCGAAATCCGCGATCTGGAAACGGCGGAAATCGCCGTCAAGGCGGCGCAGACCGGACACATGGTGCTCTCCACCCTGCACACCAATGACGCGCCGCAAACCCTGAACCGTTTGATGAACATGGGTATCCCGACCTTCAACATCGCTTCCAGCGTGCTGCTGGTGACGGCGCAACGGCTGGCGCGCCGTTTGTGCGCCTGCAAGCAACCCATGGAAGTACCCAAACAGACTCTGCTCGAAGCGGGTTTCAAGGAAGCTGAACTGGACGGTTCCTGGACACTGTACGGCCCCAGAGGTTGCGAACGTTGCAAGGGCAAAGGTTATAAGGGGCGAGTCGGCATTTATCAGGTTATGCCGGTAAGCGAAGAAATCCAGCGCATCATCATGGCCAACGGCACCTCTCTGGATATCGCCGCCCAAGCCGCGAAAGAAGGCGTCAAAAACCTGCGCGAATCAGGGCTGATTAAAGTCAAGCAGGGGCTTACCTCACTTGAAGAAGTTTTGAGCACGACCAACGTTTAAAAAGGAAAACGAACATGGCTACACGTTCCAATGCTGCCAACAAAATCAAGGAATTCGCCTTTACATGGGAAGGCAGGAACCGGGAAGGCAAGAAGGTCAGCGGTGAAATGCACGCCACGACAGAAAGCGTGGTGCAGTCCACCCTGCGTCGTCAGGGCATTTCGGTTTCCAAAGTCAGCAAACAGCGCTTCAAGTCAGGCAAGAAAATTACCGATAAAGACATCTCGATGTTTACCCGGCAACTGGCCACCATGTTGCGTTCCGGTGTACCCATGTTGCAGTCTTTCGACATCGTTGGGCGCGGTCACGCCAATCCTTCGGTCGGCAAACTGTTGCTGGACATCAAGTCTGATGTTGAAACCGGGAATTCGCTGTCTGCGGCATTCAGAAAACATCCGCTTTACTTCGACACCCTCTATTGCAATCTGGTACAGGCAGGCGAACAAGGGGGTATTCTTGATGCCCTGCTGGAGCGGCTGGCCTCGTACAAGGAAAAGATGCTCGCCATCAAGGGCAAGATCAAATCCGCCCTGTTCTACCCCATCGCCGTGTTGGTCGTCGCCGCAATCGTCATAACGGTCATCATGCTGTTCGTGATCCCGGCGTTCAAGAGAATCTTTGATGATTTTGGCGCGGAACTGCCGCTGCCCACGCAAATTGTTGTTGCCATATCCGAGTATTTCGTGGACTGGTGGTTCATCATCATTGGGGTTCCCGTCTTTGCGATCTGGTTCTTTTTCTACACCTGGAAACGCTCGGAAAAAATGCAGTTCGCCATGGATCGTTTCCTGTTGCGTGTGCCGCTGTTTGGCGACCTGATCCGCAAATCCGTCATCGCGCGCTGGAACCGCACTCTGTCGACCATGTTCGCGGCGGGCGTACCACTGGTGGAATCGCTGGATTCCGTGGGCGGCGCATCCGGCAATTACGTCTATAAAGTCGCCACGCATCGTATCCGCAACGATGTCAGTACCGGGGTAAGCCTGACAGCCTCGGTGCAAAACACCAATCTCTTTCCCAACATGGTCACCCAGATGATCGCCATCGGGGAGGAATCCGGCGCGCTGGATAGTATGCTCAGCAAGATCGCCGATTTCTATGACCAGGAAGTCGACGATGCCGTTGCCGCGCTGTCCAGCCTGATGGAGCCGATCCTCATGGTCGTTCTGGGTATTCTGATCGGCGGCATGGTCGTTGCCATGTATCTGCCGATCTTCAAGATGGGCAGCGTTGTTTGATGCAGGCATTGTTCGGAGCGGAATTTTTTCCGCTCACCCTGGGTTTGATGGGCTTGATGATGGGCAGTTTTTTGAATGTCGTCATCCACCGTCTGCCCAGGATGCTGGAACGCGAGTGGCGGGCGCAGTGCGCTGAACTGCAAGGCGAAAGTTTGCCGGAGGAGGAAGTGTTCAACCTCGCCGCGCCCCGTTCCCGTTGCCCGCATTGCGGGCATCTCATTTCGGCGTGGGAGAACATTCCCGTCATCAGCTATCTGTTCCTGCGCGGCAAGTGCAAATCCTGCCGCGCGCCCATTTCGCTGCGTTATCCGCTGATCGAACTGGCGGCGGCGGCGCTGGGTGTGGCGGCGGCGTGTCATTTCGGCGCGGGCTGGCAAGCTGCGGGAGCCGCTTTGCTCCTGTGGGCTTTGCTGGCGCTGGCGATGATCGACCTGGATACCCAGCTTCTGCCCGACAGCATCACCTTGCCACTCGTCTGGCTGGGGCTGTTGTTCAATCTTTCCGGTCAGTTTGTGTCCCTGTCGGATGCCGTGATCGGCGCGGCAGCGGGTTATCTCACGCTCTGGTCGGTGTATTGGGCGTTCAAATTGGCAACTGGCAAAGAAGGCATGGGTTATGGCGATTTCAAATTGCTCGCCGCCCTGGGCGCATGGATGGGCTGGCTCATGTTGCCCGTCATTGTGCTGATTTCCTCGCTGGTCGGGGCGGCAATCGGCATTGGGCTGATTGTCTTTACCCGGCATGGTCGCAACGTGCCTATCCCCTTCGGCCCCTATCTCGCCATCGCCGGAGTCATCGCGCTGTTCTGGGGCAAGAATCTCAACCACCTCTATCTGTCAGCAATCGGGTAAATTCGGGTTGACTGAACCCGATATTGCGCCGCAACAGAGTATTTAACCCGCGCCTGTGGTTTGGTTATAATGTTCGCCCTCCTGGAGATTCATCATGCCTATTTACGAATATCGTTGCGCCGATTGCGGCTTTCAAAAAGAACATCTGCAAAAACTGAGCGACCCCGTGTTGCGCGTCTGCCCGCAATGCGGCGCGGATCGTTACAAAAAGCTGCTTTCCGCCGCCGGATTCCAGTTGAAGGGAAGCGGCTGGTACGCGACCGACTTCAAGCAAGCCGCCAAGCCATCCAGCCCGCCGCCCTGTCAGGGTGGTGACGGCGCTTGCGCCTGCGCTGCCGCGAGTTAAAGTTTTACGCCGCCGTGTTTGCCTTCAAACCTCCCACCTTCAAGCGTTACTTCATCACCGGTCTGTTGATCTGGGTGCCGCTGGTCATTACCGTATGGGTGTTGTCCATGATCATCAACGTCATGGATCAATCCCTGCTGCTGCTGCCGCAGGCGATACATCCCAAAAACCTGATCGGTTTCAACATTCCCGGCGTGGGGGCGGCGCTGACGCTGGCGACCATTTTCGTCTCCGGCGTGCTGGCGACCAACCTGATTGGAGAAAAGCTGTGGCGTTCCTGGGAACAGCTTCTCGCCCGTATTCCGGTGGTCAATGCCCTCTACAACGCGGTCAAGCAGGTTTCCGACACCCTCCTGTCGCCCAACGGCAACGCCTTCCGCAAGGCGTTGCTGGTGGAATACCCGCGCAAGGGAAGCTGGACGATTGCCTTTTTAACGGGCAAACCCGGCGGCGACGTGGCGAACCACCTGCAAGGCAGTTACGTCAGCGTTTACGTACCCACCACGCCCAATCCCACTTCCGGCTTTTTTCTGATGATGAAAAGCGAAGAAGTGGTGGAACTCAAAATCAGCGTGGATGAAGCCCTGAAATACATCGTTTCCATGGGCGTCGTCCCGCCCAAACCAAAACCCACCAGGCTCGCCACAACCAGCGCCAAAGCTCACGACGCAGCCTCGCCTGCTTCTTCTTCACAAACTCAAACTCCTGGAAATTCCTGATGCGAACTCATTACTGCGGCGAATTGAACGCCTCTCTCTGCGACCAGACGGTCACCCTTGCCGGATGGGCGCATCGTCGCCGCGACCACGGCGGCGTCATTTTCATCGACCTGCGCGACCGCGAAGGGCTGGCGCAAATCGTCTGCGACCCCGACCGTGCCGACATGTTCCAGATTGCCGAATCCGTGCGAAACGAGTTTTGCCTGAAAATCACCGGCAAAGTGCGGATGCGTCCCGAAGGCACGAGGAATCCCAACCTCGCTTCTGGCGACATTGAAGTGCTCTGCCATGACATTGAAGTGCTGAATCCTTCCGTCACGCCGCCTTTTCAGCTTGACGACGAAAACCTGACGGAAACTGTGCGCCTCACCCATCGCGTCATCGACCTCAGACGCCCGGAAATGCAGAAAAACCTGCAACTGCGCTACAAGACCGCGCGCGCTTTCCGCCGTTTTCTCGACGACCACGGCTTCATCGACGTGGAAACCCCCATGCTCACCAAGAGCACACCCGAAGGCGCGCGCGACTACCTCGTACCCTCGCGCGTCCATGCCGGACAATTTTTCGCCCTGCCGCAATCGCCGCAACTGTTCAAACAACTCCTGATGGTCGCGGGCTTTGACCGCTACTACCAAATCGTCAAATGCTTCCGCGACGAAGACTTGCGCGCCGACCGTCAGCCCGAATTCACCCAGGTCGATATCGAAACCTCGTTCATGAACGAGGCCGAAATCACCGGGCTGATTGAGCAACTGATTCGCTACGTCTTCAAGGACGCCATCGACGTCGACCTGCCCGACCCTTTTCCGCGCATGAGCTATGCCGAAGCCATGTCGCGCTTCGGCTCTGACAAACCCGACTTGCGCGTGACCCTTGAACTCGTCGATGTCACCGACGCGGTGCAAGATGTCGCCTTCAAGGTCTTCTCCACCCCCGCCACCACCGGCGGTCGCGTCGCCGCCCTGCGGATTCCTGGCGGTGCCAGCCTCACCCGTGGCGAAATCGACGAATACGGCAAATTCGTCGGCATCTACGGTGCCAAGGGACTGGCCTACATCAAGGTCAACGACGCGAGTCAGGCGAACGAAACCGGCCTGCAATCGCCCATTGTCAAAAACCTGCACGAAACCGCGTTAAAAACCATCCTGCAACGCACGGGCGCGCAATCCGGCGACCTGATTTTCTTCGGCGCGGACAAGACCAAGGTGGTGAACGACGCCTTGGGCGCATTGCGCGTCAAACTCGGACACGAAAAGGGATTTTTGAACGGCAAGGCATGGGAACCCCTGTGGGTCATCGACTTCCCCATGTTTGAATACGACGAAGAAGCCAAACGCTGGAGCGCCTGCCACCACCCCTTCACCAGTCCCAAGGACGAACACATCGCCCTGCTGCAAACCGATCCCGGCCAATGCCTCGCCAAAGCCTACGATTTGGCGTTAAACGGTTGGGAAATCGGCGGCGGCTCCATCCGTATCCACAAACCGGAAGTGCAGGAACAGGTTTTTCAGGCGTTGAACATCGGCGCGGAAGAACAACAAGCCAAATTCGGCTTCCTGCTCGACGCCCTGAAATACGGCGCGCCCCCGCACGGCGGGCTGGCGTTTGGTCTTGACCGCATCGTGACCATGATGACCGGCGCGGAATCCATCCGCGACGTCATCGCCTTCCCCAAGACCCAACGCGCCCAATGCCTCCTGACTGACGCCCCTTCCGGCGTGGATGAAAAGCAGTTGCGGGAATTGCATATCCGGTTGCGGCAACAGGTCTCAGAAGACAGGTGACAGAGAAAGTTTGCGGCGACGCGCTTGCAGGCTCGTCGCCGTTCATTTCTGATGTACAAAAAACCCGTTTCCGTCCTCGTCGTCATTCACACGCCACGTCTGGACTTTCTGCTCCTGGAACGCGCCGCGCATGCGGGTTACTGGCAATCGGTCACCGGCAGTCAGGAAGAGGGCGAAACGCTGGCGGAAACCGCCTTGCGCGAAGTTGCCGAGGAAACCGGCATTGTCGTACCGCCGCAGCAATTACTGGATTGGCGGCAAAGCCGGGTATTCGGGATTTTTCCCGAATGGCGGCATCGCTACGCGCCCGGCGTGACGCGCAATACCGAACACCTGTTTTCCCTGCAAATCCCCACCCGCCAGAACATTCGCCTCACGCCCGCCGAACACCGCGATTATTGCTGGCTGCCAACAGCAGAAGCCGCCGCCCGTTGTTTTTCCGAAACGAACCGCGACGCGATTTTACAGATGGGTGAGGCGATACGGCATGGCGGAATGGCGTAGGGGCGATGTTCCATCTACCCCTACGTCAAACCCAAACATCCGGCGCGCTCGGAAAACGCGCCCTACCTTAGTGCTTTATCCCATCCTGGTGCGCCACAGCAACGGCATTGCACCAATTTAGTGCAATTTGCAGGTTCCGATACGCCATATCTCGCTTAACCCGATGATTCAAAAGGATTTATTCGTCTGGCACAAAGGCTGCTACCAGTCTGACGCAGATGTATTAAAACCCGTATTTTTCAAGCGAGGAACCCACTCATGAAATTCATAACCGCCATCATCAAGCCCTTCAAACTTGACGAAGTGCGCGAGGCGCTCTCCGCCATCGGCGTGCAGGGCATCACCGTGACCGAAGTGAAAGGTTTTGGTCGGCAAAAGGGGCACACCGAGTTGTATCGCGGCGCCGAATATGTCGTCGATTTCCTGCCCAAGGTCAAAATTGAGGCCGCCATCGCAGACGAACTCCTGGATCAGGTCATCGAAGCCATCGAAAAAGCCGCCAGCACCGGCAAGATTGGCGACGGCAAGATTTTTGTCGCCGACCTCGAACAGGTCATCCGCATCCGTACCGGCGAAACCGGCAACGATGCCCTTTAAGGAGATTCCGTTATGAAACGATTATTTGCGTTACTTGCCCTGTTGGGCGCTGTCAGCCTCTCCGCTCCCGTCTGGGCGCAGGAAGCTGCCGCGACGGAACCCGCTGTCACCGAAACGACGACCATCGTCGACATGGTGATTGAGGAAGCTGCCCCCGAACTTGCCGCGCCGACAGTCGAAGAATCGGTCGTCGAAGCCGCTGCCACGCTGGATACGGGCGATACCGCCTGGATGCTGACCTCCACCATGCTGGTCATCCTGATGATTATTCCCGGTCTGGCGCTGTTTTACGGCGGGCTGGCGCGCAGCAAAAACATGCTTTCCGTGCTCCTGCATGTGTTCGTCATCTTCTGCCTGATGACCCTGTTGTGGTGCGTGTATGGGTACAGTCTGGCGTTTTCCGGCGAAGGGCTGTTCATCGGCAATCTGGACAAGATTTTCCTGAAAGGCATCACGATGGATGGCTTGTCCCCCAATCTGGCGACCATTCCTGAATATGTCTTCGTCGCCTTCCAATCCACTTTTGCCGCCATCACCACGGCGCTGATTGTCGGCTCGTTCGCTGAACGCATCAAATTCTCCGCTGTCGTGATTTTCGCCATCATCTGGTACACCTTCAGCTATGTGCCGATGGCGCACATCGTCTGGGGCGGCGGTTTCCTGGGCGCGGACGGCGCGCTGGACTTCGCGGGCGGCACGGTGGTGCACATCAACGCCGGTATCGCCGGTCTGGTGGGCGCTTACCTGCTCGGCAAGCGGATTGGTTTCGGGCGTGAAGCCATGACGCCGCACTCCCTGACCCTGACGATGGTCGGCGCTGCCCTGCTGTGGGTGGGCTGGTTCGGTTTCAACGCCGGTTCTGCCGGCGCTGCCAACGGTCAAGCGGGTCTGGCTTTCGTGAATACCATTCTGGCGACTGCGGCGGCGACGCTGGCATGGCTCACTGGCGAAGCCATCTTCAAGGGCAAGCCTTCCAGTCTGGGCGCGGCTTCCGGCGCGGTAGCCGGTCTGGTGGCCGTCACACCGGCAGCGGGCTTTGTCGGACCGATGGGTTCCATCGTCCTCGGCGTCATCGCGGGCTTTGTCTGCCTGTGGGGGGTCAATGGCTTGAAGAAAATCCTCGGCGCGGATGACGCCTTCGATGTCTTCGGTGTGCATGGCGTCGGCGGTATTATCGGCGCCATCCTGACCGGCGTCTTCGCGGCGGACGGGTTGGGCGGTCAAGGCTACGCCGAAGGCGTCACGATGGTTTCGCAAGTCATCGTGCAAATCAAGAGCGTGGGCGTGACCATCATCTGGTCGGGCATCGTCGCCTTCATCGCCTACAAGATTGCCGACTTGAGCGTGGGGCTGCGTGTGCCGGAAGAAGAAGAACGCGAAGGGCTGGACATCACCGCCCACGGCGAAACGGCTTACCACCTCTGATTCCTCCGGGTCGGGTTGATCCCTCTCTCTCTCCTTGGGCGCCTTCGGGCGCCTTTTTTATTTCATCAAGCGGCGACGGGCGAGGATGAGGGCGATATTCCAGGCGATCAGGACAGTGGCGAGCAGGGCGGCGATGTGGGTCAGCGCACAGGCGGGCAACTGCCCCGCCATGAGGGGACGCGCCAGCGCCACGCCTTGCGCCAGCGGCAACCACGCGCCCACCGTCGCCAGCCAGACAGGGAGTTGTTCAGTGGGGAAGAAGACGCCGGAAATCAGGGTCATCGGCGTGATGAACAGGGTGAAGTAGTACATGAAAAAATCGTAGGACGGGGCAAGCATGGTGCAAATCAGCCCCAGGGCGGCGAACGCCAGTCCGGTGAGCAGGATAACCGGCAGCACAAGCAGCGCCAGCGCGCCGTGCGCCAATCCCATGCAACTGACGACCAGCAGAATGGCGGCGCCGGAAAACAGGGCTTTGGTCGCCGCCCAGAAGAGTTCGCCCGCCAACACATCAGGCAAGCCCAAAGGCGTGTTGAAAATGGCTTCCCAGGTGCGCTGTTCCTGCATCCGCGCGAAGGCGGAATACAGGGATTCAAAGCTGGCGGCGTTCATGGTGGAGGCGCAAATGATGCCCGCGGCAAGAAAAGCGACGTAAGGTTGCCCATCCAGCGAGGGCAGCAACGCGCCCAAGCCGTAACCCAGCCCGAACATGTAAATCATCGGGTCAGCCAGATTGCCGAGCAGGGACGGCAGCGCCATTTTTTTCCAGACCAGAAAATTGCGCCGCCAGACTGGAATCCAACTCAAAGGAGACTTGATGGCGCGCATGGTCAGGGCGGTTGCGAAGACTGTGGCGACGACTGCGCCGTAGCGGGCAACCGCGCCGCCATCTGTTTCGCCACAATCGCCGCCGCCAGCGTGGAATACAGCGGCGGGCTGATGAGGCGGGAGATACCGGCGCAAATCAGCGAAACCACCATCAGGCTGATGACCAGCGAATAACCATTGACCATTTCCATCACAATCAGGAAGGAAGTCAACGGGGCTTGCGTAGCGGCAGCGAGAAAGCCCGCCATGCACAGCGCCAGCATCATGTTCCGCATGTCCTGTTGCAACAGCAATCCATGCAGGTCAGAAAGATTCTGCGCGGGCAGGAGTTGCGCGAGTTCGTGCCCGATGCCCGCGCCGATGGACAGGGCGGGCGCGAAAATGCCGCCGGGCAAGCCGGAGAAATAGGCGATCAGGGTTGCCATGAATTTGGCGGGGACGAAATACCAGTGCGCCGCGCCGACCTGCGTTTGCGCTTGTACGACCGTATCGGCGTCCAGCAGGGCTTGCGTTTGTTCCAGCCCGCCGCCGAATACCGCGCCGCCCGTGACCATGCCCAATCCGGCGACCAGCAGCCCGCAGAGGGCGGCGAACAGCACCGGACGCCGCGCCCGCAAATCCGCCAGACGCCCCTTCCAGCTCGTCGCGCCCAAGACCATCATGCGCGAAAACAGCCCGCCCAACAGCCCGCAAGCCAGCACGGAAATCGCCACGGCGGCGAGTTGGTCGCTATCGCCCGCAATCATCAGAACCGTCCCGAAATAATTGCCGCCGCTGCCTTTCAGGGCTTGCGCCGTCACGCCTGCCAGCACGATGGCGGTGATGATGAGACCGGACATGCGCGCTTCCACGCCGCGGCTCATTTCTTCGATGGCGAACATGATGCCCGCCAGCGGCGCGTTGAACGCCGCCGCGATTCCCGCCGCGCCGCCCGCCACCAGCAGGTGATTGCGCTGGATGTGCAATCCGGCGGGCAACAGGCGATGAATGGCGTTCATCAGCGACGCGCCAATCTGCACGGTCGGGCCTTCGCGCCCCAGAGAAAAACCGCAGCCCACGGCGGAAGCGCCCACCAGTATCTTGCCGCAGATGATGCGAAGCGAGAGCAGGGGACGCCAGCCGGATTCCGCCTGATGGGGATGGCGCATCTCCGCCAGCGTTTGCGGGATGCCGCTGCCTTCCGCGCCAGCGAAATAGCGGCGGGTCAGCCACACGCAAAGCGCCCCGCCCAAGGGCGTCACCAGCAGGGGCAGCCACCCGTAACGCGCCACGCCGCGCATGAAGACGCCGCTCAAGGTTTCCGACAATTCGACAAACAGCGCGGAAAGCAGCCCGACGCTGACCGCGCCGCCCCAAAACACCAGCCGTCCCAGCCAGATTTTGAGATAGGCGTTGCGTCGGCGCAACAGTTGCGAAAGCAGGCTCATTGCGATTCAGGGAGCAGGTGACAGGTGTCAGCCCGTCGGGATTGGGGAGGAGTTGCGTAACTCATACCACTGCTCCCTGACACCTGTCACCCGTCACCTGACAGTCACCCGACACCTGAACAAGCAAGCCTTTCAGGTATTCGCCTTCAGGAAAATTGAGGGCGACGGGATGGTCAGCCGCGCCGGACAAACGCGCCACAATATGCGCGTCGCGGCAGGCGTCGAGCGCCGCGCCCGCGACGATTTTCTGGAACAGTTCCAGACCGACGCCGCCGGAACAGGAGTAAGTCATCAGCAAGCCGCCCGGATTCAAAAGGCGAAAGCCCAACAGATTGATGTCCTTGTACGCCCGCGCCGCGCGCTGGGCGTGAGCGGCGGATGGCGCGAATTTGGGCGGGTCGAGCACAATCAGATCGAAACCGCGTCCTGCCTGTCGCAAGTCGCGCAAGGCTTGAAACACGTCGGCTTCCAGCCATTCGGCGCGTTCGGCGGGCAGGTTCGGGTTCAGCGCCAGATTGGCGCGGGCGCGGTCAAGCGCCGGAGCCGAGGAGTCGATGGAGAGCACCGACGCCGCCCCGCCGCGCAGGGCTTGCAGCGAAAAACCGCCGGTGTAGCAAAAACAGTTCAGCACCGACTTGCCCGCCGTCAGCCCGGCGAGACGGGCGCGATTGTCGCGCTGGTCGAGATAAAAGCCGGTCTTGTGTCCGCCCGCGTAATCCACGCCCAGACGTACGCCGTTTTCCATGATGCTGATTTCGCCGCCCGCAAAAGCGGGCGCTTCGCCATACAGCCAGCCTGTCGCCGCCGTCAGCCCTTCCAGCTTGCGGACTTCGGAATCGGAACGCTCGTAAATACGTGCGCAGCCAGTTGCCTGTACCAACGCGCCGACCAACGCCTGCCGCCATTTTTCCGCGCCCGCGCTGGTTAATTGCAGCACCACGGTATCGCCGTACTGGTCGGCAATGACGCCGGGCAAGCCGTCCGATTCGGCGTGAATCAGGCGCAAGCCTTCCTGCCCCGCCAGTTCCGGCAAAGCTTGACGCCGCGCCACGGCGGTGGCGACCCGCCGCTTGAAAAAAGCGTCGTCAATGATGCTGTCGGCGTCGAAACTCCACACCCGGCAGCGAATGCGCGAGTGCGGGCTGTACGCGCCCTTGCCCAACACGCGCCCGTCATGCGCGAGTATCGTCACCGTATCTCCGGCGCGCGCGCGTCCCTTGACGCGATGCACGGCGCTGTCGAACAGCCAGGGATGGCGACGAAACAGGGAACGCTCCTTGCCCGCCTCTAAAATCAGTTCAGTCATGTTGGAAATCCATGCGCCCGAACAAAAAAGCCCCGGCGCGCGCGGCAGCCAGGGCTTTCAGAAAAATGCTCGGAACGGGGAAAACTTAACCCAGCGCCTTGCGGTTACGCGCCTGACATTCGGCCTGGTAGATGATCCGCATCATGGCGCAGCCTTTGCCACGAAAAACACGTTTGCCGGTCTTGGAAAGACAGCGGCGTTCGATGGACGAACGGCGGGTGCGATTGATAGCCATGTGATACTCCAAAAGGTTGGGTGAAAACAAAAGGTCGCGGCAAACTGTACGACGACCTTTCGGGATGTTCATTGGTGGGATGTCACAGATTCGAACTGTGGACCTACGGATTAAGAGTCCGCTGCTCTACCAACTGAGCTAACATCCCAAGCGCCCGCGCATGATACAAAAGCCGCGCGCTGATGGCAATTTCTGGTGGGTCGGGCGAGACTCGAACTCGCGACCAACGGATTAAAAGTCCGCTGCTCTACCGACTGAGCTACCGACCCCCGGTCAAGAAAGACCCGCGATTATAGGGATCCCCGGCGCGGGCGTCAATCATTGACGCCCGCGTCGCCCAAACCCGCGAGACAATTACAATTTACACGGATATTACGCCTTGTCGGTCACGCCCCGGACGTGTACTGTACATGCCCACGACCCGCTTCTTTCCATCAGCGCCCCTGCCTGACAAAACGAGCGAGAGACACTATAACTAAAGTTATAGTATAGTTTGTGTCCAAGGTTATCTATATGATACAAATTGTTTGTTACAATCCAGCGCACACGTACTGACAACCGCTTTGTTCCCTGTGTGTTTCATGTCCAGAGTCAACAGAGAAACCGGATTTACATCATCATGCTGCGTCGCGTCCTTCTGACATTGTTTTGCCTGTTGTTCGCCGGCTCCGTCTTCGGCGCAGAGGACGTTTTGCGTCTGGGCATCGCGCCGTTCACGGCGCCGACCACCCTGTTCAAAACCCATCAAGCCCTGCAAAAACATCTGGAACAACGCCTGAACCGCCCCGTCAAGTTCCATACCTCAGCGAATCATGTGGCCTTTCTCGCGGATTGCCTGAACGACCGTTTCGACATCATCATCACGCCGCCGCACTTCGGCGCGCTTTTTCTGGAATATGGCTATACGCCGCTGGCGCGTTATCAGGCGCCCATGTCCATCTCCTTTATCGTGCGTACCGCCAGCGGCATCAAAACCCTCGCCGACTTGCGCGGCGAACGCATCGCTTTCCCTGAACGCGCCTCTTTCTTTTACGTGGCGGGAATCAGACAGATGGAAGAAAACGGCATGTACGCGGGGCGGGATTATTTGCTGCTGGAACGCCCCAATCACGCGGCGGCCATCATTGCCGTCTCCCTGGCGGAAGCGGCGGCTGCCGTCAGCACGCAAGCCGTATTGAACCAGATGCCCGCCGATGTACGCGCCCAACTCACGGGTATTCGTACTGAAAACATGAAGGAGATGCCACATTTAATGACATTGGCGCGCGCGCAACTGGGTCCCGACCTGATCGCGAAAATCAAGGCCGCATTGAACAGCTTTGCGTCCACCGATGCCGGCAAGGTATTTTTCCTGTCGACCGGGTATGAAGGCTACGCGCCTGTCACGGAAAAGGACATCAAGACGGCGCTGCCTTATACCGCCTTGATTCGATCGTTTGTGCCCCTCAAACCCGGTGCGCCATGATCCGTTATCTGGCGAATTCTTTCCGCGTGCGGCTGCTCCTGGGCAGCTTTTTAGTCTGCGCGCTGATGGTCTCCATGCTCATCGGGAACAGCATCACGCTCGCCAACCGTTACCTGCATGAACAGCAAAACGAGAACATTAATTCAATGGGCATGGCGTTCAGTTCAGCCACTCTGCCCTACCTGCTGACCGGCGATTACGCTGCCCTGCGTGAAACGCTGGAAGAATGGCAAACAGTGAAACATATCGCCTATATCGCCGTCGTTCTGGGAGATGGCGCGCGCATCGCGGTTAACTGGCCAGACAACCAACCCCTGCCCCTGCCCGGTCAATCGGATGGTCTGACGAATGCGCTGTTCCCGATCGGCATTAGTGATCAGCAATACGGTCAGTTGTATATCGGGCTGCACAATTCGTTCATTACCGAAGCGAAACAAACCCTGCTCGCGCAAAATATCATGATTGCCATCGGCGGCATCGTATTGCTGGCCTTCTTCATGTCGCTCGTCATTTACTACCTGACCCGCCGACTGGTGCAACTCTCGGACGCCGCCTTTCAGGTGGCGAAGAAAAATTTTGATCTGCGGATCAAAGTGAGCGGACACGACGAAATCGCGCGGCTGGGGGAAAGTTTCAACCACATGATCGACGCCGTGCATTCCCGCATGTGCGAACTGGAAGACGGTCGGCAGCGTTTTCGCGCCATCGCCGACTACACCCACGACTGGGAAAACTGGTTCGACCCGGAAGGCAGGCTGCGCTGGGTGAATCCCGCCGTGCATCGCATCGCCGGCTACACCCCGGAAGAATGCATGAAGATGGCGGATTTTCCGCTCGCGCTGGTGCATGACGACGACAAGGAACTGGTGCGCCACCAGATGCGGCAGGCGTTGGACGGACATAGCGGGGAGAATCTGGAATTCCGCCTCCGGCGTCAGGATGGACGCAGCCTGTGGTGCGCCATCTCCTGGCAGGCCATCCGTGACGCGCAAGGGCTTTCGCTCGGCTATCGTTCCAGTATCCGCGACATCACCCTGCAACATCACGCCACCGAAGAACTGGCTTATCAGGCGATTCACGACCCGCTCACCGGTCTTTTCAACCGTCGCGCCTTTGAACGCCAGTTGCAACAGGCGCTGGAACTGTACAAACATGAGCAACAGCCGGTTTCCATTCTCTATCTTGACCTCGACCAGTTCAAGGTCGTGAACGACACCTGCGGGCATGGCGCGGGCGACCAGCTTCTGATTGGTCTGACCAAGATGCTGCAAAATCAGGTCGAACAGGCTTTTCTGGCGCGTCTGGGCGGCGACGAATTCGGCATCCTCATGCAAGATTGCGATGAAGTCGAAGCCATGCGCCGCGCCAGACTGCTCATCGACGAAATCCGCGCCTATACCTTCACCTACGGCGGGCGCAGTTTCCGCATCGGCGCGTCAATCGGCATGGTGCGCGCCAACGCCAGCATGAACAATTTCACCGACATCCTGATGGCGGCGGACACCGCCTGCTACGCCGCCAAGGAACACGGGCGCAATCGCGTCGAGATGTATACCGAAACCGACGAATACTTCCGTCTGCGTCAGGAAGACTTCCGCTCCATCGGTCACATCACCACCGCGCTCTCTGAAGGTCGTTTCATCCTCTACTTCCAACGCCTTGAACCCTTGCGCGAAGGCGCGCCGCGTCACATCGAAATCCTGATTCGCCTGCGCGATTTCCTGGGCAACATCCAGTCGCCTTCGCGTTTCATCGCCGCCGCCGAACGCTTCAACCAGATGCCCTATATTGATCGCTGGGTGGTGGAAAACGTCTGCAAACAACTGGCGGAATGGCGTGTGCAGGGCAAGACCACCGGCATTGAGCGTTACGCCATCAATGTTTCCGGCGCCAGCCTCTCCGACCATGAATTCCCGGATTATGTGCGGAATCAAATCAATCTCTACAAAATCGACCCTGCCTCCCTGTGTTTTGAAATCACGGAAAGCTGCGCCGTCGGACAACTGACGCAAGCATTGAGTTTCATCGACCAGATGCGCGGTATCGGCGCGGCGCTGTCGCTTGATGATTTCGGCAGCGGGCTGTCTTCCTTCGGCTACCTGAAACAATTCAAGGTCAATTACCTCAAAATCGACGGTCAATTCGTCAAAAATATCAACCACGACACCTCCGACTACGCCGTGGTGCGGGCAATCGTGCAACTGGCGCAAGCGCACGGACTGAAAACCGTCGCGGAATTCGTATGCAGCGAAGCCATCTACGATATGGTCAACGAACTCGGCGTAGATTACGCGCAAGGCTACGCCTGCCACATCCCGGAACCCCTGGCTAATCTACCGGAAGGCGAAGAACAGGATTCGGGTTCGTAGAGACAAGGCGACGGGTCATCCAAAACGCGCGGGTTGAAAAAGCGAAGCGCATTCCACCCTGCGCGCGGAAAGGCTTAGAATTCGTCCTTTCGCCTTCAAAGAATGAACATGCAACCGGATTACCTGCAAAAAATACTGACCGCCCGGGTCTACGACCTCGCCGAAGAAACCGCGCTGGATTTCGCCCCCAATCTTTCCGCCCGCGTCGGCAACCGCGTTTACCTGAAACGCGAGGACATGCAGCCGGTGTTTTCCTTCAAACTGCGGGGGGCGTATAACAAAATCGCCAGTCTTTCCGCCGACAAGTTAAAACACGGCGTGATCTGCGCTTCCGCCGGTAATCACGCGCAGGGTGTTGCCATGTCAGCGGCGCATCTCGGCTGTCGGGCGGTTATCGTCATGCCCGTCACCACGCCCGCCATCAAGGTGGATGCCGTCAAAAAACGCGGGGGCGAGGTGGCGCTGGCGGGGGATTCCTACGACGGCGCTTACGCCCGCGCGCTGGAACTGGAAAAAGCGGAAAAACTCACCTTCATCCATCCCTTTGACGACCCGGAAGTCATCGCCGGACAAGGCACCATCGGCATGGAAATCCTGCGCCAGCAGGGGTCGCACGCGGGCAAAATCCACGCCGTTTTCGTCGCCATCGGCGGCGGCGGTCTGGCGGCGGGCGTCGCCGCCTACATCAAGGCTGTGCGCCCGGAAATCAAGGTGATTGGCGTGGAAACCTTCGATGCCGACGCCATGAAACAATCCATCAACGCGGGCAAGCGGGTACGGTTAGCCCAGGTCGGGCTGTTCGCCGACGGCACGGCGGTGCAATTCGTCGGGGAAGAAACCTTCCGCCTCTGCCGGGAGTTGCTGGACGACATTGTGTTAGTCGATACCGACGCCATCTGCGCCGCCATCAAGGATGTGTTTGAGGATACCCGCTCGATTCTCGAACCTTCCGGCGCGCTCGCCATCGCGGGCGCGAAGGAATACGCCCGCCAGCACAAGCTGAAAGACAAGACCTTGATCGCCGTGGCGTCCGGCGCGAACACCAATTTTGACCGCCTGCGCTTCGTCGCCGAACGCGCCGAAATCGGCGAACAGCGCGAGGCGGTGCTCTCCGTGACCCTGCCCGAACAACCCGGCGCGTACAAAAAATTCGTCTCCCTGATTGGTCGCCACAACATCACGGAATTCAATTATCGCTACCACAAAAGGAAGGAAGCGCATGTTTACGTCGGCATCCAGGTCGCCAGCCGCACCGAATCCCTGAAACTGGTCGAGGCGTTGACCCGGCACGGCTACCCGACGCTTGACCTTTCGGAAGACGAAACCGCCAAACTGCACGTCCGCCACATGGTCGGCGGACACGCGCCGCAAGTGCGCGACGGCGGCATGAGCGAACGGGTCTACCGCTTCGAGTTCCCCGAACGCCCCGGCGCGTTGATGAATTTCTTGAACCAGATGAGCGCCGGCTGGAACATCAGCCTGTTCCACTACAGAAACCACGGCGCGGACACGGGGCGGGTGCTGGTCGGAATGCAAGTCCCCCCCGCCGATGCCGCCGAATTTCACGCCTTTCTGGAAAAACTCGGCTACCGTTACTGGGACGAAAGCGAAAACCCGGCGTATCGGCTGTTTCTGGGCTGAATGTGATGGCATTTGATTTGGCGCACACGCCCGATCGACGCATGAGCGATTCGATGAAATGGGGCAAATACGCCGGGCAGGACATTCTGCCGCTCTGGGTGGCGGACATGGATTTCGCCGCGCCGCCCGCCGTGCTGGATGCCGTGCGGGAGCGGCTGGCGCATGGCGTGTTGGGCTACGGCGTGCCGCAGCCATCGCAAATCGACGCGGTTCTGGATTATCTGCAACGTCGGTATGACTGGCGCATCGCGGCGGAGTGGCTCGTCTGGCTGCCGGGGCTGGTGACGGGCATCCATGTTGCCTGCCGCAGTGTTTGCGTTGGCGGGGGCGGCGGCGTACTGACCAATACGCCGGTGTATCCGCCCTTTTTAGCCGCGCCGCGCCGCTCTGATCAGGCGTTGCGATGCGTGTCGCTCGTGTGCCGCGCTGGACATTGGGAGATGGATACCGACGCGCTGGAAGCCGCTATGTTGCAAAACCCCGACACGAAACTGCTGCTTTTCTGCCACCCGCACAATCCGGTCGGACGTTGCTGGCAGCGCTCGGAACTGGAATGGATCGCCGAATTCGCCGCCCGTCACGATTTAATCGTCTGCTCCGACGAAATTCATTGCGACCTGATTCTGGACGATGACAAACGCCATCTGCCCTTCGCGCTGTTGGATGAGGAGGCGGCAAAACGCAGCATCACCCTGATGTCGCCCTCCAAAACCTACAATATCCCCGGACTTGCCTGCGCCTTCGCGGTGATTCCCGACGCCAGCCTGCGCCAGCGTTTTGTCCGCGCCATGTCGGGCATCGTGCCGCATGTCAATGTCTTCGGACTCGTCGCCTGCGAAGCCGCCTTCCGCGATGGCGAGGACTGGCGGCAGGCCTTGCTCGCCATCCTGCGACAAAACCGCGACAATCTGGAAGCGACGGTCGCCCGTCTGCCCGGCGTCAGCATGACGCACATTGAGGCCACCTATCTGGCATGGCTGGACGCGCGGCAACTGAACCTCGCCGATCCCGTCGCATATTTTGAATCGCAGGGCTTGGGGCTTTCCAATGGCGCGGATTTCGGCGCGGCGGGTTGGGTGCGCCTGAATTTCGGCTGCGCGCCCGCATTGCTCGACCACGCGCTCGCCCGTCTTCAACAGGCCATCAAAAATGTTGCGCTCACCCCCCGCGCTTGACGGCTCGCCCTACTCCCTCTGCCTGTTGGGGCTGGGACTGGCGATGAGCATACAGGTGGTGTGCGTCTTCCTCATCTGGCAACAATGGCGCTCTGCCGCCATTCTCAAACACGCCCCCTGGCGCGCGCCTTGGCTGGCGCTGGGATTAGGCATTTTGTTCCTGCTGCGCCAATGCTGGTCGGCGCTGGAATTTTCCATCGTTACCGGTGTCTATGATGTCGCCGCCGTGTGCAATCAGCTCATTGCCGCGTTTTTTATATGGCTGGCGATTATCGGATTTTCGGCAAGGAAACCCCCGCCTCGGTGAACACCCAATCCTGATCAATGAGCGGATCATGATGTGGCGTCATTTTGGCGACACCGCTATACTTATATCTATCAAGTCAGGAGATTGTCATGGAAGCCATCGCGCTCAAAGGAAACCAAAACCGTATCGGCGCGCGTATTCCGCAGCATGTTTATGAAACGCTTTGTCGTGCCGCCGAATTGACGGGCGCGACCGTCAATCAGTTTTTGGTGCAAGCCGCCTTGAAGGAAGCGCAAATGGTTATCGAACGGGAAGAAATCATCCGCCTGTCGTCCCGCGACTGGGCATTTCTCCTTGACCGGCTGGAAAACCCGCCCTCGCCAAACGCAGCATTGCGAACCGCCATGAAACGCCACCAGATGCTCATACGGAATGCTGACAATGCAGATAGTGCCGCTGAATGAAGCGCATGACCGACGCGCTTTTGATTGCGGTCGACCGGAACTGAATGACTGGCTTGCCCGCGTTGCCCGCCAACATCAGGGCAAAAGTCTTTCAAAGACCTTTGTTCTCATTCACGAAACCGAACCCACGCGCATTTGTGGCTATTACGCGCTCACCCTTGCCGAGCTTGAAAGCCGCTGTTTGCCGGATGTCTGGCGCAAAAAAATGCCGCGCCGCATCCCTGGCTTACGCCTGGGACGACTGGCAGTTGACAGGGCATGGCAGGGAGAGGGATACGGCGGGTTATTGCTCGCGGATGCTTTGAAACGAGCGCGGCGCATTGACATCGAAGCGGGCGGCATCGGTTTGTTCGTCGATGCCCTGGATGAACAAGCCGCAGCCTATTACCTGCGTTTTGGTTTTGAAGCCTCGCCCGACCAACCGTTCCTGTTATTCCTGCCCCTGATTTCGTCCTGACTTCCAACCGCCTTCTTCCGTAAATATCCAATCCACCGCCTGATCATGCGCTTCCGGCTGGATGTTTTTTACGCGCCCTATCTCGAAACCCACGCCCAACACCAAGGGACGCGGTTGCAAGGCGGCGAGGGTGCGGTCGAAAAAACCGCCGCCGTAGCCCAGGCGGTAGCCCGCCGCGTCAAAGGCGTTCAGCGCCATGATGATCACGTCGGGGATGATTTCCGCGCCCTCGCTCGGCGTGGGAATGCCGTAACGGTCAGGGACGAGGGGGGTTTCCGGCGTCCACGGGCGAAAGATGAGCGGCGCGCGCGGGGCGACGACGACCGGCAGCAGGGTTGTCGCGCCCTGTTCGCGCCAGAAGGCGGCGGCGGGACGCGCGTCCGGCTCGTTCTGGATGGGCGAATAGAAGGCGATGCGTTTCCCCGGCGGCTGCGGAAAAACACGCAGCAGATGTTCGACCAGTCGTTGCGACCACGCGGCGACCTGTTCGGCCGTCAGCGCCCGTCGCGCGGTCAACAGGGTTTGGCGTAATTCCTTGCGGGTTTGCGTTTGGGTTTGCGGTGTAATTCGTGGCTTCATGTTATGCTGCCAAGCTTAACTCTTCCAATATCCATTCCCCGATTTAACCATGAAGCCGTCTGTTTTTTTCGCCCGTCTCTGCCTTGCCGCCATATTGCTCGTTCCCAACTTCGTCTTCGCGCAGGAATCCGAGGGCGAGCGCCAGTTTCTTGACGCCCGCGAAGCCTTTCGGGTGGGCGACCGCGCCAGGCTGGAAACCCTGAACGCGCAGAGGCTGGATGATGCCGCGCTCGCCCCCTACGTCGAATACTACCTGCTGCGGCAGGGCATCGAGCGACCGGATGAGGCGGTCATCCAGGACTTCATCCGGCGCGAGGAAGGCAGCTATCTGAGCGAGCGTCTACGCGCCGACTGGCTGAAAACGCTGGGCAAACAGGGGCGTTGGTCGGAAGTGTCGCGGCAATACAAGGCGCTCCGCGCCCCCGATCTGGAATCCCGCTGTCTGCAAATTCAGGCGATTGCCCGCTTGGGCGACGCGGCGGCGCGGCAAAAAAATCAAGCCGAAGCCGAAACCCTCTGGCAGACGATCATCAGCGTACCGGAAGGCTGCCAACCCCTGTTTTCGCGCCTGGGCGAAGCGGTCAGCGACGATGTGTATTGGAGCCGCATACACATGCTGTTCGAGCAGGGCAAGCACGACATGGCGCGGCGAGTCTTGCGCTTTTTGCCGCGCGAACAGCAGCCGGATGCCAGACAACTCGACCAAATCATCAGCCAACCGCGCATCTGGCTGGCGCGCCAAAAACCGGAGAGCGTGGGCAGTCGCCGCGCGCGCCGTGAAGTCGTGGCGCTGGCGATCACCCGTCTGGCGCAAAATGATCCCGTCCTCGCCGCCGAACAACTGGCGCAATGGCAACCCCAACTGGGCGCGCAGACTGCCGCCTGGTGCTGGGGGCAAATTGGCTTGCAGGGCGCGCGCCGTCATCTGCCGGAAGCCCCGACATGGTTTGCCCGCAGCAAGCCGGAATTGCTCACCGCCGACGCCGCCGAATGGCGCGCGCGCGCCGCCCTGCGCGCGCAAAACTGGAACGCCGTGCGCCTCGCCATCGAACAGATGCCTGAGGAATTGCAATCGCGTCCGACATGGGTTTACTGGTTGGGACGTGCCTACAAGGCGGCAGGTCGCGCGCAGGACGCCAAGGCGCAATTCGCTTCGCTGCGCGGGCTGCCGGAGTTTTACGGCAATCTGGCGGATGAAGAACTGGGCAAACACATTACCATCCCCACCCCCGCCCTGCCGCCGCACGCCGACGAGCTTTATGATGTGCGTATCCTGCCGGGCATCGTGCGTTCCCTCGCACTGTTTCAACTGGATTTACGCATTGACGCCATCCGCGAATGGAACTGGACGCTGCGCGACATGGACGACCGCCAACTGCTTGCCGCCGCTACGTTGGCGCGTGAATACCAGCTCTATGACCGCGCCATCAACGCCGCCGACAAAACCAGAAGCCAACACGACTATGCGTTACGCTTTCTCGCCCCCTTCGACGCACAAGTGCGCCCCGCCGCCCGCGAACAGGGTTTGGACGACGCCTGGGTATATGGCTTGATGCGTCAGGAAAGCCGCTTCGTCACCCAGGCAAAATCCTCCGCCGGCGCTTCCGGCCTGATGCAGTTGATGCCCGCCACCGCCAAATGGGTCGCCAAGAAAATCGGCATCAAGGACTACGACCACCGCACGGTCAACGACACCGACATCAACCTGTTGCTCGGCACCACCTACATGCGGATGGTGCTGGAAAGCCTGCACCAGCATCCGGTATTAGCCTCCGCCGCCTATAACGCCGGTCCGGGGCGGGCAAAACGCTGGTGCGGCGCAACCCCGCTGGAAGGCGCGATTTACGCCGAAACCATCCCCTTTGACGAAACACGGGATTACGTCAAAAAAGTCATGAGCAACGCCGTGTATTACGCCATCCTGTTCACCGGCGAACCCGCCTCCTTGCGCGAGCGTCTGGGTACGGCGCCGGCAAAAGACGGGACGACGCTTCCGGCGGATTTGCCGTGACGCGGCAGGATGCCGTGCCATTTCCCATGCCTCCTGCGGGTTGGACATTACGACTTTACAACTGGGGTGAAGTCTGACCACTGTTCGATGCGGAAGGCGCGAATGTCACGCACGGATTTCGGGAACCACGGGCGGGCGCGTAGCGGCTGAATTGCCAGAAACAGGTTTGCCATGTCTTCGTTGTCGGTCACGTACAGGCTGCCCTGCACACGGCGAAAACCATTCTCGGCGAGGACTGCGCCGATTTCCGTATAGGCTTGCGTTACGCCCTTGGGATGGTGTTGTTCAGTATCGGCGACAAAGCGTACATCAGTGCGCCTCCGGGTCATCAACGAGACGCGTCAAACGGTATTCGGTCTTTTCGCCCGTTTCCACCATCGTGACTTCCACCATCCAGTCTTCGTCGTCCAATTGGCGTAGCGGCTGACCGACTTCGTATTTCGGCCCGAAGGGACCAAAGCTCTTGATTTTGCCTACCGGAACAGACGGCGTAGTGGCGACTTGCATGGTGAATCTCCCTGATTGATGTTCTTCCCGTCTTGTCGGGCGGGGAAAGTTCATGCGTTCATTATAGCGGTTCGAGCGCGGCGTTATCCGCCATCGGGCTTATTTCGCAGGGCAATCGCACGAATGCCATTGAAATCAAAGTGGCGGGAGCATCCTGCTCCCGCTCAAACTGTTAACAAACCTCCGAAGTAGCTTTCTGGGAACGCCGACGGCAACAAAGGCACGTCGGCGGTACGCCGACTTTGAGCGCAGATTGCCGCGCAAACACCGCTGCCAGCGTGGACGCTGGCGTTCCCAGGAAAACCTTCACTCAAAAAACGCTCTGTGCAACTTTGTCAGCAGCCTGCGGCGCGTTCGGAGAACGCGCTCTACCTAATTTTCTCCCTTGTAGGGGCGGGTTTCAAACCCGCCCTGCGCTCCGACAATACAACGGCGGGCAGGTTTGAAACCTGCCCCTACGAAATATCCCCTTACCCACAGTGTACGCCCACAAGGGGAGTGGGGAGACAATCGCCGAACGCGCCTTCTGCGGGCGTTTTGCGGTTGTAGGGGCGGTTCGCGAACCGCCCCTGCGTCTGGCAGACGCGATGGCTTTTCCAGGTCGACAAGCTCTGCGTGATTGTTCGCGGCACGTGCAACGGATTTGCCTTAAAATCCACGCTTTCCTCTCCACTCGCGCACGAACACCATGTCTCAACAAAAAATCCTGCTGCCGGGCGGTAGTGGGTTTCTCGGTTCTTATCTCGCCACCCGCCTCGCCCAACAGGGATACGTCGTTACCATTCCTTCCCGCCGCCGTGAACGCCATCGACGCCTGATGACCTTGCCCAATGTGAGCGTGGTCGAGGCGGATGCGCATGATCCGGCGCAACTGGCGGCGTTAGTTGCGGGGCAGGACGCGGTGATCAATCTCGTCGGCATTCTGCATAGCCGCGATGTGGCGTTGCCTTACAGCAAGGATTTTTTGCGAGCGCATGTTGAATTGCCGCAGAAAATTGTCGATGCCATGCGAACAACCGGCGTGCGGCGGTTGTTGCATGTCAGCGCTTTGCAGGCGGATGAGCGCGGGGCTTCGGAGTATTTGCGTTCCAAGGGCGCGGGTGAGCGCATTGTGCTGGCGGCGCAGGATGAACTGGACGTGACGGTGTTCCGCCCTGCCGTGATGTTTGGCGCGGGCGACCATTTTCTTGCCATGTTCGCCCGCTGGCTGGCGTTGCCGCTTCTGCCACTGGGTATGCTGGGGGCGCGGTTGCAGCCGGTGTGGGTTGCCGATGTTGCCGACGCGATCGCGGCGAGTCTCAACGACGCGACAACTTTCGGGCGGGCTTATGACCTTGCCGGTTCAGAGGTGTATACCTTTGCCGAATTGCTGGCTTATGTCGCCCGCCTGACGGAGCGGCGCACCCGCATCCTGCCGCTTTCCGAAGGGCTGGCTTATTTGCAGGCGGGTTTGTGGTGGTTACTGCCCAAGCCGGAAGTCACCCAGGACAGCCTGCGTACCCTGCAAGCCAACGCCATTCTGGACGCGGACAGTTGTCTGCCCGCGACGTGGCGTCCCGCCCTGCTGGAAGCCATCGCGCCGACTTATCTCTCCCGCCATACGCCCAGAGCGCGGCTCGATATTTATCGTGCCCGCGCGCGGCGCGCGCTGGCGGGAAGCTGAACGAAGACAGGGCATCCAGTGCGTATCTATGCTGTTGGCGGCGCGATTCGGGATGAACTTCTGGGACGGCAGGTCACTGACCGGGATTATGTTGTGGTCGGCGCGACGCCGGAAATGTTGATCGCGCGGGGGTTCAAGCCGATCGGCAAGGATTTCCCGGTCTTTCTGCACCCGGAAACGCGCGAGGAATACGCGCTGGCGCGTACCGAGCGCAAAAGCGGCAAGGGCTACCACGGGTTTACTTTTTACGCCCACCCGGATGTGCGTCTGGAAGATGACCTCGCCCGCCGTGACCTGACCATCAACGCGATGGCCAGAGGCGATGACGGAGTGTTGATTGACCCCTTCAATGGTCGCGCCGATCTGGAAGCCAGGGTTTTGCGGCATGTGGGCGCGGCGTTTGTCGAAGACCCGGTGCGCCTGTTGCGCCTCGCCCGTTTCGCCGCCCGTTTCGGGGATTTTTCCGTCGCGCCGGAAACGCTGGCGCTGATGCGTGAAATGGTGGCGAATGGCGAAACTGACCATCTCACGCCGGAACGGGTGTGGCAGGAAATTTCCACGGGGCTGATGGAAGCGCATCCGGCGCGCATGTTGGCGGTGTTGCGCGAGTGCGGGGCGCTGGCGCGGCTTTTGCCGGAAGTCGACGCCCTGTTCGACGTGCCGGAGCGCGTCGATTTTCACCCGGAAGGCAACACCGGCGCGCATCTTTTGCTGGTACTGACCGTGGCGGCGGAGATGAACCTGAACTTGCCCGCCCGCTTCGCCGCCCTGACGCACGACCTGGGCAAGGCGCTGACGCCGAAGGAAAACTGGCCGCATCACCACGGACACACCCTGCTTGGCGATAAACCCTTGCTGTGCCTGTGCGCTCGCCTGAAAATCCCCGTGGATTGCCGCGAACTCGCCCGCATGACGGTGCGGGAACACGGCAACATCAGTCATGTCGGTGGCGCAAACGCCCTCACGCCCGCCAGCATGGTCAAAATTCTGGAACGCTGCGATGTCAAGCGGCGTCCCGAACGCTTCGCCGATTTGCTCGCCGTCTGCGCCGCCGACAGTCGCGGGCGTCTGGGGATGGCGGCGACGCCCTATCCGCAAAGCGAAATCTGGCAGACGGCGGCGGCGGCGTTTTGCGCCGTGGATGGCGGCGAGATTGCGCGAACCGTTGCCCATCCCGACAAAATACCGGAGCGTCTGCACGCCGCCAGAATCGCCGCCGTGCGCGCCGCGCTCGCTCCCTTTACCGCAACTGAACTGACTCTGGAAAACTCATGACCGAACAAACCGACATCCCGCTACACGCGCACCCACACGCCGGGCGCGAAATTCTCTTTACCCTGCCGCCGGAAGGCGTCACGCCACATCCCACGCCGCTCTTGTTTTTGCACGGCGCGTTCGCGGGAGCGTGGATGTGGACGGACAATTTTCTGCCCTGGTTCGCGCGTCAGGGTTATTGCGGCTACGCCCTTTCGCTGCGCGGACACGGCGCCAGCGAAGGCGGCGACCATCTGGACGCGCTCTCGATTAACGATTATGTGGAAGATACCGAAGCCGCCGTTGCCTGGCTGTCCGGTCAACATACCCGTCCGCCCGCGCTGATCGGGCATTCGATGGGGGGGTTCGTGATCCAGAAATATCTCGAAAGCCATCGCGCTCCGGCGGCGGCGTTGCTCTGCGCCGTGCCGCCGCAAGGCTTGCTGCTCTCGCAATTCAACCTGCTCGCGCAACGACCGGGGCTGTTGATGGATCTCAACAAGCTGTTGAGTGGCGAGGATGTGCGGCTTTCCACCGTGCGCGAGGCGCTTTTCGCGCAGCCGACGCACAACACGCTGCTGGAACATTTCCGCAGCCATATGCAGCTTGAATCACAACGGGCGCTCTGGGACATGAGCAGTGTCTTCAACCTGCCCCTGCTGCCCGCCATGCTGCGCCCGCCGCTACTCGTCATCGGCGCGGAAAAAGATGTGTTGGTCCCCGCTTTTCTGGTAGAAGCCACGGCGCGCACTTACAGCGTGGAAACCCACATTTTCAAAGGCATGGGTCACGCCGTGACGCACGAAAAGGACTGGACGCAGGTGGCTGAATTGCTGAAAGGCTGGCTGGATGAAACCCTGGATTGATGTTGTGGCGGTCAATGGTCAATCGCAGGGGCTGTTCGCGAACAGCCCCTACAAACAACGGCCTCTGCAAACCCATACAACGCAATGCCAATCAAGCCAACGCAATATCAATCAAGCGCGCTGGTCGACGTTCTGACCCAGATTGGGCGGGTTGCCCGTTACTTGCGGTAGCGCCTCAATCAACTGCGCGGCGGCTTCCGCCTGCATGTCGATGGCTTTTTTGAGCACACTGATATTGACCACATCCCCCGTCTGCCCCGTCTGTCCAGCCTGGGTCGCCAGACTGCCGATGTTTGTATTATGGATGTCCATGATGATCGCTCTTTCTTTTATACCGCCCGATGGCTAAAGTATAGGCTTCTTTCCGACGCTCGCCGAGATGCTCCGCCATGTCCGAACAAAACTTGCCACTGTCCTCCGCAGCCAACCCGCAATCAGGAGAAGATTGTGTGTTGCTGAAAAATGCGGACAGTCTGAATTTGCCGCCCGCCCCCGACTCCGCCCCCCCATCGGAAGATGAGTTTTTTCTGGAAGAGGTGGACGATCTGGAAGCCATTGCGCGGGCGGCATTCGCCGACGAAGCGCGTTCACGCGCCGGGGGACTGGCATCGGATGATCGCGGCTTGCAGTTTCCCGACCTGTTGGCAGAAGGCGAAGCGCCACGACCACGGGTTACGGATTATATCGGTGAGCGACGCGCCCACCCCGGCGTCGCGCAAACGCCGCTTTTCGGCGGTACGCTTGGGCAATTGCGCGAACAGGCGCAAAGTCTGCTCGAACAGCGGGACGCCCGCGCCCGTCTGCGTTACGAGCAGGCGGCGCGACTGGATCGTTCGCTGCGGCAGGCCTTTGCCTATCTGCACGACATGGTGCAGCAATTGAACGTGGTGCAACCGGACATTCCCCGCGACTATGTGCTCTCCGGCGACAAGTCGCTGCGCGCGCTCGCCTGGCATCAGGGTTATGCGGATTACCGCACGTCTTCCAAGAGTGACCAGGCATTCATGGAAATCGTGACGTTGAGCTATCGCCTGACCAGCCATGAACCGCCCATTGTGCTCGAACGCGACGCGCGTATGGCGGAAGCTTTCCGGCAACGTCTTTTCGACTTCAACCTGAACATGCAGGTACAGGAAACCCGCGACGAGCACAAGCTTCTGGAATCGGTACGCATCACCATTCAGCCCGAAGTCCGGGTCAGTGTGCGCTGGGAGCCGGATTATGAGGCAGGCGCGTTACTGGTACACGCCCGCAATCTGGAACGTCTGGGGTACACCACCTACCGCCTGCCCGCCGACGCGCCCATGAATCCGGCGCTGCTGGAAGAATTCGTGCGTATGGTGCTGGGCTTGCCGCACCATTTTCCGCACATCGCCCGCCGTCCTTCATAAAGTATGGCTTTTGTCGCCGCGAGCAAACCCGATGAGGGGCGCGTCGATGTTTTTACCCATCGCCATGACCTTGAACAATTCGCCCATTTCCTGCGGCGCGATGAGTTTTTGCACGGCGGCAGTGGCCTTGATGTAGAGCGGGCTGGCGGGTTCGTATTGGTCAGCCATCATCGCGAGGTCGTCCAGCACGCCGCAATTCAACAGAAATTGCGCCTGATGGGTGTAGCCCAACAATTCCAGCCCTGCCGGATATGCCGCTTCAATCAGCGCGGTGAAATCGACGTGCGCGGTGATGTCCTGCAAGCCCGTCAGCATCAGCGGGTCGGAGTGCGCGTAATGGCGGTAGTGGCACATCAACGTGCCGCTCTGCCGGTCAGGGTGATAAAACTCGTGGCGTGGAAAACCGTAGTCAATCAGCAACAGACAGCCCCGCGTCAGTCGCTCGCCCCACGCCGCCGCCCATGCGGGCGCGGCCAACGCGATTTCACTCTCAAAGTCGGGGGGAAGCGGACATGCCCCGGCAATCGCTTCTGCTGCTTGCAAGAGCCTGCCGACAGCGGGGCGGGGTTGCCACTGGAATTGCCCGTCAGCGTCCAGAATGACGCCGCGCTCAAGAATCGCTCCATGCCGCCAGGTCACGCAATGCACGGGCATGGCGTCGAGCACTTCATTGCCCAGCGCCAAGCCGGAAAAACGGGCAGGCAAGTCGTCCAGCCAGACGACCCGATCCAGCAAATGCGGCGCTTGTCGCGCCAGCCATGCGCGCTGACGCTGGCGCAGGTCAGTGGAAATTTCCAGAATGCTGTAGGACTCCGGCAAGGCGTCCTCCGCTTCCAGCGCGAGCAGCAAATCCGCCGCCAGCCGACCGGAACCCGCGCCCGCTTCCAGAATACGCGGGGCGCTCGCCGACATGATTTGCGCCGCCTGACGCGCGAGCGAGCGGGCAAACAGCGGCGTCAATTCCGGCGCGGTGATGAAATCGCCGCCCGCGCCGAATTTCCGCATCCACGCCGTGTAGTAACCCAGACCGGGCGCGTAGAGCGCCGCCGCCATGAAATCGGCAAAGGACAGCCAGCCGCCCGCCGCCGCAATCCGGCGGGAAATTTCCTTGTGCAGCCGTTGGCTATGGGCGAGGGCTTCGGCATCGGGGGGCGGCAGGGTCATGGCGCGTCATTCCAGCAAAGCAAGGTCGGGATTTTAGCTTTTGCGGGCAAGGGATGCCGTAAAATGCGCGTTCTCCCCCTGAACGGATTTTTTCGTGCAAGCTTCCCAAACCCTGCAACGTCTTGAAAAATGGCTGTTGCGTAAAACCGGCAAGGCGATTGCCGATTACAACATGATTGCGGACGGCGACACGGTACTGGTCTGCGTTTCCGGCGGCAAGGATTCGCAGACGCTCCTCTCCCTGCTCCGCCTTCTGCAACGGCGCGCGCCGGTCAAATTCCGGCTGATCGCCATGAATCTCGACCAGAAGCAGCCGGGCTTTCCCGCCGAGACGCTGCCCGCGTGGTTTACGCAAAACGGCGTCGAATTCCGCATCGTCGAAGCCGATACCTATTCGGTGGTGAAGGAAAAAATCCCCGAAGGCAAAACCACCTGTTCGCTCTGCTCGCGTCTGCGGCGGGGCATCATTTATCGCACGGCCAAGGAACTGGGCGCGAACAAAATCGCCCTGGGACATCACCGCGACGACATGGTGCACACCCTGTTTCTGAACCTGCTTTTTGGCGGCAAGCTGAAAGCCATGCCGCCCAAGCTCGTCACCGATGACGGCGCGCATATCGTGATTCGCCCCCTCGCCTATTGCGCCGAAAACGACATCGCCCGTTACGCCAAGGGTATGGAATTTCCCATCATTCCCTGCAATCTCTGCGGTTCGCAGAACAACCTGCAACGGCAAAAAATCCGCGAAATGATGCAGGATTGGGACAGACGCTTTCCGGGACGCACAGAAGCCGTATTCACCGCGCTGCAAAATGTTGTGCCTTCACATCTGGCGGACAACGCCCTATTCGATTTCCGCGCGTTAAAACGGGAAGGGCAGATTGGCGACGAGGGCGACCCCTTGTTCGATCCGCCGGAACTACCGCCCGTCGGCTCTTTTCCGCTGCCTGTCCGTTTTGAAATACAAGCAGATTATTGAATTTGCCAGACTTTTGGTATGATTGGAACTAATTGGCTCATCTTGGGAAATTACAGTGATTACCATAGTTCGCGGCGAAGTCGTCGGAGGTATACGTCTGGTCAATCGGCTGGGCGAGCAGGAATCCGAACATACCGTCACCCGTTGCCTCAAAAAAATTGAGCGCGCAGGCGAAGGATTCCGTGGTCGTGTCCTGGATTCATCTCCCAATGGACGCATCGGTTTCATTTTCCCCTCGTCCGAAGAAGCCTGTCTGGCCGCCATCGAAATGCAGCGTCGCTCGGCGGACGTGCCTTCGGTCGCCGGGGTCAAGCTCAGTATCCGCCTCGCCCTGCTGTCAGCGCCCACCGAAGAGCAAGCCGCGCAGGGCGTCGGCAAACTGCTGGAACTCTCCCTGCCCAACCAGATTCTCTGTGACCGGAAAACCCTGCTCGAAGTCGCCGCCAATGTCGGGCTGAAAATACGCGACCTGCATCAGCAACTCAACCTTGGCAACGACAAGGAAGCCGCCCAGATCATGGAATTGATCTGGCACGAAAACGATGAAGACCTGCCGGTCACGCTGACCTCCACCATGCTGCTGTCGCAGGAATTCGCGTCGGGCGAAAATGTTGCGCCCGTGAGTATCAGCGGCGCGCAAACCCGATTGGTCGTGCATTATGGCGACAAAAAAATCATCCTCGATGAAAGAACGCCCTTCATTACCCTGGGGCGCGAACACCACAATGACTTCGTGATTGACGACAGCCGCGTTTCCCGCCAGCACGCCCGCATCGAGCGCAGGGGCGGGCATTATTGTCTGGTGGATATGAGCACCAACGGCACTTTCCTCAAACACACCAACGCGCCGGAGGTCTTTTTGCGTAAAGACGGTCTGCCCCTGCACGAAACGGGCGTAGTCTCTCTGGGCGCTTCCACCCGCGATCAGGACGCGAAGCGGCTGGAATTTGAATATATCTGAGCGCCCTTCAACCCGCCAACCGACCGCGACGGTCGGTTTTTTTATCGGTATTTTCCCACCATGAGCTTCTTCAAAAAACATCTTTTCATCTGCACCAATCCACGTCCCGAAGGTCAACCCAGTTGTAATCCACGCGGCGGCGACGAACTGTTTGGCTTCATCAAAAAACGCGCCAAAGAACTGGGCGCGGACGCCGCCGGAATCCGCGTCAGCAAGGCGGGCTGTCTGGGTCGCTGCGACAGGGCACCGATGCTGGTGATTTACCCGGAAGCCGTCTGGTACACCTTCATCGACGAAGAAGACCTCGAAGAAATCATCCAGCGCCATTTATTCAAGGATGAGCGCGTCGAACGTTTGTTGGTGACATGAGCGTCAGCGCAACAAACGTCGATGTCGCTGGCGCAGTCGGCAATATCGAAGTCATCCTGGAAGTTCCGCCACAACCGCTCACGGGCATTGCGCTGGTCGCGCATCCGCATCCCGCAGGCGGCGGCGCGAATACCAACAAGGTCGTCCATACCTTGGCCAAAACTTTTCTGCATCTGGGTTACGCCGCCCTGCGCCCCAATTTTCGCGGCGTCGGTCGCAGCGAAGGCACACACGATGAAGGCGTGGGCGAAGTCGATGACCTCATGGCGACGCTCGACTTCGCCCATGCGCGATTTGACCCGCAACACAAACTCCCCGTGGCGCTCGCCGGTTTTTCTTTCGGCGCTTACTGCCAGACCCATCTCGCCCGCCGTCTGGCAGTTGCCGGACGACCTGCAAAACGGCTGGTGCTGGTCGGCACGGCAGCCGGTTTCGTGGAAGGCACGCGCCATTACGATACCGAAGCCGTACCCGCCGACACCATTCTTATTCACGGCGCTGCCGACAGCACCGTGCCGCTTGCCAATGTGCTCGCCTGGGCCGCGCCGCAAGACCTGCCCGTCGTGGTGATTCCCGGCGCAGACCATTTTTTCCACCGGCGACTGCACCTGATTCGTGACATCATCATCCGGGCATGGCATTGATGGACGCCGCGCCGCCACGCCCATTGACCGTACAGGATTTGCACAAGACTTACGCGCAAGTTCCCGTTGTGGATCAACTCTCTTTCGCGCTGGAAAAGGGGCAATGTTTCGGGTTGCTCGGTCCCAACGGGGCGGGCAAGACCACCACCCTGAAACTCTGTCTGGGACTGACCGCGCCCGATGCCGGACACATCACGCTGGCGGGGCTGCCCATTCCTGCCGAAGCGAAAACCGCCCGTCAGCGTGTCGGCGTCGTGCCGCAATTCGACAATCTCGACCCCGATTTTACCGTCAGCGAAAACCTGTTTGTGTTCGGGCGTTATTTCGGGCTGACGCGAGCCGACATCGAACCGCGCCTCTCCTGGCTGCTGCAATTTTCCAGTCTGGAAAACAAGCGCGACGCCCGCATCAATACCCTCTCTGGCGGCATGAAACGCCGCCTCACGCTGGCGCGCGCGCTGGTCAATGACCCAGACATCCTGTTTCTCGACGAACCCACCACGGGTCTTGACCCGCAAGCCCGCCGCCTGATTTGGGATCGCCTGAACAGCTTGAAAAACGCGGGCAAGACCCTGCTGCTGACCACGCATTTCATGGACGAAGCCGAACGCCTCTGCGACCAGTTGATCATCATCGACAACGGGCGAAAAATCGCCGCCGGAAGCCCAAGAGCACTCATCGCCCAACACATCGAGCCGCAGGTCATCGAAGTGCTGGAAGACGCCGACGCAATACGGGCGGACAGCGCCAGACTGCATGGAGTTCGCATGGAAAAAACCGGCGAAACCACCTTTTTTTACTGTCAGGACGCGCAAGCGCTGCTGGCGATTCTTGCCCGCAAAAACCTGCGTTATCTGCATCGCGCCGCCAATCTGGAAGATGTGTTCATCCGCTTGACGGGTCGGGAATTACGCGACTGATGATATAATGGACAGCGTAAATATCGCGGTATGACAAATACGGTTTATACTTACAGACTTCATAAAAACAGGAGAACTCATGATTCGGATATCATCCCGTCAAGTCATGGTGATCTGGTTTACCCTGATTCTCATTCTGTTGGGCGGCACGGTCATACAAAGCTGGCAACTGCTGGAATGGCTGGTCACGCAAAGCCGCAACAGCAACGAACAATCTGTGCGCCTGACCACCACCTTGCAGGAACTCGGCGAACGCAACACCGATCTGGAACGCAGCGCCCGCCAATACCTGCTGGTACGCCAGGATGCTTTTCGCGCCAGCTTTGACGCCACCCTGAATCAATCCGCGGATTTGATGCGACAACTGGAAGCCTATGAGGACATTCCCTTGCGCCCTTTGCTGGAAGAATGGCACAGCGCCACCCGTGAACTGGTGACAAACCTGGAAAATTCCGGCGCGGAATCAACCCCGCTGATCATGCAGACACAATTTTCAAGGCTGACGGATCTCTACAATCGTATCCGCCAAACCTGCCAGCAGTGGGCGGATGCCCACAACCAACGCCAGTTAACGGAACTGGAAGGCAAACAGGTGCGACTGAAACTGCAATTCCTGTTCGCGCTCGTGGTATCCACCGTGGCCGCCATCATTCTGGGCTGGTGGCTGATTCGTCCCCTGCGCCAGATGGAGCAGGCGATTACCCTGATGGGACGCGGTTATCTCGACAACAAGGTCTCCGTGCATGGTCCCGCCGACATGCAGCGTCTGGGGACGCGACTGGAATGGTTGCGTCAGCGCCTCGCCAGTCTTGAAAATGACCGGAAAACCGTTTTTCGCCATATCTCGCAGGAACTGAAAATGCCCATCATCGCTGTCCGGGAAGCCTGCACCCTGTTTGCCGAAAACACGACGCCAGCAAATCAGGAAAGCATCCTCGACATCCTGCGGCACAATGCCGACATCCTGATGAAACAACTGGATGGACTGACGCGCATAACCACGCAGGTTTTTGAAGCCCGCCGACAACAGCGCCAACAGGTTTCCCTGTCGCAATTTCTGCGACTTGCCGTTGATGCCCAATCCGAACAGAGCCAGAGCAAAAATATCAAAATCCGCATTGAAGCGCCGGAAGCGCATGTGCCGCTGGATACCGAAAACGTGGGCGCCATATTGGCGGCGCTGCTGCAAAACGCCATCGCTTTCAGCCCGCAAGACGGCGAAATCACCCTCTCCGCAACCAGTGACGAAGACAAGCTGCGTCTGGAATGTCAGGATCAGGGAACAGGCATCACGCCCGAAGACGCCGAACACATTTTCGACCCCTTCTATCAAAGCGCCTTCCAGACGGCGGATGAGCATCAGGGCAGTGGCGTCGGACTGACCATTGTGCGCGAGTTGACGTGTATCATGGGCGGAAATGTACAATACATAAACAATGGCGCGGGCGCCTGTTTCTGCGTGGACTTACCCCATGAAAACTGATTTCTTCTCCTCTGTGGCAGCGCGGCTCAAAACCTGTCTGCTCGTCGCCTCTGCCGGTCTGCTCGCGGCAGGCTGCGTTACAACGCCCGACAGCCCATCCACGGCAAAAGCCAAGAATAAAAACAAGGATAACAATACCCGCAGCGCGGTCGTCGTCAATCTGGACAGATCAAGCTCAACACCGGAAGCCCTGCTCGCCTATTATCAGGCGCTATCCACAATGTCCGCCAACGACCTGGCGCGCGAACGCCGATTGCTCGCCCAACTCGGTTCCGCGCCCGACACCCAGATACGTCAGGCGATGGTACTGGGGCATCCCCGCCAACCCAATCCTGATCTGACGCGCGCCAACGGTATGCTGGCAAATTTGCTGAAATCCAACACCATCAATGCCGATGTCTATTACCTGCGCCCCATCATCCGTCTGCTGGCGGATGTCTATACCGAACGTCTGCGGCAGGAAAACACCCTGCGCCGTCAAAACACACAGATGGAAAGGCAATATCAAAAATTGCTGGAAACCCAGCGACAGGCGAGCGAGACCAAACGCCAGGTCAGCGAATTGCAGACTCAACTGGAAGGACTTGCCAACATCGAACGCTCGCTACCCCGCACCCGCACCATCCGTCCCGGCAACAAGCCGTAAGCCACCATTGAATTCGCTGGCAAAGCGGCATACAATCGCGCCTCGTTCCGCGCACCCTGAATGTGACCGAACGATGATCAATGCGGGCGTCGTATAATGGTAATACCCTAGCTTCCCAAGCGTGCGACGCGAGTCGCAAAGGTTACTGGTTACTTGTCAGACGCTTCATTCTGCGAAAACCTGCTCTCATCCACTTTTCCAAGTGGGTAACCTTGACGGCGAAAGCTGTACAAGTAATTGTTCTGCTATTTTCGGATGGCATTTTCTCATTGCTGTCCAGTAGTAGGAAAATAGGTTGAACCGGGGTTTCAGCACCTCGTAGCCTAGGAGCAGTGCGTCACTGGCAACGGTGGGGTACTAAGCGCTCTGACAATGTAGCCACCTTTAGGGGTACGCCATACTCCGCGAGGGGCTTGGCGTGATTTCGGAAGTTGCATCCGGATGAGGCGCTAGGCTGGGTTGGATGGTCAACGTAAGTGAATCGCTGTTAAACACCGTTAAGCTTGATAAGCCAAAAGCAACTTGCAGTACCGGGCTTTGCCAAAAGGCATGTGATCGGTTGTCCACCTGCTTGGTGTGGATACGCTGACATTTGTATCACCGGTGAAAAGGCGAGACCTTCCCAACTCCGTTACTTGTACGGAACGCGGTAAGCCTGTATGGGCGTTCTTTAACAACAGAAAGCAATCCATAACACTCCGGTCAGTTTTGCGACTGATTGGGGCGCTATTGCAGACGTGTTTCAGAACAAGACGCCTCGCAAGGGTCGTTGTCCCTGTGCAGGTAGAGGAGGATGGAAAAAGCGAATGCCGCTCTGTAATGGAGAGGATAGGGGATGAAACGATCGCCCCGACGCGAAAGCGTGCAGACTTCCATCTGGTGACTCTTCGTAAGAAGGGTCTGTTTAATCGCAAACCCGAGGGGGTTGATGTTAGAATCCCCGCCCGGGGATAATTGCGTCTTCCTCCGAAGGTTCAGAGCGGGTGTCGTATAACGGCTATTACCCTTGCTTCCCAAGCAAGAGACGAGGGTTCGACTCCCTTCACCCGCTCCATAACAACCGGAGGTTGATATGGACGCAATGCAGTCCGATTGCGATGTCGCCTCTACGACTTGGCAGTCTTGGCACGAGATTTATTGGGTCAAGGCTTATCAAGTTATTGCGAGGCTACAGACACGTATAGCGAAGGCAGCAAAAGCAGGGGAATGGCGTAAGGTTCGCGCCCTGCAAAAACTCCTGATCAAATCCAGCAGCGCGAAAACGCTGGCAGTACGGAAGGTCACGGAGAATCAAGGTCGGAAAACTCCTGGTGTAGATGGACAAACCTGGGGTACGCCGGATGACAAATGGAAGGCGGTAGTTGATCTTGGCAACAAGAAATACAGACCGTTACCATTACGTCGCATCTATATCCCGAAAGCAAATGGTGACAAACGTCCTCTGGGCATACCCACCATGCGTGATCGAGCGATGCAAGCGCTGCATTTACTGGCGCTGGAGCCTGTCTCCGAAACAACAGCAGATCCTCATTCCTACGGTTTCAGACGTGAGCGCTCGACGGCAGATGCGATCGAACAAGTGCGAAACGTGCTAGGTCGGAAAGCATCGCCAAAATGGGTGCTGGAAGGAGACATCAAAGGTTGTTTCGACAACATCAGTCATGACTGGCTGGTTGCCAATGTCTGCATGGACAAAGGCATCCTTCGGAAGTGGTTGAAAGCAGGCTTTATCGAAACGGGAAAGCTTTTCCCAACGCAAGCAGGTACGCCGCAGGGAGGTATCATTTCCCCTGTTTTGGCGAACCTGACACTGGATGGACTGCAACACGAACTAACCACGTTGTTCCGAACGGTGCGGGAAGCGCGTGCGGCAAAAGTCAATCTGGTACGGTACGCGGATGACTTTATCATTACCGGAAGCTCGCAGGAGTTTCTGGCAGATAAGGTCAAACCCTTGGTGGAGAAATTCCTTGCCACACGGGGACTCACCCTCGCGGAGAAGAAAACCAAAATCACGCATGTGACGGAAGGATTCGACTTTTTGGGGTGGAATGTCAGGCATGACCATCGAATGCTGGTTACTCAGCCATCGAAGAAAAATGTCAAAGCATTCTTGGGGAAAATCCGCGAACTACTGCGCGAGAGAAAGGCTGCCAGACAGATTGACGTGATCGAAAAGCTAACCCCTGTCATCAGAGGATGGGCTAATTATCACCGAAGTCAAATGGCATCCCATACATTTGCGAGATGCGACCACCAAATCTGGCAAGCTTTGTGGCGTTGGGCGTCCCGTCGCCACCCGAACAAGGGGAAACGATGGATCAAACGACGCTACTTCAAAAGCATCAAGGGACGTGACTGGCAATTTGCGGATCAGGACAAGTTGCTACCTGTCTTGGCGGGGTACTTAAAACGCCCCCATACCAAGATAGTGGCGGACGCGAATCCATACGATCCGAAGTTCGACGAGTATTTCTCCAAGCGGCTTGCACGGCGCATGGACAAGACGCTCGAAGGGCGATACAAGCTTCGGTATTTGTGGTGGTTGCAAGAAGGGATATGTCCTGTCTACAACCAGAAAATCACGCGAGATACGGGATGGAATCTTCATCACATCGTCAAGCGATCACAACGAGGCTCGGACAAGCTGACCAATCTGGTTCTGCTGCATCCGAATTGTCATATGCAACATCACGTCCTGGAGACATTCGACGCTGCCGGCATCTCGATGTACAAGTAGAGGTGCTTATGAGTTGCTTGAGCCGTATGCAGGGAAACTTGCATGTACGGTTCTTAGGGGAGGGGGTGACCGCGAGGTCATCCCCTTACCCGCCTAGAGCCGTGGGTTCGATTCCCATCGCCCGCTCCAGATTTTCGCGCAAGCCAGCTTCGCCAAAGCTGGCTTTTTTGCGTTTTCAGCCCTGACAATGTACAAACTGAAACAAAATACCGTCTGCAAGCAACATGCGGCTTACAACTTTCGGCTTTAATCACGCCTGTAGCATTTATCAACCATCAGGAGTTTCGCAATGAACAACATGCATAAAATCATCATCGCCTTCCTGGCGACTTCCAGCATTGCTCTGGGCGTCACCACCGCCAGCGCGGAAGGCAAGGATCGTTACAACGACAGCGCGCGCGACGGAAAAACATGGCACAAGAACACGAAAGAAGACATTGCCGCGCGACATGAGCGTCTGCACAAGGCGTTGAAACTGACCGCAGCGCAAGAACCGGCATGGCAGGCATTTATCGCCAATGCTGCGCCCGAAGGCTGGGAACAGCGTCGCCCCGACCCGAAGGAATTTGACAAACTGACCGCGCCGGAACGCATGGAAAAAATGCTGGAACTTTCCAAAAAACATCAGGAATTTTTAAGCCAGCGTCTCGCTGACCTGAAAATCTTTTACGCGCAACTTTCACCCGAACAGCAAAAAACCTTTGACGAACGGCATCGCCACCGTAATGACCGCCGCAATAACCACCACCGTCCCTGGTAAAAACGTTGATCGGATTGATTCAACAAACGCCCCTGCCTGGGGCGTTTTTTTATGGGCGCAAAATCTCGCGCGCCAACGCCACCCAATAGGCAATCCCCACGCCCAACGCGGCATCATTGAAATCGTAATTCGGATTGTGCAGGGTACAACCGCCCTCGCCGGAACCATTGCCGAGCCAGACATAGCAGCCGGGTTTTTGTTGCAGCATGAAGGAGAAATCTTCCGCCGTCATCGCGGGGGCGGCGTCGGTCAGCACTTTTTCGTGTCCCAGCACCTTTTCCGCGACACGGCTGCACGTTGCGGCTTCCGCTGCCGTGTTGACGGTCGGCGGGTAGAGGCGGTTGAAGCTGACTTCAATCTGCGCCCCGAAACTGGCTGCCATGCCTTGACACAGGCGACTGACGGCTGTTTCGACTGCCGTCTGAATTTCCGGTTTGAAGGTGCGGATGGTGCCGCGCAGCACCACTTCGTCAGGCAGGATATTCCACGCCGAACCGGCGTGAAACTGGGTGACGCTGACTACGGCGGCATCCAGCGGCGAAAGATTACGCGCCGCCACGGTTTGCAGCGCCGTGACCAGATGGCTGGCGGTGACGATGGCGTCGACGCCCTGTTGCGGCATGGCGGCATGACTGCCCTGCGCGCTGACGGTGATTTCGAGGCGGCAGGTGCTCGCCATCACCGCCCCGGCGTGTACGGCCATCGTCCCCACGGGCAGACCCGGCCAGTTGTGCAAGCCATAGACGGATTCGACCGGAAACCGCTCGAACAGACCTTCCTCAATCATCACCGCCGCGCCGCCTTCGGCTTCTTCGGCGGGCTGGAAGATGAACGCCACGCTGCCATCGAAATCTGGACGCGACGCCAGATAACGCGCCGCGCCCAGGAGCATGGCGGTGTGCCCGTCATGTCCGCAGGCGTGCATACAGCCCGCGTGGGTGGAGCGATGGGCAAAATCGTTCTGCTCATCCAGGGGCAGCGCGTCCATGTCGGCGCGCAGACCAATCATGCGTTTGCCTGTACCCGCCCGCAACACGCCAACCACGCCGGTTTTTGCCAGCCCGCGCCGCACTTCCAGCCCGTAAGCCCGCAACTCCCGCGCCACAATGTCGGAGGTACGCGCTTCATTGAAAGCGAGTTCCGGGTGCGCGTGGAGATCGCGGCGCAGAGCGGTCAATTCAGCGAGGAAGGGCAGGGTTAGAGGGTTCATCATGATTTGAATGCGAACGCCTCGCAAAGCGAGGCGTTCAAGTGGGGGGAGCATCCTGCTCCCCTTACTCACAACTTTGGGGGAGCTGGAAGCTCCCCCTACTTTTCAGTCGCGCGTCGTGTAGCCCGCCAGCAGTTTCAGCAATTCGGCTTCGTTGTACGGTTTGCCCAGATAGTGATTGGCGCCGATTTCCATCGCCAGATTGCGGTGTTTGTCCGCTGTCCGCGAAGTAATCATGATGACCGGAACTTTGTCCAGGCGGTGATCGGAGCGAATGTTGCGTACCAAATCGAAGCCGTCCATGCGCGGCATTTCGATATCCGACAGAATCACGTCGGGCATCAGCTCAATCAACTGTTCCAGCGCATCCACGCCATCCTTGGCAAGCTCGACCTGATAACCTTCGCGCACCAGCAGCTTGCTGGTAATTTTGCGAACGGTCAGCGAATCGTCGACCACCAGAACAATCGGCTGGTGACGCACAACGGGCGCATCGTCAAGCACGACCGGAGAGAGCGTTCCCGCTGGAATCGTCGCTGTGGCGGTCGCGGAACCTTCCTGCGCGGCGGCGACGGTGGCGGAGAGCGCCAGACGATTCGCCAGCGCGACGGGATTCAGAATCAGCACCACCCTGCCGTCGCCCAGCACCGTCGCGCCCGATATGCCGACCACGCGCGCCATTTGCGGGCCGACGTTCTTGACCACGATTTCCTGATTGCCGAACATTTCGTCAATCAGCACTGCCACCCGCTGCGTACCGGAACGCAACAGCATCACCCAGTACAGGCGGCGCTGTTCGGTCAGGCTTTGCGCGTCGCCCAACAGACGGGGCAGGTAATGGAACGGGTAGTGTTTGCCCTGCCAGATGGCTTCGCCCTTGTCGCGCATGTCATTGATGATGCGTTCCTGCACCTCCATGACCTGTTCGACCATCGCGGAGGGTACGGCGAGCAGTTTGCCGCCGGCTTGAATCAACACCACCTGACTCACGGCGAGGGTGAGCGGCAGGTAGAGGCGGAAGGTTGTACCCTGACCCTGTTTGGTCTGGATTTCGATACGACCGCCCAGAGCGGTGACTTCAGTTTTCACCACGTCCATCCCGACGCCACGACCGGCAATCTGGGAAACGCTGGCGGCGGTGGTGAAACCGGACGAGAAAATGAAGTCGATCAGCTGTTGATCCGACAACACCTGTTCCGGCGTAATCAGTCCGGCGCTTTCCGCCTTGGCGCGGATGCGGTTGATGTCCAGCCCGCTGCCATCGTCGGACAGGGAGAGGATGATTTCATTGCCTTCCTGCGCCAGCGTCAGATTGATTTCACCGATTTCCGGCTTGCCTGCGGCGAGACGCCCCTCACGCGCTTCCAGACCATGCGCGACGGAGTTACGCAGCATGTGTTCGAGCGGAGAAAGGATTTTTTCCAACACGGAACGGTCGAGTTCCACCTGCCCGCCGTGAATGTCCAGCGTGGCGCGTTTGCCGAGTTCCTTGGCAGCCTGACGCACCAGCCGGTAGAGCCGTTCGCTCTGGCTGGCAAACGGCACCATCCGCACGCTCATGAGCGATTGTTGCAACCCGCGATTCAGCCGCGCCTGGGCGATGATGGCGGCGTTGGCGTCATCCAGATTTTTCAGCAGGTTTTGTTGCACTGTGGCAACGTCGTTCACCGATTCCGCCATCATCCGGGTCAATTCCTGGAAGCGGGTGAAGCGGTCAAGTTCCAGCGGGTCGAAATCGGCTTTGGCTTCCTTGCCGGTATCCGCCTGAATCTGGGTTTCTGCCTGAATTTCGATTTCCCGCAACTGGCGACGCAGACGAATGACGTTTTCAGTCAGGTAAAGGAGCGAAGTCTTGATTTCGCGCATTTCCCCTTCAATCCGGGCGCGCGCAATGGAAAGCTCGCCCGCTTCATTGACCAGTGTATCCACCAGATCGGCGCGCACACGCAACTGGGCGCTTTCCCGCGCATGTGGGGCGGGGGCGGCGGATTTGGCGGCAGCGGTAGAATCGGCGGCAGGCGCAACCGGCGTAGCGGCGGGTGTCGAAACCTCTGGTGTTTTTACTTTGGACGCGCCAGCGGCTGGCAATGGCGCGGTCAGGTCGCCCTTGCGGTAATGCTCGACGGTCTGCGCCACAGTGTCGCAGGCGGAAGCGACTTCATCGAGGTCTTCCTCGCGGATTTCATCGCTCTTGGCGAGTTCACCCACGCGGCTTTCGATGGCGTGCGTCAATTCGCCCAGATTCATCGCGCCTGCCATGCGCGAACTGCCCTTGAAGGTGTGCAGCAGACGCGCCAGGGCGTGCGGCGCATCAAGATTCGTGCGGTCTTCGCGCCAGGCGGCAATCTGGGTCGAGATCCCCTCAATCAGTTCCTCGGCTTCTTCCAGAAAGATGGGGAACAACTGTTCGTCGAGTTCGTCCTGCAACAGCGGCAGCGCCTCTTTGACATCGCCGTCGGGAACGGTTAATTCATCCACCATTTCGACGGGGGGAAGCGGCACGGATGGCAAGACGACCTGCGGCTTGTCGGCAGGCAGTTCAGCGGAAAAATCGCTGATGGCGCTCGCCAGCCGGTCATCGGTTTGCGCGTCTGCAACGGGTTCGACAATGGGTTCGACAACAGGTTGGGCGACAGGCTCGGCAGCAGGTTCGACCGATGTAACCGTTTCGGCAGACGCGGGCGCGAATTCCGGCAATACGGGAATCTGGTAATCCCCGACGCTGTAACGCTCGACGCTTTGCGCCAGCACATCCAGCGCGGCTTCGATGTTGTCCAGTTCGTCGTCACTGACCTGACCGCGTTTTTTCAGCGCGCGCACCTGATCTTCAAGCTTGTGCGTCGCATTGCCCAGATTCAGCGCGCCCGCCATGCGCGAACTGCCCTTGAAGGTGTGCAGGATGCGGGCAAGCGCATTCGGCGCTTCGTCGCCATCCCGATCATTGCGCCAGGCGGCGACTTCATTGTAGAAACCGGATATCAAATCCTGGGCTTCTTCCAGAAAGACCTCCAGCAACTCCGCGTCGGGATCGTCTATTTCCTGCGCGGGCGAGATCGCCTCTGGCTCTGGCGTTTCGGGCGCGGCGTCGGGTTCGGCGGCAGATTTGGCGGCAACAGTAACAGATTCGGTGACAGGTTCGGGCGCAGGCGTTGCGGCAGTTTCTGCTTTTTCGGCAGCGGGCTTGACCGGAGCGGCGACTTCGACAGCGGCGGGCGCTTCTTCCGCAACTTCTTCATCATGCTGCGCGGACGGGTACAGTTGCGAGAGCGCGTCGATGAGCGCGGGCTGGGCTTCGGGCATACGCCCTACCGACAGGGCTTCCTGCATGTCTTCCAGCATCCCCACGGTTTGACGGATGATTTCCTGCCCTTCCAGAGAATCGGGATGTTCGGATTCATCGCGGCGCAACAGGGTCGATTCGAGTTCATGCGCGAGCCTGTTGACGCTGATGATGCCCACCGTACCGGCGATGCCCGCCATCGTATGCGCGGCGCGACCCACCTCGTAAGGCGTTTCCATGTCGGGCGATTCGGCGAGCATGGAGAGGAAGTTTTGCAGGGTATCAAGATGCCCACGCGCTTCGTCGCGGAAAATCTCGTAAAGCTGCGGCGAAATGGTCACGCCATGACTGGTCGTGATGGACAGCGGTTCGGATTCGATTTCCGGCGGCGCAACTTTTTCCGGCAGCGAGTCCACATCGAAATCCATGTCCAGCGCGGGCAGCAGGTCTTCCTGCGCTTCCGGTTGCGCGGGTTCTATCGGATCATCCTCATCCATGCCCAGCAGGGAGAGGTCGAAACGGGAAGTCCGCAATTCTTCGGGAATCTCGTCGTCGTCATCGACGATGGATGTTGCCGCCGGTTCGGATTCGGGTTGGGATTCAGGCTCGACGGCGAATTCGTCGGATACGGGTTCTAGCTCAGGCTCCGGTTCGGGTTCGCTTTCGGCAGCGGCTTTTTTCGACGCGGGCGTTGCCGCGCTTTCTTCGCTACGCAAGGCTTCCGCTTTGGCAATCAGGGCAGTCGGGTCGGGCATCCGCGTTTCACCAGCGGAAAGCGCGTTCACCCAGGTGCTGAACACCTGATGGGTCTGGCTGACCAAATCCAGCAAATCCGGCGACGCCAAGGCTTCCTGACGCAGCCAGAAATTCAGGGTTTGTTCCACTGCCCAAGCGGTTTCGCCCAGGTCTTTCAGCCCCACCATGCGACCGCTGCCCTTCAGGGTATGCACGCCGCGCCGGATGGTGGTCAGGGTTTCGGTGTCGTGCGGATGTTGGCGCAACACGGCGAGATTGTCGCTCATGCTGACCAGCACTTCCTGCGCTTCTTCGAGGAAAATGGCGAGCAGTTCGGCATCCAGCTCTTCGGCTCCAGCCTGAGCCAGTTGCAGGGTTTCGCTGGAAGGCGCGGGAGCGGACGCGGCGGCGGGCTCCAGAGCCGCTGTCACGGCTTCGATTTGCGATTTTTGCGACGCTTCGTCCTGCTGTTTCTTCAGGGCGGCAAGCGCGGCTTTAATCTGGGTCTGCAATTCCTGATCGGCGACCAGATCGGCGTCTTTCTGCAATTCATCCAGATGCGAGAGCAATCTGGCGCGTAAAGTCGCGTCGTCTGGATGCGCCTGAATTTCCGTCAACAATTGCCGGGTTTCTTTTTTCAGACGCTCCAACTGGCTTTCGACGCTGGCGACAGGAATTTCTTCCTCTTCCGGTATTTCCGCTTCTTCTACGACGATTTCCTCTTCCACCTCGGATTTCGTTTGCGACTGGAAGTAACGCTCCATGTAATCGCGGAAATTCGCCTTGCTGTTTTGCAGGGTATCAATGAACAGGCTGAGGGCGGAAAGCTGCTGGGCGACGCTTTCAAAATCTTCTTCGTTGGCAACACTGTCTGGCTTGGTAAAATTGAGAATCTTCTTTTCACAATCGTTCAGCCAGGTGACCGCATCGTCCTGCCCCAGAATGGACAACGCGCCGCCCACCTGATTCAGCGAACCTTCCAGGCTGGCAGCATCCGGGCGTTTGGTCGGTTCGCGGAAATAGGCGTCCAACACCTGCTCGATTTGCGCCAGATTATTCTGGATTTCCCGCGCGACTTGCGCCATGAGCATCTTTTCCTGAGCGCGGCGGGACATTTCATCTAACAACGGCACTTCGCTATGACTCAAGGAACGCCCCGCCACACAAGCTTTCAGGCGGGCAATCATCAACTGCGCGCGTTGTCTGAAATCGCTGCTGCCCAAACGGGCATAGTTTTCCAGCGCGCCCTGAACCAACAGCAGCGAGGTGGCGATTTCCATCGCCAGCCCGTCAGACTGGCGACTTGGGTCTTGCGTCAGCCAACTGGCGGCGGCGGCGAGGATGCCCACCAAAGATTTCAGGTCGGCATCAAGATTTTCCGTGAACCGGGCAGCGTTGCGTACCTGTTCGGCAAAGGTGGATAGCGAGGTCGCGCTACCGGCGCAGAAACGGTTCCATTGTTCTTCCGCTGTCGTGATCGCTTCTTTCAGACGGCGCAGCGCGGTTTCTTCCGCGTTGGTCGCCGCCTTGACGAGCGCGCCGGACGGAATCAGCCCGGACAGGCAATAGGTGGATTGAATATCCGCCAGCAAAGGATCGGCTTCTCCCGGCGTTCTGGCGACAAAATAGAGGCAGTCGCGCAGCAGACGCTCGGCAATACCGGGGTTGCCTTGCTGCAAACGTCGGATTTGCTGGTCAATGCGGGCGCAGAGGGAACGGGCGTCCCCCACCCTGCTGGCGCCATGCGCCAGCGCCGTGACCAAACCGAGCGCCGCCAACCAGAATGAACGCGCCGCAGACGAGGACTGAATCGCCTCAATACGCTGCAAGGCTTTTTGCATCTGCTCAAGCCCGGTCTGGCTGGCAGGACTGTCTGCCGGTTGCTTGAGCCAGGCGAGCAAGCCTTTCTGAAAATGGGTACGTTCGCGCTGAATAAACTTGTGACGCTCTGCCTGAGCCAAAGGTTTCTTGATGACACGTCTGGGCGGACGCAGATTGAGATTGGGGAAAAACAGTTCGACGGGATTGGCGGGCTTGCCCAACGCCGCAGAGATTTTTTGATAGACGGGCAGCAGACGCAGAGGCTGGTTGGGCACGCCCGCCAGCAAATCATCCAGATATTGGCGCAAAGAACTGAAACCCTCTTCCACCACGGCGATGATCTGATCCGGATTGCCCGCTACACCCGACTTGTTCTCCAGCGCGACGAGCAGCAGATTCAGCGCGTCAATGACCTGGGTCACGCCGTCCAGCCCGACCATGGTCAAAGCGCCATGCACCTGTTGCAAGTGTGTGCGGGCAAACTTGACCTGTGTCGTTTCCTTTTGCGCCTGAAATTGCTGCAACGCCTCTTCAGCCCGGTTCAGGGCTAACTCAATCTCCCCCTTGACCCAGGTCAGGGGGGCGATGTCGAAATCTGCAAAATCCGTGGCTGCATTCATGGGCTTTAATTTTCTCAGCTAACCTTGAAGCCAGCGACCGAGCCTTTCAATTCGGAAGCCAGAGCGGTAAGTTCATCCACAGCCTCGGCAGTACGACCCGTGCTGACTGTCGTCTGCTTGGTGATGTGCAAGATGTCCTGCATCAGTCCGGCAACCTGGGTCGCTGACTGGGATTGTTTCTGCGTTGCGGACGAGATGTTTTCAATCAGGGCAGCCAAATCGCGCGACACCTGACCAATTTCGGACAGCGCCTGACCAGCGGCGTCGGAACGTTTGGCGCCCTCAACCACGCCCTGGGTGGATTGTTCCATGGCGGAAACGGCATCCTGGGTATCGGTCTGAATGGTTTTGACCAGCGCGGAAATCTGCTTGGTGGCTTCGGCGGAGCGTTCCGCCAGTCGTTGCACTTCTTCCGCAACCACCGTGAAGCCGCGCCCCGCTTCGCCAGCGGAAGCCGCCTGAATGGCGGCGTTCAGCGCCAGCACGTTGGTTTGTTCGGTAATGTCGGAAATCAGTTCCACGATTTCGCCGATTTCCTGCGAAGATTCACCCAGTCGCTTGATGCGCTTGGAGGTTTCCTGAATCTGACCGCGAATTTCGTTCATGCCGCGAATGGAATCTTCCACGGCCGTCGCGCCCTTGTCGGCAGCCGCCAGAGAAGCGCGCGCCACCTGCGCCGACTGGCTGGCGTGACCGGAAACAGCATTCATGGATTGCGCCATCTGCAAGGCCGACTCGCCCGCCGCGCCGATTTCCACGCCTTGCTTTTCAGCGGCGGAGAGCAGCTCGCTCGTGGTGGTACGGGCAATTTCCGTCGCCTGGGTCACGCGGGTCGCCGCGTCGTTGATCCGACCGACCAGTACGCGCAGTTCTTCAATGGTGTAGTTGATGGAGTCGGCAATCGCGCCGGTGATGTCTTCCGACACGGTGGCGGTTACGGTCAAGTCACCATCCGCCAAATCGCCCAGTTCGTTCATCAGGCGCAGGATGGCTTCCTGATTCTGGCGATTGGTGGATTCCGAAGCCTGTTTCTGACCTTCGGCTTCTTCGGTACGACTGCGGGCATCGTCAAGGTAGATTTTACCCAGACGCACCAGAATGCCGACGAACATGGCGCTGAGCACCAGAATGCTGATGAGGAACAAGACACGGGACGACTGCGCGGCCTGATAAGCCCCCGTCAGATTGTCGGCTTCTTTCAGCAGTTCGTCGCTCTCGTTGAAAATTTTGGCGCCGGATTCCTTGGCCTGTTTCAGCGGATTCAGGTTGGCAAGAATACTGCCGCTTTCTTCAGGACTGCCGACGGCCTGTCGGTAATCCACAAAAACATCCGTGATTCCGGCGAGCTTGTTGCGCGCGTCGCTCGAATGATTGCCTTGCTTCAGGCTGTCAAGCAGCTCCTGAAATTCGTTGATGTCCTTGCTCAAGGTAAACATCGCGGCTGGATTGATGGATTCGCTCCCCAGCAGCGCGTTGGCGTTCTTGGAGATCCGTTGAGTCAGCATCACCATCCGGCCGGTGTCGCCAATCTCGCTTTTGGAAGCGTTGTCCTGTAACTTGATTGCCGCCAGTTGTTCGGTCAGTTCCAGCAATTCGATATTACGCCCGTCGATAATGGCGACGTTCTTGCCCAGGTTGACCAGATTGTCTTTCTGGTCAATCACGGTCGCAATCGCCTGCGACAAACCCAAAGGCTTGGCGGTGCTCCCCTCCCAGCTTTGTTGCAGGGCGCTCAATTGAGGGGACACGGCATCCGGGGAAGCCGACACGTTAACGCCGTGGACATATCCCCCCTGGCGGAGCCGCTCAAGCAGTTGCGAGAAGTTATCGCGCGCGATCTTCAGTTGATCGAAAGCAGCGGCATCGCCTTGCAAAGCCTGGGCAGAACTCTTTGCCAAACGCTGCGACAGCATCCGCATATCCCCGGCGGCGGCAACATAGGCCGTACTCTGGGAATACTGTATGGCGTCATACACCACCAAGGACACAATGCTGATCAACAATACCACCAGCACAACCGCCCAGCCTTGCAGACGCGCCTGGATGGTTTTTTCCTCGCTCTTGCCGGATTTGCCCTTGCTGCCCTTTTTACGGGAGCGACTTGGGGCGGGATAATCCGGTGAAATGGTCAGCTCGCTATCGAGAGAAGATTTCCGTTTACCAAAGTTCAGCTTGAAAGCCATATTAATCTCCGCGGTCAGGCCACGATGTTCATAAATTTAGGATCTGCAAGCAGGGCTGGCAGATCAAGGCGTTGCCACTTGCGACCTTCCTTGTCGGTGAAGGTCGCGGCGTTCCAGGCCGGAGCCTGTTCAGGTGCGGGACCGATTTCAAAATCGGCCGGATTCTTCAAACCCATCAGGCGCGAAACCAACATGGCGACATTGTTGCCATGCTTGGTGCCCACCAGCAACAGGCGCACGCCCGGCGCTTGCAGGGAAGTCGCTTCGTCGCCCAGAAAGGCGGGAAAATCGGTGACGGCGTGCAGGTTGCCCCGGATATTGGCAAGTCCGGCAAACGCCGAAGTGGTGAGCGGCACTTGCGTCAGCGGCGGCACGGACACGATTTCTCCCGATGCGGACAAATCCAGCAACCAGAAACTCTTGCCCGCCTGCACACCGAGCAGGGATACGGTGCCATCCCCCTGCGCCGCGCCAGACAGGCGGCGGGAAAGGTGTTCCTGGAATTCGCGCAGACTGATACGTCGTGACATGGATAATCGCTCAGGGCAAAGCCGCTATTTTTTGCAGCAGTTCGGCATGGTTGACCGGCTTGATCAGGTAATCAATCGCGCCCTGACGCAAGCCCCAGATTTTATCGGTTTCCTGATTCTTGGACGTGCAGACAATCACCGGAATGTTCTTCGTCGTGTCATCCCGCGCCAGCTTGCGGGTTGCCTGATAGCCGTTGGTGCCCGGCATGATGACATCCATCAATACCAGGTCAGGCAGTTCCGCCTTTGCCCTGGCGATGCCCTCCTCGCCGTTTTCGGCGGTGATGACCTGATAGCCATGCTTGGTCAATAGTTCGGTGGCGACGTAGCGTTCCGTAGGGGAATCGTCGACCACAAGGATTTTTTTAATGGGCATATGTAAGCTCTCCTTGAAATGCTCTTATTTGCGCCCGGGAACGAAACTCGCCACGGTTTGCAGCAGACTGTCCTTGGTGAAGGGCTTGGTCAGATATTGATTGGAACCGACCAGACGCCCCTTGGCGCGGTCGAAAAGTCCATCCTTGGACGAAAGCATGATGACGGGGGTGTTACCGAAGCGGGCGTTTTTCTTGACCAGCGCGCAGGTTTGATAGCCATCCAGACGGGGCATCATGATGTCGCAGAAAATAATATCCGGTTGGTGGCTGGCAATCTTGGAGAGCGCGTCGAAGCCGTCTTCCGCCAGAATCACCTCACAACCAACTTGAAGCAGGAATATTTCCGCGCTACGCCGTATGGTACGACTGTCGTCGATCACCATGACTTTAGTGCCACTCAGGCTTGCAATATCGGTCAATTCATCCCCCTTTGGATACTGGGTAATTGTTGTGTGTAGGCAAGTCAACAAGCGCAGTCTACGCCAGAACGGTCAAAACGACTATCCATGCGCGCATAAGCTGCACATTATTTCCGTGCGCCGAAAGCCACATTCGACAAGCGAGGCGGAGGCTTTCGGGTAAAATTGTGACAATCTTACCCAAACATTCTTTGATCCGCCACATTTTCTTTCCCCGCTTTTGCTCCGCGTCTGGCGGGAAAACGCATGTATTCTTCCTCTTTTCACCCTCAAAATCCCCTGCCCACTGTGCTTGTTTTCGCCGCCAGCGACCCTGTGGCGGGCGCGGGTATGCAAGCCGATTTGCTCACCCTCGCCGCTTTGGGCTGCCATCCGGCAACGGCAATCACGGCGTTGACCGTGCAGGATACGGTCGGCGTGGCGAGCGTACATCCGGTCGCGGCGGCGCTTGTCGACCGGCAGGCGCGCGCCGTGCTCGCGGACATGCCGGTTGCCGCCTTCAAAATCGGCGTGTTGGGCAGCGTGGAAAATGCGCGAGTAGTCGCCGCCATCGCGGCGGATTACCCGCACATTCCGCTGACGCTCGACCCGGTGCTCGCATCGGGACGCGGCGACAAATTCGCTGACGACGAATTGATTGCCGCCCTGATTGCGTATCTTTTTCCCCGCGCCACCCTGCTGACCCCCAACAGCGTGGAAGCGTATCGCCTGACCGCTGCGGACAAACCGGAACAAGCTGTCGCCCGCCTGTTGTCTTTCGGCGTACAGCACGTCCTCCTGACCGGCGGGCATGAAAGCGGCGATACCGTCTGTAACCGCCTCTACAGCGCGAACGGTCTGCTATGCGAAGAGGGCTGGCAACGTCTGGCGGGTGAATTTCACGGCTCCGGCTGTACGCTGGCTTCCGCCTGTGCCGCTGGTCTGGCGCAGGGGCAGGACATCGTGAGCGCCGCGCGCGCCGCCCAGCAATACACCTGGCAAAGCCTCGCGCGCGCCTTTCGTCCCGGACGGGGGCAAAGCATTCCCAATCGCCTGTTTCATGATGCGTAAATCAACGCTTTCCGGTCTTTACGCCATCACCCCCGATTTTGCGGACACGCCAGCCTTGATTCGCGCCGTCACCGCCGTACTTGATGGCGGCTGCCGTCTGCTGCAATACCGCAACAAAACGGCGGACGACACATTGCGCCACGCGCAGGCAACGGCGCTGCAAGCCATTTGTACGGCGTATGGCGCGCGTCTGATGATCAACGACGATATAACGCTGGCAGAGTCCGTCGGCGCGGCGGGCGTACATTTGGGGCAGGACGACGGCGAAGTGGCTTTTGCCCGTAAAATGCTGGGTAAAGTCGCCATCATCGGCGCGTCCTGCTACAACGATTTTGCCCGCGCAGAGCGAGCCGCCGCCGCAGGCGCGAGTTACATCGCCTTCGGCGCGGTTTATGCCTCGCCCAGCAAGCCGCGCGCGCCGCTTGCCCCGCATACGCTCATTGCCCGCGCCCATGCGAAACTGCCGCTGCCCGTCTGCGTCATCGGCGGCATTACCCTGGCAAATGCCGCGCCACTGGTCGCTGCCGGGGCAAACCTGCTCGCCGTCATCAGCGACCTTTTTCAATTAACCCCGACGCAGATGACCCAACGCGCCGCCGCCTATCAAAAACTTTTTCAGGGAGAATTTCCAACATGACCCGCAACCAAAGCCTGTTTGAACGCGCCCAACGCCACATCCCCGGCGGCGTGAATTCGCCGGTACGCGCCTTTCGCTCCGTGGGCGGCGCGCCCTGTTTCTTCGTCAAGGGGCAAGGCGCGCGTTTCATCGACGCGGATGGCAAGGAATATCTGGATTACGTGGGTTCATGGGGGCCGCTGATTCTGGGACACGCGCATCCAGAAGTCGTCGCCGCCGTACAAGCCGCCGCTGCCGACGGGCTTTCCTTCGGCGCGCCCATTGAAGCCGAAATCGAGCTTGCCGAATTGCTCTGCCGCCTCGTGCCTTCGCTGGACATGGCGCGCCTCGTGTCTTCCGGCACCGAAGCCACCATGAGCGCCATCCGGCTGGCGCGTGGCTACACCGGACGCGACCTGCTCATCAAATTCGAGGGCTGCTACCACGGGCATAGCGACAGTCTGCTGGTCAAGGCCGGTTCCGGTTTACTCACCTTTGGCGATCGCGCCGGACTTGCCCAGGGCAGCCCTTCCTCCGGCGGCGTTCCGGCGGACATCGCCAAACACACGCTGGTGCTGCCCTACAACGACGCGGCGGCGCTCACCGAAGCCTTCGCCCGACAGGGCGGGCAGATTGCCGCCATCATCATCGAGCCGGTCGCGGGCAACATGAACCTGATTGCGCCTGAACCGGCATTCCTCGCCGCCGCCCGCGCGCTCACCGCCCAACACGGCGCGGTGTTGATTTTCGATGAAGTGATGACCGGCTTTCGCGTCGGCTTGCACTCCGCGCAAGGGCTTTACGGCATCACGCCCGACCTGTCCACTTTCGGCAAAGTCATCGGCGGCGGGATGCCGCTGGCAGCCTTCGGTGGTCGCCGCGACATCATGGAAAAAATCGCCCCGCTGGGGTCGGTGTATCAGGCGGGCACACTCTCCGGCAATCCGGTCGCCGTGGCAGCGGGTCTTGCCACCCTGAAACTGATTCAGGCAAAAGGCTTTTACGAAAATCTCACCGCCCGCGCCCGCCAACTCTGCGCCGGACTGACGGCGGCGGCGCAAAAACACGGCGTCGCCTTCTGCGCCCAAAACGTGGGCGGTATGTTCGGGCTGTATTTCACGCAAACGCCCCCCACGAATTTCGCCGAAGTCACCGCCGCCGACACGGAAGCCTTCGGACGCTTCTTCCACGCCCTGCTAAACGCCGGACACTATTTCGCCCCTTCCGCTTTTGAAGCCGGTTTCGTTTCCGCCGCGCACACGGAAGCCGACATCGCCAGCACCATCGCCGCCGCCGAAGCGCATTTTGCCGCGACCGGACGTTGATTCCTGCTTCCCGCGCATCGTCATGTAAAATTCCCGCCCATGCAAAACGACCTCGCCCCCGCTACCGCGTTCTCCCTGCCCGTCCGCGTCTATTACGAAGACACCGATGCGGGCGGCGTGGTGTATTACGCCAATTACCTGAAATTTTTTGAACGCTGCCGCACGGAATGGGCGCGTCATCTGGGCTGTGACCAGGCGATGCTGCTGCGCGAACACGGCATGGTCTTCGTGGTCAGAAACGTCGAAGCGGAATACCGGCAACCGGCGCGTCTGGACGACCTGCTCACGGTCACGCTGACGGTGGAAGAACTGGGGCGCGCCCAGATTTTGCTTGTCCAGACCGTCTGCCGGGGCGACACGCCGCTCGTCGTCGGCAAAGTCCGCATCGTCTGCGCCGCCATCGGCGCGGATAACCAACTGAAAGCCGCGCCCATCCCCAAAGATTTGCGGCAACAAATGGAGTCTTACTCATTATGAATGTCACCCAGGATCTCTCCATCCTGCAACTGATTCTGAATGCCAGCGCCGTCGTGCAGGTGGTCATGGCGATTCTCATCGCCATCTCCTTTATGTCATGGTTCTACATTTTCGTGAAATGGTTTGCCGTGCGCGATTCGCGTCTGAAAACCGAGCGTTTCGAGCGCGATTTCTGGTCGGGCGGCGACCTCAACAACCTGTTCAACAGCGCCGTGAATGACCGCCACCACGCGGGCAGCATGGAGCGCATCTTTGAAGCCGGTTTCCGCGAATTCACCAAGCTGAAAGGTCAGAAAGGGCTGGAAGCCAGCGATGTCATCAACGGCTCGCGCCGCGCCATGCGCGCCACCTACCAGCGCGAACTGGACGCGCTGGAAGCCCACCTTTCCTTCCTCGCTTCCGTCGGCTCCGTGTCGCCCTACATCGGGCTGTTCGGCACGGTCTGGGGCATCATGCACGCCTTTCGCGCTCTGGGTAACGTCGGGCAAGCCACGCTTTCTTCCGTCGCGCCCGGCATTGCCGAAGCGCTGGTGGCGACGGCGATCGGCCTTTTCGCCGCCATTCCCGCCGTGCTCGCCTACAACCGTTTCGCGCATGACATTGACCGGCTGGCGACCCGCCACGAATCCTTTATGGAAGAATTTTCCAACATTCTCCAACGTCAGATGAGATAAGCCATGCGCCCCCGTCGCCTGAAAAACGAAATCAATGTCGTCCCCTACATCGACGTGATGCTGGTGCTGCTGGTCATTTTCATGGTCGCCACGCCCATGATGCAGACTGGCTCAATCGAGCTGCCCGCCGTCGAAAAAGCCAATGTCACGCCGGAAAACCCGCTGCGGATTGAAGTCGGCGCGAACGGCGAACTGAAAGTGGTGGACGAAGCGGGCGCGCGCGCCGTGGATAAAACCGAACTCACCGCCTTCCTCGCCGCCGCGCAAGCAAAAATCCCCCAACCCGCCGTGCTGGTGGCAGGCGACAAGACCGCCAGCTACGAATCGGTGCTGACCGTGCTGGACGAAATCAAGAAACTCGGTTTCGACCGCGTAGGGCTGGAAACGGCGCGCAAGTGAGTATTTCGCCATGATTCAGGACACCGCCCCGGAACCCGGCAAAAAACAGGCGTTGGCACTCTCCATCGGCGTGCACCTGCTGCTCGTGCTGGCGCTGTTCCTCGGCGTGCAGTGGAAAACCGAGCACGCGGCAGTCGAAGTGGAATTGTGGTCGGACATTCCGCGCCCGGCGATTTCGCCGCCGCCCCCCGCCACCCAGCCCAAACCAACGCCCAAACCGGAAGTCACGCCTGAACCCGCGCCGATGAAGAAGGCGGATATTGTGGTGAAGGACGGGAAGAAGAAAGAGGAAAAACCAAAGAGGGAGATACCACCTCCGCCCAAACAACCGGAAAAGCCAAATTTCAATGAGTTCTTCAAACAGGAAGACCAGCGGAAGCAGCAAACTGAACGCGCCAATCGGGAAGCCGCGCTGCGAGAGATGGCAGCCGCCGAACAACAGGCAGCCGCTCAAAAAAGCGCTGCTGCGACTTGGGTTGGGAAAATCAAGGACAAAATTCGCGGCAATATCGTGTTGCCACCGGGTTTGCAAGGCAACCCGGAAGCCGTTTTCGAGGTCAGGCTGCTGCCTGACGCCGGAATAGTCGGTCAGCCGCGTTTACTCCGTTCCAGCGGCAATCCCGCGCTGGACGACGCGATTGAGCGCGCCATCCTGAAATCCTCACCCTTGCCCAAGCCCGACGACCCATCGGTATTCGACCGCAATCTGGAAATCACTTACCGCCCCTACGATTAGCCAATCGCTCTCTGTATAATTCCCCGGCACACGTCACGAGCCAAATTCCACATGAACCCAATTGCCCTTGCCCGCGTCACCCGCCGCCTTTTCGCCGCAGCCCTTCTGGGTACGGCGGTTTCCGCCCATGCCCAACTCGCCATCGAAATCACCGGCGCGGGCGCAAACCAGATTCCGGTCGCCATCACCGAATTCGGCGGCGATGCGGGCACCAGTCGGGCGCTGACTTCCGTCATCCGCAGCGATCTGGAGCGCAGCGGTCTCTTTCGTTTGGTGAACGCCAATGGCGTCGCCATGACCGAAACAACCGCCGTCGACTACGCGGGCTGGAAAAGCACTGGCGCGGACGCGCTCGCGGCAGGCAGTCTGGGCGGAAGTGCCGATGGTCGTCTGGAAGCGCGGTTTCGCCTCTATGACATCAACCGGCAAGGGAATCTGGGCGGCGCAATCTATACCACCGCTGTGCCGCAATTGCGCGCCGCCGGACATCGCATCGCCGATTACATCTACGAAAAGCTGACCGGCGAAAAGGGCGTGTTTTCCACCCGCATCGCCTATGTCTACAAAACGGGCGGACGTTACGAATTGCGGATTGCGGATTCCGACGGGCAAAACGCCCAGACGGCGCTGGCTTCCCGCGAACCCATTATTTCTCCGGCGTGGTCGCCGGACGGCTCGCGCATCGCCTACGTTTCCTTCGAGAACAAAAAACCCATCGTCTTCGTGCATTCGCTGGCAAGCGGCGGTAGGCAGGTCGTCGCCAATTTCAAGGGTTCCAATTCCGCGCCCGCCTGGTCGCCCGACGGTTCGCGGCTGGCGATTGTGCTCACCAAGGACGGCAGTTCGCAGATTTACACCCTCGCGGCATCGGGCGGCGGGCTGACCCGCCTCACCACTTCGGCGGGCATCGACACCGAGCCGCAGTTTTCCGCTGACGGCGGCACGATCTATTTCACCTCAGACCGGGGCGGCAGCCCGCAGATTTATCGGGTTTCCAGTCGCGGCGGCGCGGTTGAGCGCGTGACTTTTGAAGGCAGCTACAATGTTTCGCCGCGCCCCTCGCCCGATGGCAGGAGCCTCGCCTTCATCACCCGTCGGGATGGACGCTTTCAACTGGCGGTGATGGATTTGCAAAGCCGTCAGGTGCAGACGCTCTCGGATTCCTCCGGGCGGGACGAATCGCCCAGTTTCGCGCCCAACAGTCGCATGATTGTGCTGGCGACGGAAGCGGGCGGGCGCGGCGTATTATCGGCGGTTTCCATCGACGGACGCATCCGCCAACGCCTCTCCGTGCCAGCGGGCGACATCCGCGAACCGGCGTGGGGACCCTTCCTGAAATAAGCAAAGACTGAAGACAACATTTGCAAAACGTATAAAATCTGCCAAAGTTCTTTTTCCCTTTTCCCGCATTCAAATCATTGGAGTCGTCACATGAAAAAATTTGCCTCTTTCGTCGTTTTGAGCCTGTTGCTCGCCCTGACCGCTTGTGTCACCCCCGGCGACCCGGAAACCGGTGGCGCGCCGGTGGAAACCCGCGATCCCAATGCCGATGTCACGCGCGTTGAAGTGCCCAACCCCAACGGCGCCAATCTGCCCGCCATCCTCACCAGCGGCGTGCTCGCCCAACGCAGCATTTATTTCGCGCTCGACCGCTACGATGTGGCGGAAGACTATCGCGGTCTGCTCACCGCGCACGCCAAATTTCTGGTGGAAAACCGCAATTTCAAGGTGTTGATTCAAGGTAATACCGATGAACGCGGCAGCCACGAATACAACCTCTCGCTGGGGCAAAAACGCGCCGAAGCCGTGAAGCAAATCCTGTTGCTGTTAGGCGCGCGCGAAGAGCAGGTGGAAGCGGTCAGTCTGGGTGAAGAAAAACCCCGCGCCGAAGGGCATGACGAAAGCGCGTGGGCGCAAAACCGTCGCGCCGACATTCTCTATTCCGGCGAGTTCTGATCATGCGACGCCTCGCTCTGCCTCTACTCTCTGCGGGCGCGTTGCTAATTGCGCCCGCCGCGCAAGCGGGTTTGTTCGATGACGACATCGCCCGCCAGCAGATTATCGACCTGCAAGCAGCGACCGACGCCCGCGTCGAAACCCTGACCAGGGCGCAACTGGAACTCTCCACCCAGCTTCTGGGCTTGCGCGAGGAAATTTCCCGTCTGCGCGGCGAAATCGAGACCCTGCATTACGAGAACGAACAGGCGAAAAAACGCCTGCAAGACCTCTATCTCGATCTGGACAGCCGCCTGACTCCGCTGGAATCTTCGCGCGGCAGTACAGGTTATGGCGCGGCGGCCGCCGTTGATCCGGCTGCCGAAAGCAATGCTTATGAAGCTGCTTTGAACCAGTTCAAGGCGGGCAAATATCCGGCGGCGGCGACGGCGTTTGCCGCCTTTGTGCAGAACTATCCCGACAGCGACATGGCGCCCAACGCGCAATTCTGGCTGGGCAATGCCTGGTACGCGCAGCAGAAATGCAAACAGGCGATTGACGCGCAACTCATCGTCACCACCCACTGGCCGGATTCCGCCCGCGCGCCGGACGCTCTGCTCGCCATCGCCAACTGCCAGCGCGACGACGGCAATAACACCGCCGCTCGCCGCACCTTGAACAGCATCCTCGAAAAATACCCGACTTCGCAAGCGGCAACGCAAGCGAAACAACGCCTCAAATAATGCCCGCGCAACAAGACGCCGCGATTTTTCCAAACCCGCTGACCAGTACCCTGCGCGTCAGCGAAATTTTTTTCTCCCTGCAAGGCGAAGCCACCCGCGTCGGCTTGCCGACGGTCTTCATCCGTCTGACCGGCTGCCCGCTGCGCTGTGCATGGTGCGACACCCGCTACGCTTTTACCGGCGGCGAAACGCTGACTTTGGCAGAAATTCTGGACAAGGTACGCGCCGCTTCACCAAGCCGCGTCCGCCATGTCTGCGTTACCGGCGGCGAGCCGCTGGCGCAAAAAAACTGCCTCACCCTGCTCACCCTGCTCTGTGACGCGGGCTACGATGTCGCGCTGGAAACCTCCGGCGCGCTTGACATCGGCGGCGTCGATGCCCGCGTCGCCCGCATCCTTGACCTCAAGACGCCAGGCTCCGGCGAAGTCGACAAAAATCGTTGGGAAAATTTAGCCTTGCTCACCCGACAGGACGAAATCAAAATCGTCATCGCCGACCGCGCCGATTACGATTGGGCGACCGCTCGCATCCGCGAACACGCCCTGTCCACGCGCTTTTGCGTCCTGCTTTCTCCGGTTCAGGGCAGACAGGACGCCACCGAACTCGCCGAATGGATACTTGCCGACGGGCTTGACGCGCGCTTCCAGATGCAGTTGCACAAGCTGCTCTGGGGTAACATGCAGGGTAAGTGAACACGGCAACGGAGAAGCCACATGGAAACCAACCGCAGGCGTTTTTCGCGCATCCACTTCGACACGCCGGGGCGACTCGCCTTTCAGGTCGGCGAAGAAGAGCGGGAATGCGAGGTCGAAATCCTTGATTTGTCCCTGAAAGGCGCGCTCATCAAGCGCGACGCTCAGGCAGCAGGACTTGCCCTCGGCGCGCGCTGCGCGCTGGAAGTCGGTCTGAACGCCCCGAACAGCGACACGCTGGAGAGCAATATCTACATGAACGCGGAAGTCGTGCACCTGAAAGGTTCGGACATTGGTCTTCGCTGCGTCGAAATTGATCTTGACAGCATCACCCAACTGCGCCGACTCATCGAACTCAACCTTGGCGACGAGAGTCTGCTGTCTCGTGAACTTGAAAATCTGACACGAGAATAAGCCCTTGCTCCCTGATTCCTGATGCCAAACGCCGTCATTCTTCTATCCGGCGGACTCGATTCCGCCACCTGCCTTGCCGAAGCGAAACATTGCGGTTTTTCGGCATATTGCCTCTCATTCGATTACGGTCAGCGCCACCGCGCCGAACTCGACGCCGCCCGACGGGTTGCCGCCGCGCTAGGCGCAACCGAACATCGCATCCTGAAACTCGACCTCGCCCAATTCGGCGGCTCCGCCCTTACCGACACTCATCTCGATGTGCCGGTAGCGGGCGTCAAACCGGGCATCCCCATCACCTACGTCCCCGCCCGCAACACCATCATGCTCTCGCTGGCGCTGGCGTGGGCAGAAGTATCGGGCAGCCGCGACATCTTCGTGGGCGTCAACGCCGTCGATTATTCCGGCTACCCGGACTGTCGCCCCGAATACATCGCCGCCTTTGAAGTCATGGCGAATCTGGCGACCAAAGCCGGCGTCGAAGGCGCAAAACTCACCCTGCACACCCCGCTGATGTCCCTCTCCAAAGCCAGAATCATCCAGATGGGTCAAGGTCTGGGCGTCGATTACGGACTCACCGTTTCCTGTTACCAAGCCGACGAACAGGGCAAAGCCTGCGGCGTCTGCGACTCCTGCCGCCTGCGTAGGGAAGGATTTGTCGCCGCAGGGGTTCCTGACCCGACACGGTATCAGAGGTCAGGGGACAGGTGACAGAAGACAGAAGACAGTCATTTTGCGGCGGCAAAGCCGCCGATTACGGACGTTTACGCCGTCTTTTGCGCCAAAAACCGGGCGCGGAAGCGTTCCAGTCCGGGCGGTAGCTCGATGGCATCCAGCAGGTTTTTGATGGCAAGCCCCAATTCGGTGTCGCCTTCAATGGTTAATTGACGGTTGAAAAACAGGGTGTCCGGGTCTTCCTGACGGGTGAGGAGTTTCAGGTAGGCGTGCAATTCGCCGCGAAAACTGACATCCGCATTCCACCCCTCCGCTTCCCTGCGCCAGACCGGAGAAAACCGCCCGCCCCGACACGTCACACAAGCTTCCGTACCGCCATCCTCAACGGCAACGCAAATGGTGCGCCCTTCGCATAATTCGGCGGCCTCCGTCGGCAACACCCCCAGACGGGCGGCGCCGTTCAGGGCGACGCAGAGCGAAACCGCGTGCGGCCATTGCGGCAGACGCCGGTTTACCTTGCGAAGCAAACCGGGCAGATGAAATTCGGGGATGGCGGGCAGGGTGAGTGACATGATGAAGTGTCTGATGTGGATAGGCGCTCATTTTAACCCTTGGGCAAAGCAGAACGGGGGATCAGGTTTTTATCATGTTTACCGCAGACGGCTATAGCCCGTTTTTTCGACCAGTTCCTGCCCCTGTTCCCCGGTCATCCACTGGACGAAGGGGATCACGTTCGGGTTGGGATTGTCCTTCACCGTCACCGCGTAAAGATTAACGACGAGGGGATATTTTCCCGAAGCGATGTTTTCGGCTGTCGGCGATATGCCGTCAATGGCGAGCATCTTGACGCGCGACGAGGCAGCCTGATGCGCGCCCATGCCCGTCAGGAAAAAGCGGAAGGAATAGCCGAGGGCAGAGGGCGCGTTGCGGTATTCGCTGACCCTTTCCATAACGCCGCCCATGCCGCCGACGTAACGATCCCGCAGGGGCGGCGTCAGGGGCGTCTTGCCCATGAAATATCTCATGACCGTCTGGCTGCCGGAATTTTCCGGGCGCTGAAAGGCGATGACCGGATGATTTTCTCCGCCGACCTCGTTCCAGTGCTTGACCGCGCCGCTGTAAATACGCCGTATCTGCTCCGAGGTCAGGGCATTGACCGGATTCGCTTCGTTTACGAAAAATACAAAGGCTTCCCGACCAATCGGCGTGAGCGTGAGTTCCTTGCCCTGTTTTTCAGCCAGCTTCATCTGTTCGGGCGAGAGGCGCGCGCCGAAAAAAATGTCGACCTTGCCCTCAACAAGCCGCTCGAATCCGCGAATCGTGTTCGTAAAGCTCAAGATGTCTTTTTTCTGATCGCGATCGTCGTAACGCGCCATTTCCCGCTCGCCCAAGGGCGGCAGATCGGAATAACAGGCTCCGGCGAAGGCCGCGTAGACGGGAAAGGCCGCCTGCGCCCCGTCCAGCACGGGCAATTCGTCCACGCCTTTGATGACGAACGTGGCGGGCGCGTTCAGCCGCGCCACGATGGAGCCGGGAATGCGCGGGTCATACGGCTTCAGGTCGGAATCGGAAAAGCCGCCGGCATACTCGAATCCGTGACCGCGTTGTCGGGCATAATTGACCTCTTCCAGAATTTCGTAGGCGGCGTGACAGAGCGGCAAGGCAAGCACGAAGCAGAACGCGCTCCAACTCACCCAACTCGCGGAAACCTTGTCGGCGCGCAAACGCTCACGGAGGGCAAAGCCGGAAAACAGGCCGATAAGGTAGAAATCCGGCATCAGACGTTGTAAGGACAACCATCCACCGAAAGCCATGAGCAACATGAATACAAAGAAAACCGGAGCCGCCAGCCAGATAAAGTGCAAGGGAAAACCGTAACGTTTTCCGAAACTGTCCGGCATAGTTTTCCCGTTCGCGCTCAGGACGCCGAAAATGGCTCCCGACAAAAAAGAGAAGGTGAGCGCCATAAGGTCTGTCCCGGCGGCGCTCCACAATTCGATAAAAACACAGCCAGGTAGCGTGACCAGTGGTCCGAGCAGAAAGCCGAAAACGGCGGGTTGCCAATATCGGCCTTTGCGGATAGCCCGCGCGATCCCCCAGAGCAACAATAGCGTCGACAATCCCAGCAAAATATAGAATCCCATTTTTTCTTCACTCTGTTTCAGCCCGGAAATTTGGCAGACATGGCGCGTTCACTCCGGCGCGTGTGCCGCGTCAATCGCTTCCTGAAAAATACCGGGTTTACCAAACCAGTAGCCGTTGCAAAATCCGGCTTCGTCGGCGGTGGATTGCAGGGCGTCCGCTTCTACGGTTTGCCCGTGGCAGGCGGCGGAAAAGGCGGCGAGGATGGCGGTCGGGGTGAAGGTCATGGCAGCAAACAGCGCGAGAGGTGAAGCGGTCTATATGTGTTGAGCGCGGCTCTTTTGAACGCTCGCTTCGATGAGGTCTAGCGCCTCTTTCGGGATGGTCTGCCCGTATTTTTTGCGTTTGTTGTTGGACAAAACGCCATCGTTTTCCAGGCAGGAAATCACAAGGAGGCTTAAGTCACTTCCGCGTATATCAACCTGTTCGCCAACCTGCTTCATGATTTTATCGTAGCGTTCAAGGAATTCGGCTTCCTGTTTCAGTTCTACTTCCAGCGCGGCTTCCGTCATCTGGAAGCCAAATTCCGCGCAGGCGGTCGCGTCCCAGTACCGATAAATCGCATCGGCATCGGGCTTGAACTGAAAAATGAATTGCCCTTCATCAATCCAGGTAACGGCTACCGTCTCACGCGCCGGTTTCGAGAAGGTTTGCAGCACCGCAAGATAATCCTGCTCATGCCGATTCATGGCAGCGGAAACCGGCAACAGTTCCCCCATGTCCAGTTCACCGGAAGCGCATAACGCCTGATGGAACATGAAGCGCGAAATGCGCCCATTACCATCCATGAAGGGATGCAGGTACACAAAACCAAACGAGGTAACGCTGGCAGCGATGACTGGATCGAGTTTGCGGGGCGCTTCGTTGGCAAACGCCATCCACTCCGGTATGAGTTCATGCAGCAACATCGGAGGTGGTGGGACATAGCTTACCCCCACCGCGCCTTTCACCCCGTTACTCAACCAGTTCTGCTGTTGCCGAAACGAAGCAGCCCGTTCCAGGGGATTTGCGACCGCCGAAGACTGTAATTCACAAAGATAACCTTCTGTGATTTGATGTCCATCGTGCGCCACGCGCAACAGCCGCATAAAATCTTCCGCCCTGTTGCCCGTGGGCTTTTCGCGCTCAATGGCAAACGATGATTCGGTTTCGTGCAAATACGCCCAACTCAATGTTCGTTCCCGCGTATGCGCTGGCAGAGTTTGCATGAATTCCCTGGAGCGTCCCGGAATATCCAGCGCGACCCCACGTTCAATTTCAGGGGTGCGGCGCACTGTCGCGCAGTAACCGAGACTTCCCAGTCCATTGAAATTGACCCGCCACCGCGAATTACGCTGCGGTTTGTCAGCCGTGATGTACAGGTCAGGCGAGAACACATCCACATACGCGCCGGTTTGCGCGGGTAGATCAGACATCGCCTGATGCGTGAAATGCTCCCACAGGAATGCAGTAACCCGAAGATAGCGTCCATTTGGATTTTCGCGCACGGCTTTATGCAGTTCGTTTGCCGGAACGTGCCGCAACGCCTGGGACAGAATTTGAAGATGGGTGCCTTCGTGTTTCAGAGCAAACAGGATATGCCCCAGGACGTTATCCGGCTCAGGCGCAGACTGCGCCGGAATCGCAAGAATGCCATTCTGTTCCGAAATCCGCGCCACCGGACGGACACAAGCAGGCGGCGACACTGCAAACGCGGTCAGACCAAACTTGTTTCGTAGCCATTCATACCCGACATAATCCATTTTTTCTTCGCCAAAACAGGTTTTTTATCGCAATGTGTAAACTATACAATTTTTTCTTCGCTCTGTTTCAGCCTGGAAATTTGGCAGACATGGCGCGTTCACTCCGGCGTGTGTGCCGCGTCAATCGCTTCCTGAAAAATACCGGGTTTGCCGAACCAGTAGCCGTTGCAAAATCCGGCTTCGTCGGCGGTGGATTGCAGGGCGTCGGCTTCTACGGTTTGTCCGTGGCAGGCGGCGGAGAAGGCGGCGAGGATGGCGGGCATGTGTTCAAACTGCGGGGAGACGCGGATGGATTCGATGCCCATGCGGATGATTTCCGGCATTTGCGCGAGCAGGTTGCAGGTTTGCGCCGACATGGTTTGTATGCCGTTGATGTTGAGAAAGGGCTGTCCTTCGCGGGTTTTGACCAGCAGACCTTGCGGGTGTTCCAGACAGCGAAACTGGCAGTTATCCTTGTTGAGGTCGTAGTGGCGGGCGGTAAAACAGCGGGCGGAGAAGGCAAGCGGGAGTTTCCCGAAGACGAAAATTTCGGTACGCATCCCGCGCGGGCGGCTGCGGTGCAGGGCGCTTGCCAGTTCGCGCGAGGCTTCCAAGGGCGGCGTCCAGGCAACGGCTCCGGCGCGCTGAAACCAGTTCAGGGTGGATTCGTTGTAGATATTCAGGTGCGCCCCGCAGACGAAGGGCAGACCGTGTTCCGTGGCGATGCCGACCGCGCCCAGGTCGTTGACTTCCACCGTCAGGCGATCCGCTTCGACCAGTTTACGCAGGGCGCGCAGGTCGCTTTCGGATTCCAGCAGGGCTTGCGCGGAGAGCACGACATTTTTGCCCTTTTCCAACAATTCCCGCGCCAGATTCAGCCAGTCGGCCGTGCGTAATTGCTGGCGGCGGGAGCAGACGACTTCGCCTAAATAAAACGTGTCGATGGCGGGATTGGCGGACAGGTCGGCGTAAAACCGCAACACGTCGTCGCGTGACCAGAACCAGAGCAGTGGGCCTAAGGCAATTTTTGGAACATGGGTTTGTTGCATGTTGGTCTTTCAAAACTGCGCCGCAAAGCGACGCGAATGACGGACACCTGACATCCGATTCCTGACTAACGCCAGGGTCGGTTGTAAGCCCCCAGAGTCGCCTGTTGCCCCTCGGCGACGCGGGCGAGTTCCGTCTGCCACGCGTCATCGACCTGATAGCGGCTGTCGTTCTGCGCGGCGGCGATGGCAGCATCGAGCGCGGCGCGCAGAACGCGCGTGACCTGCGCGACGTAGGCGGGGCTGCGTTGGCGACCTTCCACCTTGATGGCGGCGACGCCGATTTTGATGATTTCCGGCAGCACTTCCAGCACATTCAGGCTGGTGGGTTCTTCCAGCGCGTAGTAGGTGTCGCCCCGCACTTCAAAGCGACCTTTGCAGAGGGTGGGATAACCGGCGGATTCCTGCGGCGCGAAGGTGTCGATGAGGATGCCGTTCAGACGGGCGTCCATGTGTTCGCCGGGCGTTTCGCCAGCCTGCGCGGGACGTTTTTCCCAGCGCACGAATTTGGCGGGAGAACAGGCGCCGACGGTGTTGGGCGATTCGCCGGTGGCGTAGGAAGACAGCCAGCAGCGACCTTCGTTCATCACGCAAAGACTGCCGAAACCGAATACTTCCACTTCGACTTCGGTGTGAGCAATCAAATCCTTGACCTGCGCCAGCGTGAGCACGCGCGGCAGCACGACGCGGCGGATGCCGAATTCGCGTCGACAAAAATTGATGGCTTCGTAATTGGTGGCAGAGCCTTGCACGGAAAGATGCAGGGGCAAATCGGGATGGCGTTCGCGGGCGTAGGCGAGCAAGCCGACATCCGCCAGAATGACGGCGTCGACGCCGAAACGGGCGGCGGCGTCGACGGCTTGCTGCCATTCCGCCACCCGCCCCGGCTGCGGGTAGGTGTTGATGGCAATCAGGACTTTTTTGCCGCGCCCGTGCGCGTAGTCGATGCCCGTCGCCAGCGCCTTGTCGTCGAGATTCAGTCCGGCGAAATTGCGGGCATTGGTGGCATTTTTGAATCCGGCATACACCGCGTCCGCGCCGTGGTCGATGGCGGTCTTCAGCGCCGGCAGACTACCGGCGGGGCAAATCAGGGTGGGCTTTTTTTCTGCGGTCATGTGGAGTGAATTTCTCGGCGCGCCGGAAAACAGAATTTTCAAGTATAGCCGCAGAATGCGGGGAGTGGGCTTGATGATGGTCAAGGTAGGGGCTTATGTCCCCTTTCCCCTCGTGGAAGAGGGGGCTGGTTCATCCTGTGAAAGCGTCATTTCGCGCTGAACCGCACCTTCTCCCCACCCCTGCGGCGTAGGGGCGAACTGCGTTCGCCCGTCGTGGGCGCATCCTGCGCCCGTTAAGGTAGGGCGGTTTCTCCGAAACCGCCGCAGTCAACAAACGGCGCGTTCGGAGAACGCGCCCTACCCTTCTACCCTGCGTATCAAAGTAGCGGGAGCATCCTGCTCCCGTTCGTGACCTTACCTGCGGGAGCCGGATGCTCCCGCCACTTTGGGCGTGGATGAATTGCGTCTTGCGCTTTTATACAGAGCGAATAGAATCTTCCAATCTTTTCATTCACGCAGGTGAATCAATCATGAAAAAACTGACGAATTCCCTTGACATTTCAAAAACCGGCGCAACAATTTTTGCAAGCAAGCAAGCAAGCAAGCAAGCAAGCAAGCAAGCAAGCAAGCAAGCAAGCAAGCAAGCAAGCAAGCAAGCAAG